>NZ_CP046455.1:621837-932755 GCF_009734425.1 Corynebacterium occultum
TCCAGGCCCCGCAGTCCTCCGGTGGGGAGGACTTCTCCTGGTACCTGGAACATGTTCCGGGCTCCATGGCCAGGCTCGGCTGCTGGTCCGGTGAAGGCACCACCCAGGATCTGCACCAGGCGGATCTGGTGGTCGATGAACGGTCCATCGGGGTCGGGGTCCGGCTCTTCGCCTCCGTGGTGGAGCAGTACGGAGCGGACGCGTCGGCGGCGGGCCCCTTCTTGGATTAGGGTGGGAGGACGAAACACCCATTTTCGTCTAGAGATCAACAGCGTGGAGGAAACCCCTTGACCAAGAGAATCGTCATCATCGGCGGCGGTCCCGCCGGCTATGAAGCAGCCCTGGCCGGCGCCAAGTACGGTGCCGAAATCACCCTCATCGAGGATCAGGGCCTGGGCGGTTCCGCGGTCATCCACGACTGTGTCCCCTCCAAGTCCTTCATCGCCGGCTCCGGCATCAAAACCGATATGCGCCGGGCCGATGACATGGGCCTGAACAAGGGCATCGGCGATGCCACCATCGACCTGGATGCCCTCAACCACCGCGTGAGGGCTCTGGCCGCCGACCAGTCCGCGGATGTCCGCTCCCAGATCGAACGCATCGGGGTGCGCATCATCGACGGTCGCGGCAGCTTCGATGACTATGAGCCGAAGCAGACCATCCACTTCATCAAGGCCATGCACCGCGACGGCACCGAAGAAACCATCGAGTGTGACCTGGTCCTGGTCGCCACCGGCGCCACACCGCGCATCCTCGATGGCGCCAAGCCCGATAATGAGCGCATCCTCACCTGGCAGCAGGTCTATGACCTGAAGGAGACCCCGGAGCACCTCATCGTCGTCGGTTCCGGTGTCACCGGTGCCGAATTCGTCTCCGCCTTCGCCGAGCTGGGTGTCAAGGTCACCATGGTCGCCTCCCGGGACCGCATCCTGCCCCACGATGACGCTGACGCCGCCGATGTCCTGGAGACCGTGCTCAGGGAGCGGGGTGTCTCCCTGGAGAAGCATGCCCGCGTGGACACCGTCACCCGCACCGAGGACGGTGGGGTCTGTGTCCGCACCGCCGATGGCCGCGAGATCTTCGGTTCCCACGCCCTGATGTCCATCGGCTCCATCCCCAAGACCCAGAACCTGGGTCTGGATGGCGTCGGTGTGGAAACCACCCGCTCCGGCCACATCAAGGTAGACCGGGTCTCCCGCACCAATGTCCCCGGCATCTACGCCGCCGGTGACTGCACCGACCTCTTCCCCCTGGCTTCTGTCGCCGCCATGCAGGGCCGCGTCGCGATGTACCACGCCCTGGGTGAAGGTGTTTCCCCGATCCGTCTGAAGACCGTGGCCACCGCCGTGTTCACCCGCCCGGAGATCGCCGCCGTGGGTGTCACCCATGAGCAGATCAAGTCCGGCGAGGTTTCCGCCCGGGTGATCGTGCTGCCGCTGCGCCGCAACCCCCGTGCCAAGATGCGTTCCCTGCGCCACGGTTTCGTCAAGCTCTTCTGTCGCCGCAACTCCGGCCTGATCATCGGTGGTGTCGTGGTCGCCCCGACCGCCTCCGAACTGATCCTGCCGATCGCGGTGGCCGTGACCAACCGCCTGACCGTGGCTGACCTGGCCGACACCTTCTCGGTCTACCCCTCGCTCTCCGGGTCGATCACAGAGGCCGCCCGCCAGCTCGTCCAGCACGACGACCTGGGCTAGTCCTCGGTCTTCGGGGCCTCCGGTTCGATCTTCTTGGCCAGGTTGCTCAGCCCATCCGCGGTGGCCTGCAGCGTCTTGCGCCGCGCCTGATCCATCCGCTGCCGGTAATGCTCGATGGCATCCTTCACCCGGGCTGACTCACTCAAGGACCATTCCTCCGCCTGGCCGGTGCGGTGGCGGATGAACTCCTGGGCCACCTCCTGCAGTTCTCCCCGGAGCCGGTCCATCCGCCTCCGGTTGAGGATGTCCAGGCCTTCCGCGGGGCGGAGCACCGCGAACTCACTGAGTACCCGGCTCAACTCCTCCGCCACCGACATATCCTCCAGGACATTGCTCTCCAGCACCTGCTGGATGCTGCGCACCGTCTGCTCCAGAGCTTCCGGCTCAGTGTTCCGCACCCGTTCCAGGCGGATGCGTTGATAGAGGGCCAGGGACTCCTCGGCCACCACCAGTAGTTTGAGGTGGTCCACGAAACGCCCCGCCGCCAGAAATTTATCCAGCTGCCTCACTCGACGACCCGGGGAGGACTCATAATCAAGGTCCCGCAGGGTGGCCTCCAGATAGCGCCGTAGCTTTTCGGTGCCGATCTGCAGGTCCGGCCCCAGACTGGCCAGGGAATCCCAGTCGGTGGTGCTCAAGGTTTCCCCGGAGTGCAGGCCCTGCACCGCACGGCGCAGCACCTTGTTGCGGCCGTAGATATCCCCCAGGCGTTCCGCCTCGGATTGGCGCAGCAGCTCCTGAACCCCCTCCCGGACTTCCACCAATTCCTCCCGGATCTCCGCCAGGGACTGGGAGAGCACCTCCACCGCAGCCTGCGCCAGTATCAGCTGGGGATTGAGGCTCAGCAGCATGGTGGGATCCAGCAGTTCACTGGACTGGGCGCGGCCATCCCTGCCGAAGACAATCCGCCGGACCTCCGGGGGGCGAGGCCCCGCCTCGGCGCCCCGCTTCAATGTGGTGGGCAGAAAACGATGGGGAACCCCCTTGCCCAGAGCCATCAACTCCGGGATTGCAGCGGCCAGGGAGGAGAGATCAAGGCCCGGCGGTTGCCTGGTCGGGGCAACCTCACCGGCTGATTCCTGCCACTGGTCAAGGGCTGATTCACTGCCGATGGCGAGGATACCCTCGGCACCCTCCACCAGCAGCAGTTCATTCTCGCTGTTCATAAGGACATTCTTCCATGATCAGCGGGGGAGTGGCGTGGGCTCACTCAGGCCGCGTGATGCACCTCCGCCAACCCGTACACCGGGGTGTCCATTCCCTCCGCCCGGGCCTTGAGCTGGAGTGCCAGGTAGCGGGAGTAGTGCCGGGACTGGTGCAGGTTGCCGCCGTGAAACCAGAGATTCGGCTGCCTGGTGGGCTTCCACATATTGCGCAGTTCACCCTCCCAGGGCCCGGGGTCCTTGGTGGTATCCGAACCCAGACCCCAGCACTTACCTACCCGCTCCGCCACCTCCTGGCTGATCAACTGGGCAGCCCAGCCGTTCATGGAGCCGTATCCGGTGGCCAGCACGATCACATCGGCGGGGAGTTCGGTGCCATCGCTGAGCACCACCGAATTTTCCTTCACCTCCTCAATGGTGACCCCGGAATGCAGCTCGACCTTGCCGGAGGCGATCAGTTCGGAGGCGCCGACGTCGATGTAATAACCGGAGGCACGGCGCAGGTACTTGAGGAACAGCCCGGAGTCATCATCCCCGAAGTCCAGCAGGAAACCAGCCTTCTCCAGACCCTCATAGAACTCCTTGTCCTGCTCCCGGATCCGGTCGAAGATGGGCTTCTGCACCTCATGCAGGATCTTGTAGGGCCAGGAGGCGAAAAGCAGGTCTGCGCTTTCGGTGTCCAGCCCGGATTCCAGTGCCTCTTCGGAGTAGAGCGGGCCGAAGACCTCCTTCATCAGGGTGCCCGAGCGGGAGATATGGGTGCTGGAACGCTGGATCATCACCGGATGCGCCCCATTTTCATAAAGATCGGCACAGATGTCGTGGGCGGAGTTGTTGGCTCCCAGCACGATCACATTCTTACCCTGGTCCGCACCACCACCGGGGTGTTCAGAAGAGTGGCGGATTTCCCCGTGGAACCTCTCCTGCCCCTTCAGCTGGGGGCGGTTGGGCAGTCCGGACATGCCGGTGGCCAGCACCACATGCTCGGGGTGGAGGTCAATTTCCTGCCCGTCACGGTTGACCCGTACTGTCCAACGGCCGCTCTCCTCATCGAAGTGCGCCTGCTCGCAGTTGGTGTTGGGCCAGTAGTCCAGGTCCATGATGCCGACATAGTGCTCCAGCCAGTCGCCCATCTTGTCCTTCGGGGTGAACACCGGCCAGTCGTCGGGGAAGGGGATGTAGGGCAGGTGGTCGTACCAGACCGGGTCATGTAGACAGAGCGAGGAGTAGCGGGACCGCCACTGGTCTCCCGGGCGGGGATGCTTATCGACGACCAGGGTGCTCACCCCCTGACGCTTCAGTCGGGCAGCCAGGGCAATGCCGCCCTGGCCTCCACCCACCACCAGCACGAAGGGCTGTTCGCTGACCCCGAGTGCGGCCTGACGTTCCGCCTTCAGGGTGGCCCAGTTCTTCCGCTCCGCACGCACCCCGTGTTCTACCCCGAGGTCACGGTTCCGGCCGCGGGGTTCGGGAAAGTTGATGAGCTCCTGAGCGGAGCTGAGCAGGGTCCAGGCCTTGCCGTTGCGCAGCCGCAGCACCCCACGGCAGTGGAAGTCCTGGGAGTCGAAGGTGAGGAAAGCGCGCAGCACGCCTTCGCCCTCATCGACGACTTCCCCGTCGAGTGCAGGGTTCTGCAGGATGCAACGCGGCCAGGTTTCCTGAACCATCCGGTTGATCTCATCCCGCCCCTCAGCGGTGCTGAGGTTCCAGGAGAATGCCAGCAGGTCACGCCAATAACCCTCCTCCTCGAAAAGTTCGCCCACTGCTGCGGCGGCAGCTTCCGCGCTGTCCTGCCCGGTGGCTGCAGCTAGTTTCTCCAACCAGTCTTCGGCAGCGCTGCGGTGATGATCGCTCATGTTCAAACTTCCTCTCCCAGGGCCATTCAGTTTTGAACCACCCTATGTAGGGGAAGGGAATGCCACCCCCGCCAGCTAAGCCCGCAAAGGTGATTTACATCACCCTATACGGTGAAAATGTAAATCTTGCGAATTAATGGGCTCACCCCTTTAGAGGGTTTGATAGGGCTCATCCGCTGTCACATTCAGATCCAGCGCCAGGGGACGTTCGGACTGCGGGAAGGCCCGCTGTGGGCAATGTGGGCGGGGGCAGGCGGTGCAGCCCGGGCCGATGGGGGTCGCGGATTCCGGGTTCATCTCCAGTCCCTGGCTGTACACCAGCCGGTCTGCCTGGCTGAGATCGCAGCCCAGTCCCACCACGAATTCCCGGCGCGGGGTGCCGAAGCCGTGTGCCGGGCCCTGCACGGTGCGGGCGACCCAGAGGTAGCTGCGGCCATCCGGCATGGATGCCACCTGGCGGACGAAGCGGTTGGGTTGTTCGAAGGCACGGTGGATCACCCAGAGTGGGCAGGAGCCCCCGGAGCGGGAGAAGTGGAAGCTGGTGGCGGATTGTCGTTTGGAGATGTTTCCGGCGCGGTCGGTGCGGATGAAGAAGAAGGGGATGCCGCGTTGGCCACGTCTTTGGAGGGTGGACAGGCGATGGCAGGTGGTTTCGATGCCGGTGCCGAAGTGGGCGGCGATGCGGTCGATGTCGTAGTGGGTTTCTTCGGCCACCCGGAGGATGGAGCTGTAGGGGAGGACTACTGAGGCGGCGAAGTACTGGGCCAGGCCGAGGCGGCCGACTTCGCGGGAGGAGGCGTCGGGGAGCGGGGTGGCGAGGCGGTGGAGTAGTTCGTCGTGGATGAGCAGGGCGTATTGGAGGGCGATCTCGAAGAGGTTCTGGGCGTCGGTAAGCCCGGTGCGGAGGTGTAGTTCGCGGGTGTCGGGGTGGTAGATGCGGCGGGGGCCGGTGGAGTGGCGGCGGAAGCGGACGCTGACTCCAGCTGTGGCATCGAGGAGGGCGGCCATGCGGCTGAGCCGGAATTGGGGGTCGCCGAGTTCGGCGGCGAGGTTTTCGCCGAGTCGGTCGAGTTCGTCAATGTAGTTGCGGGCATCGTAGAAGAAGTCCCGGACCGCTTCGTAGGGGCCTTCTTCCCGGTTGTTGCCGTGGGTGTTGGTTTCGATGATTTCGGCGACGAGGTCGGGGTATCGGGAGGCGAGGTCGCTGAGTTGTTCGGCGGGTACCTGGGGGAAGGCGGATTGGAGGTCAGCGACGGTGCGGGCGTCCTGGTCGGGGGAGAAGTAGGAGGCCTCGACCTCAAAGTTGGCGGTCAGTGCCATGAGCACGGTGGCGGTCAGGGGGCGTTGGTCATTCTCGATTTGGTTGAGGTAGCTGGTGGAGAGGTTCAGCTGGCGAGCCATCTCGACCTGGGTGAGGTGTGCGGAGCGGCGGAGGGTGCGAATTCTTGCCCCCGCGAAGAGCTTGCTCATGACGCCTTTCCTGCTGCTTAATGTGTTGACCTGCGGATTCCACAAGTTTCGCAGAGATTGCGAAATCATGACGCTACATTACACAATGGTTGCCTGTGACGGTAGGCACACTCCGGCACCTAGCATGAGGGGCACAACATCCCCTTCGTGATTCAGGAGATTTCATGATCGACCACCAGGTGCGTACCCGCCGTTCAGCTGAGGAGTTCCCCAAGGAGGAGCACCTCGCCTACAAGATCGCCCGCGTTGCCGCTGATCCCGTGGAGGTGCCGGAAGACACCCGTGAGATGATCATCAACCGCATCATCGACAATGCCGCTGTCTCCGCGGCTTCTGTCCTGCGTCGCCCGGTCACCGTTGCCCGCCGTCAGGCTGAGTCGCATCCGGTTTCCGCTTCCGGTGCCGCCGTTTTCGGCATCCCGGGCAGCTTCTCCGCTGAGTGGGCTGCCCTGGCCAATGGTGTGGCAGTGCGTGAGCTGGATTTCCACGACACCTTCCTGGCCGCCGAGTACTCCCATCCCGGTGACAATATCCCCCCGATCCTGGCGGCTGCCCAGCATGCCGGCGCGACCGGACGTGACCTGATTCGTGGCCTGGCCACCGGTTATGAGATTCAGGTGGATCTGGTCCGCGGCATGTGCCTGCATGAGCACAAGATCGACCACGTCGCCCATCTCGGTCCTTCTGCGGCTGCCGGTATCGGCACCCTGCTGAACCTGGATGTGGAGACCATCTACCAGGCCATCGGACAGGCTTTGCACACCACCACCGCCACCCGCCAGTCCCGTAAGGGTGAGATCTCCTCCTGGAAGGCTTTCGCCCCGGCGTTTGCCGGCAAGATGGCCATTGAGGCCGTGGACCGTGCGATGCGCGGGGAGGGTGCACCTTCCCCGATCTGGGAGGGTGAGGATGGTGTCATCGCCTGGCTGCTCTCCGGCCCGGATCATGAGTACACCATTCCGCTGCCGGGGGAGGGTGAGGAAAAGCGCGGCATCCTCGACACCTACACCAAGGAACATTCCGCGGAGTACCAGTCCCAGGCCCCGATCGATCTGGCCCGCCGCATGGGCGAACAGCTCGCCGCCGAAGGAAAGAACCTCAGTGAGGTGGAGTCCATCGTCCTGCACACCAGTCACCACACCCATTATGTGATCGGTACCGGATCCAACGACCCGCAGAAATTTGATCCGGACGCCTCCCGGGAGACCCTGGACCACTCCATCATGTACATCTTCGCGGTGGCGCTGGAGGATCGTTCCTGGCATCACGGGCACTCCTACTCCCCGGAGCGGGCACACCGTCCGGAGACCATTGAACTGTGGCAGAAGGTCTCCACCGTCGAGGATCCGGAGTGGACCCGCCGCTACCACTCCACCGACCCGAAGGAGAAGGCCTTCGGTGCCAGAGCCGTGATCACCTTCACCGATGGCACCGTCGTCGAGGATGAGCTGGCGGTGGCCGACGCTCACCCTCTGGGCGCCCGCCCCTTCGCCAGGGAGCAGTACATCCAGAAATTCCGGACCCTGGCTGAGGGGGTCATCGCCGAAGAGGAGCAGGAGCGCTTCCTCAAGGCGGTGCAGTCCCTCCCGGATCTTGAGGACCTGCGGGAACTTAATATCGAGCTGACCTCCGAAGTTCTGTCCCAGGCTCCCGACACCGGAAAGGGCCTGCTCTGATGGCCGGCCTCTTCTCCTCCACGGTGACACCGACGGAGCGTCGTCAAGCATTCCGGGCGGGATTGAACTCCGGCAAGATCCAGCGCATGCCGGGCGCCTTCTCCCCGCTGGTGGCACGCACCATCCAGGAAGCCGGTTTTGAGGGTGTCTATGTCTCCGGCGCGGTCCTGGCCGCTGACCTGGCCCTTCCTGATATCGGGCTGACCACCCTGAGCGAGGTGGCCGGTAGGGCCCGCCAGATCGCCCGTTCCACCGATCTGCCGGTGCTGGTGGATGCGGACACCGGTTTCGGTGAGCCGATGTCCGCGGCCCGGACCGTCAGCGAACTTGAGGATGCCGGGGTGGCCGGCTGTCACCTTGAGGATCAGGTCAATCCCAAGCGCTGCGGTCACCTCGACGGCAAGGAGGTCGTGCCGACCGATCTGATGCTGCGTCGCATCACGGCGGCCGTCAATGAGCGTCGCGATGACTCCTTCGTGATCTGTGCGCGTACCGACGCCGCGGGGGTTGAGGGCATCGACGCCGCCATCGAGCGTGCCAAGGCCTACGCCGATGCCGGTGCCGACCTGATCTTCACCGAAGCGCTGCATACCCCGGCGGAGTTCGAGAAGTTCCGGGCCGCGGTGGATGTGCCCCTGCTGGCGAATATGACCGAATTCGGTAAGACCGAGCTGCAGACCGCCCAGACCCTGGAGGAGATCGGCTATAACGCCGTGATCTACCCGGTGACCCTCCTGAGGATCGCCATGGGCCAGGTGGAATCCGCCCTGCAGGACATTGAACGCAGCGGTGACCAGACTGGCTGGATCGACCGTATGCAGCACCGCTCCCGCCTCTATGAACTGCTGCGCTACAACGAGTACAACGCCTTCGACCAGCAGGTGTTCACCTACTCCGCGGACAACTACCCCAGCTAAAACCCCTGTACGCAGCACCCTCCAACCCCCAGATCGAACCCCTTAACTGAAGGACGGAAAACCTCATGAGCAATGAAACCGAAATCCGCAAGGGCCTGGCCGGTGTCGTCGCCGACTACACCGCTGTCTCCAAGGTCGTCCCGGAGACCAACTCGCTGACCTACCGGGGTTACCCGGTGCAGGAACTGGCCGCGGAGTGCACCTTCGAGGAGGTGGCCTACCTCCTCTGGGAGGGGGAGCTGCCCACCGCCGAGCAGCTCGAGCAACGCAATGCCGAAGGCAAGGAGCTGCGCAAGCTCGATCCGGACCTGATCAAGCTGATCGATGTCCTCCCCACCACCTGCCACCCCATGGATGTGCTCCGCACCGCAGTGTCCTACGTGGGCACCAAGGACCCGGAACCCTTCACCACCAGTGAGCAGCACATCCGTGGCATCGGCCTGAATCTGCTGGCCCAGCTGCCCACCGCGGTGGCCTATGACATCCGGCGCCGCGCGGGACAGGAGTTCATCGAGCCCTGCCTCGACCGTGGCTTCGCCGAGAACTTCCTCTACATGGTCTTCGGTGATGAGGAAGGCTCCCCGGCCAATAGCCCGGAGGACATCAAGACCTTCGAGCAGTCCCTGATCCTCTACGCCGAGCACTCCTTCAACGCCTCCACCTTCACCTCCCGGGTGATCACCTCCACCCGCTCGGACGCCTACTCCGCCATCACCGGCGCGATCGGGGCGCTGAAGGGGCCCCTGCATGGTGGTGCCAATGAGTTCGTCATGCACACCATGCTCGAGATCGATGATCCCGCCAAGGCCGCGGACTGGGTGAACAACGCCCTGGACAACAAGGACCTGATCATGGGATTCGGTCACCGTGTCTACAAGAAGGGTGACTCCCGGGTTCCGACCATGGAGGCCGCATTCAGGGAGCTGGCCGCACGCAAGGACGGTCAGAAGTGGGTCGAGATGTACGACATCATGGCGGAGACCATGGATGGCCGCACCGGCATCAAGCCGAACCTGGACTTCCCCTCCGGGCCCGCCTATCACCTGCTCGGCTTCGAGGTGGAGTTCTTCACCCCGCTGTTCGTCCTGGCTCGGGTCACCGGCTGGATCGCCCACATCGTGGAGCAGTACTCCAGCAACGCCCTGATCCGCCCGCTCTCCGCCTACAACGGGGCACCCCAGCGCTCCGTGGCGGATGCCGACCGTTAGGCCCTGAGCCTTTCCCCCGGCAAAATTCATCCGAAAGTTAAGTCTGCAAACAATGTGACCGATACCCGGCATTCGCATGATCTACATGCGTTATGCTGGGTTTCGTAATTTGTCTCACAATATTAGTGGAATCATCGTTCTAGGAAAGGATTACCCAAAGTGGTAACGAAACAGCTGCCGACCTTCACCAAGGTTCTAGTCGCCAACCGTGGTGAGATTGCGGTCCGCGCATTCCGTGCCGCCAATGAGACGGGTGCTCAGACGGTCGCCGTATATCCCCGTGAGGACCGGAGCTCCTTCCACCGCAGCTTCGCCTCCGAGGCCATGCGTATCGGTGTCGAGGGCTCCCCGGTCAAGGCGTATCTCGACATCGACGAGATCATCCGGGCCGCGAAAAAGACCGGTGCTGACGCGGTTTACCCCGGTTATGGTTTCCTTTCCGAGAAGGCACAGCTGGCACGGGAATGTGCCGAGAACGGCATCACCTTCATCGGTCCCAGCCCAGAAACCCTGGATCTGACCGGTGACAAGGCCAAGGCGGTCTCCGCCGCCCGCAAGGCCGGCCTTCCCACCCTGGAGGAATCCGAGCCCAGCGATGACATCGCGGTCCTGGTTGAGCAGGCCGAGGGGCAGGTTTACCCCCTCTTCGTCAAGGCCGTGGCTGGCGGCGGAGGCCGTGGCATGCGCTTCGTCGAGAAGCCCGAGGACCTGCCCCAGCTGGCGGCGGAGGCCTCCCGTGAGGCTGAGGCCGCTTTCGGTGACGGCAATGTCTACATCGAGCGTGCGGTGCTCAAGCCGCAGCACATCGAGGTCCAGATCCTCGGTGACCACACCGGGGACGTCATCCACCTCTATGAGCGGGACTGCTCCCTGCAGCGTCGCCACCAGAAGGTCGTGGAGATCGCCCCGGCCCAGCACCTGGATCCGAAGCTGCGGAAACAGATCTGTGCCGACGCGGTCAAGTTCTGCAAGTCCATCAACTACTACGGTGCCGGCACCGTGGAATTCCTCGTTGATGAGCAGGGCAACCACGTCTTCATCGAGATGAACCCCCGCATCCAGGTCGAGCACACCGTCACCGAGGAAATCACCGGTGTGGACCTGGTCAAGTCCCAGATCCACATCGCGGCCGGTGCCACCCTGAAGGAGCTGGGCCTGACCCAGGACTCCATCAAGGTTACCGGTGCCGCCCTGCAGTGCCGCATCACCACCGAGGATCCCTCCAACGGTTTCCGCCCCGACACCGGCACCATCACCGGTTACCGTTCCCCGGGCGGTGCCGGTGTGCGTCTCGACGGCGCGTCTTCCCTGGGCGGCGAGATCTCCGCGCACTTCGACTCCATGCTGGTCAAGATGACCTGCCGTGGTGCCGACTTCGACACCGCCGTGACCCGCGCCCAGCGGGCCCTGGCTGAGTTCCACGTCTCCGGCGTGGCCACCAACATCGGTTTCCTGCGGAGCCTGCTGCGCGAGGAGGACTTCCAGAGTCGCCGTATCTCCACCGACTTCATCAAGGAACATCCCCACCTGCTGGCTGCCCCGCCGGCCGTGGATGTACCGGGTCGGATCCTGGACTTCCTGGCGGATGTCACCGTCAACAAGCCCAATGGCGACAACCCCGTCGACATCCGCCCGGCCACGAAGCTGCCGCTGATCGACGACCAGGACTCCGTGCCGCGTGGTTCCCATGACCTGCTGCGTGACCTGGGTCCGAAGAAGTTCGCCGAGGCCCTGCGCAAGCAGGACGCCCTGGCAGTCACCGACACCACCTTCCGTGACGCCCACCAGTCCCTGTTGGCCACCAGGGTGCGTTCCACCGCCCTGGTCAAGGCCGCTGAGGTTGTCTCCCGCACCACCCCGGAGCTCTTCTCCGTGGAGGCCTGGGGCGGCGCCACCTACGATGTGGCGATGCGCTTCCTCCACGAGGACCCCTGGGAGCGACTGGATTCGCTGCGTCAGGCGATGCCGAACATCAACATCCAGATGTTGCTGCGGGGCCGCAACACCGTCGGTTACACCCCTTACCCGGACAATGTCGCCCGGACCTTCGTCAAGGAGGCCGCTGACTCCGGGGTGGACATCTTCCGCATCTTCGACGCCCTCAATGACGTCTCCCAGATGCGGGCCGCCATCGACGCCGTCCTGGAGACCAACACCACCGTCGCCGAGGTTGCCATGGCCTACTCCGGCAACCTGTTGAATCCCAATGAGAATATCTACACCCTCGACTACTACCTGAAGCTGGCCGAGGAGATCGTGGGCACCGGTGCCCACATCCTCGCCATCAAGGACATGGCGGGCCTGCTGCGCCCCGCTGCGGCCACCAAGCTGGTCACCGCCCTGCGCAAGGAATTCGACCTGCCGGTGCACGTGCACACCCACGACACCGCCGGTGGCCAGCTGGCCACCTACCTGGCCGCCGCCAACGCCGGGGCCGACGCCGTCGACGGTGCCTCCGCACCGATGTCCGGCACCACCTCCCAGCCCTCCCTCTCCGCGATCGTCGCGGCCTTCGCCAACACCTACCGCGACACCGGCCTCTCCCTGGATGCCGTGGGTGACCTGGAGCCCTACTGGGAGGCCGTGCGCCAGGTCTACGCCCCCTTCGAGGCCGGCATCCCCGGCCCGACGGGGCGTGTCTACCGCCACGAGATCCCAGGTGGTCAGCTCTCCAACCTGCGAACCCAGGCCAACGCCCTGGGGCTGGGGGACCGCTTCGAGCTGATCGAGAACGCCTACGCGGATGTCAATGAGCTGCTGGGACGACCCACCAAGGTCACGCCCTCCTCCAAGGTGGTCGGCGACCTGGCACTCCACCTGGTCGGTGCCAGCGTCAGTGTCGAGGACTTCGCCAAGGACCCGCAGCAGTACGACATCCCGGACTCCGTCACCGCCTTCCTCCGCGGTGAGCTGGGCACCCCGCCCGGTGGCTGGCCTGAGCCCTTGCGCACCCGTGCGCTGGCGGGCCGCGCCGAGAAGGAAACCCACATGGTGGAGGTTCCGGACGAGGAGCTGCCGAACCTGGAGTCCGAGGATCACAAGACCCGCCGGGATTCCCTGAACCGCCTGCTCTTCCCGAAGCAGTTCGAGGAGTTCCAGGAACATCTGCGCCTCTTCGGCAATATCTCCGCACTCGATGACCGTGAATTCCTCTACGGACTCAAGGAGGGTGTGGAGACCGTCATCCGCATCCCGGGTGAAACTCCGTTGGTGGTCCGCCTGGACGCCATCGGCGAACCGGATGACAAGGGCATGCGTCGGGTGGTCTGCAATGTCAACGGCCAGATCCGCCCCCTGCAGGTCCGTGACCGCAGCGTGGAGTCCGTCACCGCCACCGCGGAAAAGGCTGACCCGAAGAACAAGGACCATGTGGCTGCACCTTTCTCCGGTGTCGTCACCATCTCCGTCGAGGAGGGCGCCGAGGTCAGCGCCGGTGATCCGGTGGCCGTGATCGAGGCCATGAAGATGGAGGCCACCATCACCGCCACCCGTGACGGCAGGATCTCGCGGGTGGTGCTCAAGCAGCCCGAGAAGGTCGAGGGCAATGATCTGCTGGTCGTGATCGAGGACTGATCTGGCTCCGGAATGCCTGATTGAAAGGGCGCGGTGTCGGTACTTCCCTGGGTGGGGGAGTGCCGGCACCGCGTTTTTTCTGCCCGTTGAGCAGGAGATTCCGGGGTGGGGGAAAATAGTTTGCGATACATCGTTGACTTTAAGATATGTCACGATATATCGTTAATTTTATCAGCGGTGCCCCGGCAAACAGATTGGGACACCAACCCCACCCCAGAAAGGCTCCTAACATGAGCTACGCACATAACCACCACAACTGCCGTGATCTTGAAGGCAGCGGACACGGACCCCATCACGGTTGCGGATTCGGCCGCCGCGGCCACCACGCCCGTCGCCACCGCGGCGGCGGGGGAGGCTACGGCCGGGGTCGCGGAGGAAGGGCGGGGCGCGGTGACCTCCGCAATGTCATCCTCCACCTGCTCCAGCAGTCCCCGATGCACGGCTACCAGCTGATCAGCCTGATCGGGGAGCGCACCAACAGTCAGTGGACCCCGAGCCCCGGCGCCATCTACCCGACGCTCAGCCTCCTTGAGGATGAAGGCCTGATCACCATCACCACCGAC
Organism: Corynebacterium occultum; assembly: GCF_009734425.1. Taxonomy (NCBI): domain Bacteria; kingdom Bacillati; phylum Actinomycetota; class Actinomycetes; order Mycobacteriales; family Corynebacteriaceae; genus Corynebacterium; species Corynebacterium occultum. Next base: position 635,961 of record NZ_CP046455.1, read on the forward strand.
TCCGGACGCAAGCTGGCCACCCTCACTGAGGAGGGTGCCCAGTTGGTCACCGAGAATGAGACGCAGTGGTCTCAGATCCTGGACAGCTACGCACACCCCCAGGATCCCCAGGACCCGCATTTCCGGGGCCGCGAGGCGATGTTCCGCTTAAAGCGCGCCGTCAAGGCCACCGGTGAAGCGGACCGTGAGAAGATCATCGGGATCCTGAACCGGGCAGCCGCGGAGATCGAGGAACTCTAGCTCCGCCTGCTTATCCGCCCCTTCCCGACCAGACTAGGAGGTGGGGAAGCGGTAGATCATGGCTGCGGTGCCCAGGGCGGCACGATCCTCGTAGACCTGGAAACCGAGCATCAGGTAGAGATCGCGGGCACGTTCATTGCCCTCATCAACAGCCAGGGAAACCGCCGGGGCACCCGCCTGGTGGGAGGCATCCAGGATCTCACGGATCAGTCTGGTGGCCAGGCCCCGGCCGGAGTAACGCTTCTCCACCGCGATGGCCAACTCGGGAATATCCGTGTCGATGAAACCGTAGCGGGGGCGATTGTTGTCCCCGGCGCGCAACCAGACGGCACCGGCCGGAACCCCCGCCGGACTGAAGGCGACCAGCCCCCCTTGATCCGGGGTCCAGAAGTCGACGTAGTTCCGGCGGTCCTTGAGGAAGGTTTCGCTGACCCGGCGGGTTTCATCACCGAGCACATCGGTCAGATAGAACATGCGCGCCAGGAATGTCCGGTCCGATTCGGTGGCCGGGCGGATGAGGAACTCAGAACTCTCCATGACTAAAGAATCTTAGTCCCTGCCGGGATGATTAATGCAGTTCCGGGACCGGAGAATCATGGCGGCCCAGGTTGGAAGGCCCGTAGTCGGCGACCTGGCTGGCCGGGGGGACAGATACTTAGGAAAATGATGTACCCCACATGCTGTGCCAGTGGCGAAGAAACCCCCACCGAAGTTCTTTCTCGGTGGGGGTTAGCTCGGCTCGGGGGGGGGGGGGGGGGCTACTTGATCTCGAGCAGCACAGCACCCTTGGTCACGCCGGCGCCGGCCTCGGTGGCCAAGCCGGTGACGGTACCGGACTTGTGGGCCTTGACCGGGTTCTCCATCTTCATGGCTTCAAGGATGATGATGGTCTCACCCTCGGTGACCTCCTGGCCTTCCTCGACCTCAACCTTGATGACGGTGCCCTGCATCGGTGCGACCACGGCATCGCCGGAGGCGCCGCCCTTGGCGCCGCCGGAGCGACGCTTCTTGGCCTTCTTCTTCGCGGTGCCACCAGAGGTGATGCCGAAGCTGCCCGGCAGGGCGATCTCCACGCGACGACCGTCGATCTCGACGACGACCTTCTGGGAGGGGAGGTTCTCATCCTCCTCGACATCCGCCGCATCGACATAAGGGGCGATGGGGTTGTCCCAGACCTCCTCGATCCACTTGGTGTAGACCTCGAACTTCTCACCATCCCCGATGAACGCCGGGTTCTCCACGATGTGGCGGTGGAAGGGGATCACCGTGGGCATACCCTCGATGATGTACTCATCCAGGGCACGCTTGGAGCGGCGCAGGGCCTCCTCGCGGGTTTCACCCCAGACGATCAGCTTGGCGAGCATGGAGTCGAACTGGCCACCGATGACCGAACCTTCCACGACACCGGAGTCCATGCGGACACCCGGGCCGGAGGGCTCGCGGTAGGTGGTGATGGTGCCCGGGGCGGGCATGAAGTTGGAGCCGGCGTCCTCGCCGTTGATGCGGAACTCGAAGGCGTGGCCATTCGGCTTCGGATCCTCGGTGAGGCGCAGTTCCTTGCCTTCGGCGATGCGGAACTGCTCACGCACCAGGTCCAGGCCGGTGGTGACCTCGGTGACGGGGTGCTCAACCTGCAGGCGAGTGTTGACCTCCAGGAAGGAGATCAGGCCGTCGGCACCGACCAGGTACTCCACGGTACCCGCACCGTAGTAGCCGGCCTCGTGGCAGATGGCCTTGGCGGAGTCATGGATGGTCTTGCGCTGCTCCTCGCTGAGGAAGGGGGCCGGGGCCTCCTCCACCAGCTTCTGGAAACGTCGCTGCAGGGAGCAGTCACGGGTGCCGGTGACGATGGCGTTGCCGTGCTGGTCGGCCAGGACCTGGGCCTCGACGTGGCGGGCCTTGTCCAGGTAGCGCTCCACGAAGCACTCCCCACGGCCGAAGGCGGCCACAGCTTCACGGGTGGCGGACTCGTAGAGGTCGGCGACCTCCTCAAGTTTGTAGGCCACCTTCATGCCACGACCACCGCCACCGAAGGCGGCCTTGATGGCGATCGGCAGACCATGCTCCTCGGCGAAGGTAACCACCTCGGAGGCGTCCTTGACGGGCTCCTTGGTGCCCGGTGCCATCGGGGCATTGACCTTGGTGGCGATGTTGCGCGCGGTGACCTTGTCGCCGAGGCTGCGGATGGACTCCGGGGAGGGGCCGATCCAGATCAGTCCGGCGTCGATGACGGCCTGGGCAAAATCAGCGTTCTCGGAGAGGAAGCCATAACCCGGGTGGATGGCATCCGCACCGGACTTCGCCGCGGCATCGAGGATCTTGTCGAAGACCAGGTAGGACTCGGCGGAGTTCTGGCCACCGAGGGCGAAAGCCTCATCGGCATAACCGACAAAGGGGGCGTCGGCATCCGGCTCGGCATATACGGCGACGCTGGCGATACCGGCATCCTGGGCCGCACGGAAAACGCGGATCGCGATTTCACCACGGTTGGCCACCAGGACCTTCGTGATCTTCTTTGCCTCAACTGACACGGGGAGTCCTCCTGGGTTGGAATCAGTTCATGTGGGCTTCAATGCCCTGGGACGTGAGGGAACACTCACGTTCTGTTCGCATAAAGCGCCCATCGTTTTGATGGGCAATAGGATAATTGTGGCATAACCGGCCACACTTTGATGTCGGTGGGGCCGGGTAAGTCGTTACTTCAGGGGTAGCACGAATAACTTTCCGTTGCCTAATTACCCTGGTTTCCACCCCGGGCAATGGGCATGCGGACCATGTTGCCCCACTCCGCCCAGGAACCGTCGTAATTACGGATGTTCTGGAAACCCAGCAGGTACTTCAGCACGAACCAGGTATGGGCGGAACGATCCCCCATCTGACAGTAGACGATGCTCGGATCCGCCGGGTTCAGCTCAGCGTAGCTCTCCGCCAGCTCCGCGCGGGAACGGAAACGGGAGTTGGGGTGCACGGACTTGCCCCAGGGCAGGTTCCGGGCCGAGGGGATGTGACCGCCACGCAGCACACCGGGGGTCTCACCCTCACCGGCGAACTGCTCGGGGGAGCGCACGTCCACCAGGGCGGTGTCACTGTCGATCGCGGCACGAACCTCGTCGACGAAGGCCCGCAGCGGAAGATCTTCGCGCGTGACGATGGGGTAGTCACTGGCAGGCAGATCGGGGACCATGAAGGAGGTGTCGCGCTCCTCCGCCATCCAGGCGTCACGGCCACCGTCGAGCAGTCGGACATCCTCATGCCCGAAGAGCTCGAACACCCAGAGGGTGAAAGAGGCCCACCAGTTGGATTTGTCACCGTAGACGACGACGGTGTCATCCCGCTTGATGCCCTTGGAGCGCATCAGCTTGGCGAAGGCCTCACCGTCGATGAAATCACGGGTGACCGGATCATTGAGGTCCTTGGCCCAGTCGATGCGCACCGCGGTGGGGATGTGGCCGATGTCGTAGAGGAGGGTGTCCTCATCCGATTCGACGACCCGCAGGCCCGGGGTCCCGAGGCGGGCGCTCAGCCATGAGGCGGAGACCAGACGCTCTGGGTGTGCGTATTCCGCAAACTGCGGGTTGGGATCGTGAGGAACAGCCATGTTATCGGTGCCTTTCAGGTGCTGCGGGTTTTGTCCTTGTCCAAGATTAGTGCCTCGGCGCTGGGAATGGTCACCTGAGGCAGCCCTGTGTGTCCTGAGTAACTCTGGAAACATCGCCGGCTGGTCCCCGTCGAAGCGGTCACCGGGAGGGTCGGATGTGTCTTTGCTAACTTCGGTGGTTCTGGTGAAGAGACTTCAGGGGATGTTGCTTTATTCTTTCTGGGCAGGACCACTGTGGCCTGCGCCACCACAGTTTGAAATGAGGGTTTCCGTGCTTCAGAGCATCGTTATCTTTGAGGTGGAGGGCGGGTCCGACAAGTTCATTGACGGCCACCGTCGCGACACCATGCCCATCGTTGCAGCTCTGCGTGCGCAGGGCTGGAACACCGAGGTCCTGTACTACCGCCCGGAGTGGACCGAAGACCTCCACGATTACGTCACCGCGAATTTCAGCGGCTACATCTCCCGGGTCAACCCCGGCAACATCCCCGGCGGTGAGAAGGGCTACTTCGATCTGCTGACCCGCCTGGCGGAAGCCGGCCTGGTGGGCATGTCCACCCCGGCGGAGATGATGGCCTACGGAGCCAAGGACGCCCTGGTCAAGCTCAACGACACCGACCTGGTACCGGCCGACACCGCCGCCTACTACGACGTGCCCAGCTTCCGGGACACCTTCCCCGCCTCCCTGTCCTACGGGGAACGGGTGCTCAAGCAGAACCGTGGCTCCACCGGATCCGGAATCTGGCGGGTCCAGCTGGTGGACAAGGAACTGGCTGCCCAGATTGCGCCGGGCACCCCGCTGCCGCTGGACACCGAACTCAAGTGCACCGAGGCGGTGGACAACCACACTGAAATTCTTCAGCTGGGGGAGTTCATGGACTTCTGCGAGCAGTACATCATCGGTGACAACGGCATGCTGGTGGACATGCGCTTCATGCCGCGCATCGTCGAGGGGGAGATCCGGATCCTGCTGGTCGGCCCGCACCCCGTGTTCGTGGTGCACAAGAAGCCGGCCGAGGGGGGCGATAATTTCTCCGCCACCCTCTTCTCCGGGGCGAAGTACACCTATGACAAGCCGTCGGCCTGGCAGGAACTGGTGGACATGTTCGCCGAGGCGCGGCCGGTGATCGCCGAGAAGCTCGGCGGTGATGATATTCCGCTGATCTGGACCGCGGACTTCATGCTGGACACCGCCGGGGACGGCTCGGACACCTATGTGCTGGGGGAGATCAACTGCTCCTGCGTGGGGTTCACCTCAGAGCTGGACATGGGTATCCAGGAACTGGTGGCCCGGGAGGCCATCGCCCGGGTCAACGCCCGGGCGGGTGTCCCGGTAGCCTAGGAATCAAGCAGGGTGGTCACACAGGCCGGGTCGCTGTCCGAGAGCAGGGCCCGGCAGCGGTCATATTCGGCATCCTCGCCGATGGCCCTGGCCGCCAGGGCGAGAGCCGCGATGGCACGCAGCACACCCTGATTCGGTTCATGCTCATAGGGGACCGAACCCCAGCCTTTCCAGCCATTGCCGCGCAAGCGGTCCAGGCCCCGGTGGTAGCCGGTGCGTGCCAGGGCGTAGGCGATCAACTTCTCATCGGTGTTCTCGGCATTCTTGAGCGCCTCCTCGGCCCGCAGGGCCCACACCAGTGGGCTATCCGGGTGAGCGAGAGCGGTGTCATTGTCAGCGGGGTTCTTGGCCACGGCCGGATCCTCGGGGAGTTTCACGGGTGGCGGGGCCATCATGTCTTTCATCTGCATGGTCTCCACTCTAGGTCCAGATTCCCCGAGACCGCAGATGAAGGCCCGCCCGGCTTCTCTTGGTAGCGTGTAACGGGTCATCAGACCCATTCGTTTCGGAGGCAAGCATTTTCATGGGTACCACCCGGGATTCACTACGGACGGCTCCCTACCGATACGACCTCGACGGCCTCCGGGGCATCGCGATCGCTTTCGTGGTGCTCTTCCACGTCTTCGTCGGCAGGGTCTCCGGTGGGGTGGATGTCTTCCTGCTGCTCTCCGGCTATTTCTTCCTCGGCTCGCAGCTACGTTATGCGGCCCGCCCGGATGCTTCCCTGAACATGTGGTGGCCGATCTGGCGCACCCTGCGCAGACTGCTGCCGGGGCTGGTGCTGGTGCTCGCCACCACCGCGGTGGGCATCGTCATCTTCGCCCCGGAACTACGCAACCTCAACGTCGCCCGGCAGCTGACCGCCAGCCTGCTCTATTTCCAGAACTGGGAGCTCGCGGACCAAGGGGCGGACTATAACGTCGCCTCCAACACGGTCAGCCCGCTGCAGCACCTCTGGTCGATGTCGGTGCAGGGGCAGTTCTATCTCTTCGCCATCCTGGTGGCCACCATCATCTCCTTCGTGTTGCGCGGACAACGTCGCCGCCGGGTGGGGGTTTCCGAGGCTGCTGAGCTGGCCGGTCCGCTGCTGCTGGCGCTGACGGTATTCTCCTTCGGCTACGCCATCGTGATGCATTTCATCAACCAGCCGCTGAACTACTACTCCACCTGGACCCGCTTCTGGGAACTGACGCTGGGTGGGTTGCTGGTGCTCTATGGCACCCGGTTGAGCCTGGCTGGCTGGGTGAAGGAGATCTTCACCATCGTCGGCCTGTTCATGGTACTGACCACCGGTTTCTTCTTTGACGGAGCCACCCAGTTCCCCGGCCCGGCCACGCTCTACCCGATCATCGGTGCGGTGCTGGTGATCCTCGGTGGCGGCAAGGTTGCCGGGCTACTGGGGTCGAAGGTGATGCGTTGGCTGGGTGATATCGCCTACCCGCTCTACCTGTGGCACTGGCCGTTGCTGATCCTGGCCAGCGTCGCCCTCGAGGTGGAGACCCCGGGCCCGGTCCTGGGTGTCCTGGTTGTATTGGCCTCGCTGCTGCTGGCGGACCTGACCCACCGCTTCGTCGATAAGCCCCTGGCCCAGCACGCCAAACGCCCCCCGCGGGAGGAGAAGCGGGCACAGGTCGCCTGGCAGCAGCTGCATGCCACCGGGCCGGCGAGGGCGCGTGCCCTGGGCGGTGTGGTGGTGGCGGTCGCCATGGCGGCGCTGCTCAGCCTCCAACCGGCACTGCAGCTGCGTGTCAATGCCGTCGACGGGGAGTTCCTCGACCCCCGTATTTACCCGGGGGCCGCAGCCCTGGCCGGTGCCCCGGTGCCGGAGGCGAAATTCAAACCGGACCCCACGGTGCTGGGCCAGCTGCTGCCACCCTCCTGGCTGCAGGGCTGCATGTCCACCTTCGAGGATTCCCCCGATATCCTGCCCGCCGACCGGGAGCAGGAACGCGATCCGGAGGCCTGCCGCTTCGGCAATATCGGCTCAGACACCGTCGTTTATCTGACCGGTGGCTCCCATGCAGAGCAGTGGATAACCCCCCTGAATCAGCTGGGCCAGGAGCATGATTTTGAGGTTGTGCCGCTGGTGCGCCAATCCTGCCCCAACTTCGCCGCGGACCTGGACGGGCTCTTCCTCCCGGAGTGTGAGGAGTTCAACCAGAACGTCCTGGCGCGTATCGCTGAGGATCGCCCCGATGTGGTGGTCTCCACCTCCACCCGTCCCTTCGTGGAACAGGCCAGCGTCCTGGAGGAGGTACCCACCAGCTACACCACCTTCTGGGAGTTCCTGGCGGATGAGCAGATCCCCTTCATCGGTCTGCGGGACAACCCCTGGTCCATCTTCGAGGATGGCACTGAGCGAAATATCCCGCTCTGTGTCTACGAGACCGGTGATGTCCTCGGCTGCGGGGTGCCGCGCGGGGATGTCTACCTCGCGGAGGATCCCGCCGCCCCCTACCTTGACCCCCAACCCGAAATGAAGGCCGTGGACACCTCGGACTGGTTCTGCCCCGATCAGAATTGCCCGGCCGTGATCGGAAATATCCACGTCTACCGGGATGCCAACCACATGTCGAACGCCTACGCCCTGACCCTGGCGCCCTTCCTCTGGGAGGAGATCAAGGAGTTCTTCCCGGCCCCTGTGCCAGCTCAGTAACGGCGGATGAGAACCCCCAGGGGCTGCCCTGCCTGATCGAAGAGATGCAGGGTTTCGCCGTCGAGAACACCGCTGTGGGCATGCTGCAGCCAGGTGTCCACCCCTTCGCAGGACATCAGGGTGAAAGCCCCCATCTGGAAGCGGAGCTCTTCACCATCCCGGGTCCAGGTTCCGCTGCCGCTGTTGCAGCCGTCGAAGGCGGTGAAGTTCCGCTGGTCAGGGTGCAGGTGGATCCAGGGGAGGTGGTCTTCGGCAGGTGGTGGGGGATAACCGGCCAACAGTTCCGGGAAGGCCTCCCAGGGGTGCGCTGGGGGCGCTGTAGCCGGGGGTTCAGCCACGTAGAGAGGGCCCTGCTCCGGGATGGTGGGTGGGGTTGTGGGGGTGAGAGAAATGGCGATCACCGCGAGCATGGCGAAGACGTGGGCGATGGTGTCAGAAAAGACCATGAGCTGAAGCTATAGCTCTCTCAAATCAAAAGCTTCACCCACCAGGTCAGATCCGGTAGGAAAAAGTTGATGACGCAATAAACGTCTCAAACCCAACCACGGTGTCCTCAAAGTGCAATCGCTGGCGGTTGCTGATCGCTGCTTTCGCCTCGTTCCACACCTTCTCAATCGGATTATGATCCGGTGCATAGGGTGGCAACCACACCAGGTGCACGTTGGCCAATACATTGCCTTCATCCAGGTGCTCGCGGAGCTTCTTTGACCTGTGCCACCTCGCGTTATCCCACACCACGGTGATCTTCTTGCCCGGATGCCTGTCCACCAAGGTGGTCAGTGCCCGGGTGATGGTCTCGGTGTTCTGCCACGTCAACCGCAGTAAATCCATCTCGCCGGTGGTCTGTGACAGGAACCCGATGTAGGACTGTGCCTGACGGATGCGATCCACACTTAACGTTGTGGGATGACCCTTGTGTATCCAGGCTTTACGTACTTCTGCTTCATGCTCAACACGGACTTCATCAGCAGCAAAAACCACCTGGCCTGGATCTTTAAGTGCATCTGCGATCTCGTCACGGATCTGGGCCATCCGGGCATCAATGTCTGCGTCACTGCCGCGGCGTTTATCAAAGACCTGTGGGTATTTAAAGCTCAGGCCCGCATGCCGAAGCAGCAGGTGGTAGGTGGTATCAGAGTCGTAGACGACATCAAACTGGCTGGCTATCCAGTCTTTTACCTGTGGCACGGTCCAGAACTGGGCTGGGATGCCCCTAGTGGACGGCGGCTGGGATAGGGCCGTGGCTATCTCTGCGCGTTGTGCCGGGGTGAGTTTTGAGGCGTTGGTATTGGCTGCGTGGCCGGTGAAAAGGCTGGCGATCCGTAGTCGGTTGAACTCCAGAATCCAGGTGGTAATGGTGGAGGGTTGCCGCTCGACGAACCGGGCGATGATGTCCGGGGTCACGCCGTCATCAAGAAGCAGGAGTGCTTCGGCTTTGTGTTGGACGAGGCTGAATCGGGAGCGTTTATAGGTTTTGAGGATGGTGATTTCCTCACCCGTGAGGGCGGTGGTCAAGGTTGCGGCCATGGTTAGAAAGTCAACAACCCTGGTGAAGCGGATCAGCGCTCAAACACGCTTATCAGGAAGCTTTTGTTTTGAGAGAGCTATAACAACGCCCCGCACACCCCGGCCAGCCCCCTTTAGCGGGGGGGGGGGGGAGCCTCAGCGAGCCTGGGGGACCGCGACCAAAGTGCCCAGCAGGTTGCCCTCGACATCGAAGGTCAGGAGCTTATCTCCCTCGATCAGGGCGCTTGCAGCTCTTTCCACCCGCTGATCAGTGCCCAGCATGCAGGACATGGCGGTCTGGGTACGGTCACTCAAGTCGATGAATCCCTCGGCGTTCTCCTGCCACCGGCCGCTGAGACCATTGCAACCGTCCGTGCCGTAGAGATCCCCGTTCTCGGCCAGGGAGAGCCGTGGTTGGTCGCGGAGGAACGTGGAGGAGAGGGGCACCGGGGCAACCCAGGTGGGGTCCGGATAGAAGGGCGTCTCAGGGGCGAGGGAGGAGCCGGAACTCAAGGCGCTGGAAAGGGCGAGGCTGATGATGGCGGTGCTGCTCAGCGGCATGCTCAAAGGTCCTGTCTTCTTGAAAAAGCTGTGGCCCGGAGCTGTGACCGGGAAAAGAATGGCGGGCATGGGATGAACTCAACCCCATGGCGAATGGGGTCAGGCCGGAACCATGGTGCCCAAGAACTCTTCACCTCTGAAAAGGAGCAGGTTATCCCCGTCGAGGATGAAGGTGTCGGCCTTCGCAAGTGTGTCATCGTGTCCTTGACAACCCATCATCGTGGCTAACCGCATGCCATGGAAGACGACCTGATTGCCTTCCGGTGTCCACATCGGGCCTTCGTAGCCGGGGAAGGAAATGTATCTGAAGCTATTGCACCCATCATGGCCACCCGCATGGCCGTCATCGGTCAGCGTCAGGCCCGGAACACGATAACTGGTGGAGTCAGAGGTATCCAATACCCAGCTCCACGCGGCCACCTCTGGTTCGGGGAGCGGCTCCGGAGCGGATGATCCTGGAACCGGGGATGAAATGAGGGCGTTGGACAAGATGAGGGAGCTCAAGAGGGAGGACATGCCCTGAAATTAGCAATCAGGCCAGGTAACCGCATCAGGGGGCGGAATTCGGGTGACCTCATGCATGGGGCCCCGAAAAACCAGCTCAGGAACTCAACGGTTCCAGAACTGGCTCACCGAATAGCCGAAATCATAGAGCGCCCCGCGTAGCAGGGGCAGGGAAAGCCCGATCACTGAGGAGGGATCCCCCTCGATGCGGTCGATGAACCAGCCACCCAACGCCTCCAGGGTGAAGGCCCCGGCGCATTCCAGGGGCTCCCCGGATTCAGCGTAGGCCCGGATATCGGCGGGGGAGGCCGCCGCGAAGTGCACCACGGTGGTGGAGGTGGCCACCTCGCGGCGCCCCTCCGGTCCGATCACACAGTGCCCGGTGAGCAGCTCGGCACTCTGCCCGGCCTGCTCCCCCCAACGGGCGATGGTGGCGTCCACGGTGTGCGGTTTGCCCTGCAGCCGGCCGTTGAGCAGCAGCATGGAGTCCGCACCGATGACCACATCCCCAGGGTATTCAGCGGCGACGGCCTCCGCCTTGGCGGTGGCCAGCAGAGCGACGGTGGCTGCCGGGTCGGCCGGGGCGTCGGCAAGCAGGGCATCCTCATCCACATGGGCGGGATGGATGAGGGGTTCCACCCCCGCGGAACGCAGGATGCTGAGCCGGGAGGGGGACTGGGAGGCTAGGACGATACGCACGGTTTAACGGTAGGTGAGGTTGATGAAGGCGTTGGGGTTGTAGAGGTTGCTGTCGTGGAGACGACGGTCCAGCTCGCCCCAGCGGCTGCGCACCTTCGGGGTGGCGTCCAGCTTGGCCTGCTCGGCGGCCTGCTGCGCGAAGCCAGCCAGAACGGTGGTCAGGGCGGCGATCTGGGTGGGATCGGGGTTGCCCTTGATGATGCTGAAGAGGGGCTTCTGCTCGGACATGTGTGTTACTCCAGGTTCTCTCAAAAGGTTTAGAGCGGGATATTTCCGTGCTTCTTGGCCAGCGGCTGCAACACCTTACGGTCCAGCAGTCGCAGGCCCTCAATGATGTTGCCGCGGGTCTCCGAGGGTGGGATCACCGCATCCACCAGACCACGCTCGGCGGCGAGGTAGGGGTTGATGTGGGACTCCTCGTACTCCGCGGCATAGTCGGCGGCCAGTGCCGCGACATCCTCACCCTTCTCGGCGGCGCGGCTGAGCTTGTCCGCGTAGATCGATTCCACGGCGCTGGGGGCGTCGGTGACGGCGATCTCGGCGGTCGGCCAGGCGAACACCAGGTCGGTGCCCAGATCCTTGGCACCCATGACCACATAAGCCCCGCCCAGGGCCTTACGGGTGATCACGGTGATCTTGCCGACACTGGCCTCGGCGGTGGCATAGGAGAGCTTCGCGACGGCCGCGAGAATCCCACCATGCTCTTGCTCGGTACCCGGCAGGAAGCCCGGGGCATCCACGAACTCCACAATCGGGATGTTGAAGGCATCACAGGTGCGGATGAAACGGGCAGCCTTGGTGGCGGCCTTGATGTCGAGGCACCCCGCCAGCACGGTGGGCTGGTTCGCCACCACACCCACGGTACGTCCCTCCACCCGGGCCAGGGCGGTGATGATGTTAGGGGCATGAGCGGCCTGCAGCTCCAGCAGCTCACCATCATCCACCACCCGGGTCAGCACCTCATGGACGTCATAGGTCTGCGCATCCGAATCCGGGATCAGGGAATCCAACTCCCGGTCCGAATCAGTGAGGTTCTCCCGGACCGAACCACTCAGGGCCTCAACGGCAAGCCGGGGTGCCTCGGAACGGTGGTTCGCCGGCAGCTGAGCCAACAGGGAACGCACCCAGTCCAGGGCCGCCAGATCAGACTCGGCGCTGTGATGGGAGGTGCCGTTGTCACGCTGCACCCCCGCACCACCGAGCTCCTGACCACTGATCTCCCTCCCCGCCACCGTGGAGGCGATCCCCGGGGCCGTCAGGTAGAGCTCACTGTCACCCTCAACGGTGACCAGGATGTCGGACAGCGCCGGGATCAGGGCATGCGCCCCCGAGGTGGCACCGGTGACCACGGCGATCTGAGGGATGATGCCGGAAGCCTGGGTGGACAGTGCCAGCACCTTGGCATACATCGCCAGGGACACCACACCCTCCTTCACCCGGGCCCCCGCACCCTCATGGACGCCGATCAGCGGGACACCCGTCTTGGTGGCCAGCTGCAGGATCTTGATCAGCTTCTCGCCGTAGACCTCACCCATCGCACCCTCGAAGATGCTGGCATCCTGGGAAAAGACACACACCTTCCGGCCCGCGACGGTGCCATAACCGGTGACCACGCCATCCGTCACCGGGCGGTTGGCCTCCATACCGAAAGCGGTGGCACGGTGTCGGGCGAGGGCATCGACCTCGACGAAGGAACCCTCGTCAAGGAGGTGGGTGATTCGTTCCCGGGCGGTGGCACGGCCAGCGGCGTGGGTGGCCGCAACGGCGGCCTCGCCTACCGGGGCCAAGGTTTCGGACAGACGCTTACGCAGGTCCGCAAGCTTGCCCGAGGTGGTGGTGAGATCTGATTCAGCGGCAGTCATGATGCTCAAGTCTAAAGCGTGATCCTCGGATAGTGGGAAAGGGCAGGAATAAGGCATAAAGAACGAAGGCCCATCGCGGGGACGGCGATGAGCCTTCGAGGCTGGGAAGTGCCGGCGACCTAGAGCGGAATGTTGCCGTGCTTACGGGCCGGGCGGGAGACGTTCTTGTCACGGTAGAGACGCAGATTACGGGCAATCTGGCCGCGGGTCTCAGAAGGCAGGATCACGGCGTCGATCAGACCGCGCTCCGCCGCCATGTACGGGTTGAGCATGTGATCCTCGTACTCGCGCTCAAAGGACTTGGTCAGCTCAGCCACGTCGATACCCTTGTCAGCGGCAGCCTTGATCTCCTTGCGGTAGATGAAACCGACAGCGCCGGAAGCGCCCATCACGGCGATCTGGGCGGTCGGCCACGCCAGGTTGACATCGGCACCCAGGCCCTTGGAACCCATCACGCAGTAGGCGCCGCCATAAGCCTTGCGCATGGTGACGGTGATCTTCGGGACGGTGGCCTCACCATAGGCGTAGAGCAGCTTCGCGCCACGACGCAGGATGCCGCCGTACTCCTGGCCCGCGCCGGGCAGGAAGCCCGGGACGTCGACCAGCATGACGATCGGGATGTTGAAGGCATCGCAGGTGCGGATGAAGCGGGCGGCCTTCTCAGCGGAGTCGATGTCGAGGCAGCCGGCGAACTGGGTCGGCTGGTTGGCGACGAATCCCACGGACTGGCCCTCGATGCGGCCGAAGGCGATGACGACGTTCTCGGCGCGCTCAGCCTGGATCTCCAGGTACTCGCCATCGTCGGTCAGGCACTCGATGACCTCGCGGACATCGTAGGGCACCGTCGGGGAGTCCGGGATGATCTCGTCGAGCTTGAGGTCATCAGCGGTGATGTTGGATTCGACGGAACCCTCATCCGCGGTGAACTCCTCCACCGGGGCGAACTGGCGGTTGTTGGAGGGGAGGAAGGAAACCAGGTCCTGGACCCAGTCCAGGGCCTCCTCGTCATTGGCGGCGGTGAAGTGGGAGTTGCCGGCGGTGGCCATGTGGGTGGAAGCGCCACCCAGCTCCTCCTGGGTGATCTCCTCACCGGTGACGGTCTTGATCACGTCGGGGCCGGTGACGAACATCTTGGAGGTCTTGTCCACCATGACCACGAAGTCGGTCAGGGCGGGGGAGTAGGCGTTGCCACCTGCGGAAGCACCCATGATCACGGAAATCTGTGGCACCACGCCGGAGGCGTTGATGTTGTGGTAGAAGGTGCGGGCGATCATGTCGAGGGAGACCGCACCATCCTGGATGCGGGCGCCGGCACCCTCGTAGAGGCCGATCAGGGGGCGGCCGGTGGTGACGGCAAGCTCCATGATCTTGATCATCTTTTCGCCGTAGACCTCACCCAGGGCGCCACCGAAGACGGTGCCGTCCTGGGAGAAGATGCAGACCTCACGGCCGTCGATGGTTCCCCAACCGGTGACGATGCCGTCGGTGACGGGGCGCTTCTTGCCCATGTCGAAATCGGTGGTGCGGTGGCGGGCGAGCTGATCAGTTTCAACGAATGAGCCTTCGTCGAGGAGGTAGTCGAGTCGTTCGCGGGCAGTGAGGCGGTTTGCGGCGTGGACCTTCTCGACGGCCTTCTCGCCCATCGGGAGCTGGGCTTCGGCGCGGCGAGCCTTTAGATCGGCGATCTTGGCGGCGGTGGAGTTGTTGTCCTCCGGCAGGTTCGCAACTTCGGTCAAAGGTGAGGAAAGGGTCATGTTTTGGAAGCATAGACCCAAAGTCCGATAGTTTCCATAACGAAACCCGGGTGATTACGATCACTTTTTGGTTTTGAAACATAATGCAGGTGTCTGGCGATAGGGCGGGGAAACTTCATCTACCATGGGTTTTGTGGATATAAAGACCTTGCATAGCAGCCTCGTGACCAATGGACCGTATGCCCAACTTTCTTTTGTGGAAAGCACGGGATCGACCAACTCCGACCTCATTGAGGACCTGGAGGCACCTACCTGGTCGGTTCGGTTGGCCAACCATCAGAGTGCCGGAAAGGGGCGGCTCGGGCGGGCCTGGACCGCGCCGGCGGGCACCCAGATCATCTGTTCCATCCTGATCCGCCCCAAGAGTCTGGACCAGGTGGGCACCATACCGCTGGCCGTCGGCGTGGCACTGTGTGATGTCATTCCCCAGGCCACCCTCAAGTGGCCCAATGACCTCCAGATCGAGGGGAAGAAGCTCTGCGGCATCCTCGCCGAGGCCCGCTTCGAGCCCAGTCCCGCCATCGTCATCGGCTTCGGGCTGAACGTCACCCTCGACAAGGCGGATCTGCCCGTCCCACACGCCACCTCCCTGCTGCTGGAGGGACTGCCCACGGACCGCACCGCCCTGACCGTCAAGATCCTCGAGGCGATCCACCGCCGCCTGCGCCAGTGGGCGGCGGGTGATCTGCAGCTGATGGATGATTACCGTGCGGTCAGCGCCAGCATCGGCCGCCAGGTGCGCGTGGAGCTGCCCGGTGGGGGACAGCTCTTCGGCGAGGTGGACAACGTGCTTGACGACGGCCGCCTCCAGGTCCGCGGCGCAGAAGACGGCCAGCTCCACGCACTCTCCGCCGGGGATGTCACACATCTTCGTCTGCAGCAGGGCCCCAGGTAGCATCTAGGGCCATGTCGGGAATTCAGTTGGAAGCAGGGGAAAAGGTACGCGTCGATCTCACCTCACCCCTGACCAGCCTGACCTTCCCCTTCCTGGAGTTGATCCTGATCACCGGGCTGTGCTGGATGGGCATCGGCTACCTCGACCGCCCCGACCTGGCCACCACCATCCCCACTGACCTGCGCAACGCCGTGGTGGTGATCTGGCTGCTCCTGGTCACCTGGCGCTTTATCCTGCCCCTGGCACGCTCCCGACGACGCCGCTTCATGGTCACCGACCGCAGGGTGCTGGTCCGGGCCGGCACCTTCAAAGCCAGAACCGATTCCATCCCCCTGCGTCAGATCCACCACGTGGACCGGAGGCGTAACCGCATTGCCCTCGCGCTGGGGGGTTTCGACCGGCCCCTCCACTTCAAGGATGTGCCCAAGGCGAAGAAGGCGGCAGCGGTGATTAACCAGTCCATAGGACCCGCCCGTTATAGTTGAGGCCGTGACTGAAGCCAAAGGTAACCTCGCCGCCCACGCCCCTGGAATGCCCGTCGTCGCCGTCATCGGTGATGGTCAGCTGGCCCGCATGATGCAGACCGCAGCCATCGAGCTCGGACAGTCCGTCCGGCTGCTGGCCGGTGCTGAGGATGCCTCAGCCGCCCAGGTTGCCGCTGATGTGGTGCTGGGTGACTACACCAACCTCGCGGACCTCCGCATTGCCGTCGAAGGTGCCGATGCCGTCACCTTCGACCATGAGCATGTGCCCAATGAGCACCTTCAGGCTCTCATCGATGAGGGCATCAACGTCCAGCCCCAGCCGGCTGCCCTGGTCCACGCCCAGGACAAGCTGGTGATGCGTCAGAAGTTGGCTGAGCTCGGCGCCCCGGTGCCCACCTTCGCGGCCGTCGACACCCTCGCTGATGCCGAGGCTTTTTGGGATGAGGTGTCCGGTGAGGTCTGTCTCAAGGCCCGCCGGGGTGGTTATGACGGCAAGGGTGTGTGGATGCCCGACACCCGGGAGGAGCTCACCGAACTGGTTACTGAGCTGCTGGCGAAGGGCACTCCGCTGATGGCGGAGCGCAAGGTCGCCCTGGCCCGTGAACTTTCCGCCATGGTGGCGCGTAACCCCTCCGGACAGACCGCCGCCTGGCCGGTCGTGGAGTCGGTGCAGGAGAACGGTGTCTGCGCCGAGGCCACCGCACCGGCACCCGGCCTGGATCCGGCCCTGGAGAAGCAGACCCGGGAGATGGCTGAGATGATCGCCACCAAGCTCGGTGTCACCGGTGTGCTGGCCGTGGAACTCTTCGAGGACGAGTCCGGTGAGATCTCCGTCAACGAACTGGCCATGCGGCCCCACAACACCGGTCATTGGACCCAGGATGGTTGCGTGACCGACCAGTTCGAGCAGCACCTGCGTGCCGTGCTGGACTACCCGCTGGGTGCCACTGAAACCAAGGCGGAGTATACCGTCATGGCCAACACCCTCGGTGCCCAGGTCGATCCGGCTGAGCCGATGGCCCAGCGCATGGCTGAGGTGTGGCGCCGCTACCCCAACGCCAAGATCCACCTCTACGGCAAGGAGCACCGCCCGGGCCGCAAGATCGGGCATGTCAACATGCTCGGCTCCGATGTGGAGCAGGTCCGCCGGGAGGCCCGCGAGGCTGCCTACTACCTGGTGAACGCACAGTGGCCCTGATCTGAGGGATTTTTCGGGGCTGGTGCAGGCGCTCTGGGAGGAGCACACTATAACCCATGAAAACGCCCCGGTCCGCCGGGACCACGGTGCTCGCGCTCGGTGCGCTCGGTGTGGTCTTCGGGGACATCGGAACCAGCCCCCTCTATGCCCTGCACACCGCCTTCAGCATGAAACACAATGCGGTGTCACCCACCCCGGACAATGTCTACGGCATCATCTCCATGGTGTTGTGGACCATCACGCTCATCGTCACCTGCAAATATGTGATCCTGGTGACCCGTGCCGACAACCAGGGTCAGGGTGGCATCCTCGCGTTGCTGGCACTGCTGCGCGACCGGTTCCACAACCACCGCCGCCTCGGTGCGGTGGTGGGCCTCCTGGGGATGTGCGGGGCAGCGCTCTTCTACGGTGATGCGGTGATCACCCCGGCGATCTCGGTGCTCAGCGCGGTGGAGGGGCTGAGTGTGGTTTCCCCGAATCTTTCCACCTGGGTGGTACCGATCTCAGCGGTGGTCCTGGCCCTGATCTTCGCACTCCAGCCGATGGGAACCGGGCATATGGGCCTGGCCTTCGGCCCCATCATGTTGCTTTGGTTCCTGGTGCTGGTGGCGTTGGGTGTCCCTCAGATCATCGCGCACCCCGAGATCCTGTTCAGTCTCTCCCCGCATTGGGCGGTGGCACTGATCCTCAACCAGCCCTTCCAGGCCTTTGTCCTGCTGGGTGCGGTGGTGCTGACGGTCACCGGGGCAGAGGCGCTCTACGCCGACATGGGCCACTTCGGTGCCCGGCCGGTGCGGTTGGCCTGGTTTGTGGTGGTGATGCCTGCCCTGGTGATCATCTATCTGGGGCAGGGTGCGCTGGTGATCAGTCACCCTGACACCGTGGGCAACCCCATGTTCCACCTGGCACCCCCAGCCCTGCAGATCCCGCTGCTCATCCTGGCGACCATGGCCACCGTGATCGCCTCCCAGGCGGTGATCTCGGGGGCCTTCTCCCTGACTCGTCAGGCGATCCACCTGAATCTGCTGCCCCGGATGTTGATCCGCCACACCTCCCGAAGCGAGGCGGGACAAATCTACCTGCCGTTGATCAACCTCCTCCTTTTCTTCGCGGTGATGGCACTGGTCTTCCTCTTCCCCTCCTCGGAATACCTGGCCAATGCCTATGGTCTGGCGGTGACCGGAACCCTGGTGCTGGTCAGCATCATCTTCCTGATCTACGCGCACTTCACCTGGAACTGGGACTGGTGGCGGAGCTCCCTCTTCTTCCTCTTCATCGGGGTTCCGGAGGTTTTCCTTTTAGCCGCCAACACCACCAAGATCCTGGCGGGTGGTTGGATACCGCTGCTGATCGCCGCCATCCTGATTCTGTTTATGCTGGTCTGGCAGTGGGGGAGCACGCAGGTGCGCACCCGGCGCCGCCTGCTGGAGGGCGGGCTGGATCATTTCCTGGCTTCCCTGGATGACCTGGGCCCACACCGTGTGCCCGGGGTGGCGGTTTTCCCGCACCATAATCCGGACACCGTCCCACTGGCACTGCTCAAGTGTGTGGCGGACCTGGGGATGCTGCACAGCCACGTGATCATTGTCCGGCTGGTGCAGCGCAACCTGCCGAGCATCCCGGAGACCCAGCGGGTGTCGGTGGATCTGCTGGGCTCAGCCAGCGATGGGATCGTCTATGTGGAGATTCAGCTGGGTTATGCCGATGAGCAGGACATCCCCGGAAATCTGAGGCTGGCGTTGAAACAGAGCGAAGAGTTGGACGTGGACCTGGATCAGGCCACGTATTTCCTCTCTGCATTGACGCTGCGTCCCGCCAGGCCACACAGCCTGCGGGGATGGCGGCAGGGGCTCTTTCTCTCCATGGACCGCAATCAGGCCACCCGCACCGAAACTTTCCGGTTGCCCCCGGCCCGGACGGTGGTGCTGGGCACCGAGCTCAGGATCTAACCTCCATAGTGCGCCGCCCATTCGCCGACCCGTTTGGAGCTTTCCTCATCGGAGAGGTCCTCGA
The DNA here is from genome assembly GCF_009734425.1 of Corynebacterium occultum. Lineage (NCBI taxonomy): Bacteria > Bacillati > Actinomycetota > Actinomycetes > Mycobacteriales > Corynebacteriaceae > Corynebacterium > Corynebacterium occultum. Next base: position 655,274 of record NZ_CP046455.1, read on the forward strand.
TGCGGGTCATCAGTGACCAGCGCACTCCGAAGGGATCCCGGATGGAGGCGAAGCGGTCCCCGCTGATGAAATTGCTCAAGGGTTCACGCACCGTGGCGCCGGCGGCTTCGGCCTTGGCCAGCAGGGCATCCGCATCCTGGCAGTAGTGGGTCAGGGAGAAGGAGGTGGCGTCCTCTTCCGGTTGTGGGGTCAGTCCGAATTGGGGGTCGGCCTCACCCAGCTGGAGGCGGCCGTCACCGAAGTCGAGTTCGGCGTGGCTGACCTGACCTCCCATTTCGATCAGGGAGACCAGCCGGGCCTCGAAGACATCCCGGTAGAAACTGATGGCCTCCCGGGCACCCCGCACCGCAAGGAAGGGGGTCAAGCTGGTGTAACCGCGGGGTGTGCCGTTGTTGGTGTATTTTCCGGTGATTTCGGGTCTGGAAGTACTCATGACTTCACGCTATCGTCGGGATAATTGCAGGCATTGGAGATTCGCGACAGCCTTGGTCAAAGGGGAGAGATGAACTCAACCGGTGATCCCCGCGGAATCCTCTACCCCGAAGAACTACCCACCTTCCAACGCGAAGCAGCACCGGCGGAGCTGGTGGACCGGGTCCGCTGGTTCTGGTGGCCCCGCTGGAACCTGCCCGAAGGTCAGCAGGTGAGACAGAAATTATTGCCTTTCCCCGCCTCTAACCTGGTGGTGGAAACGCCCCTGATCACCCTCAACGGCCCCACCTCCCGGGCCAGTCACCGCCTGCTGATGGGGCAGGGCTGGGCGGTGGGCGCACTGTTGCGCCCCGCCGGGTTGGCCGGGTTGCATCCCGCACCGAGGGAGATCCGGGACCTCGCACAGCGTCTGTGGGTTCCGGATCTGCTGACTGCGGTCAAACCCGCAGACCCCGTGCCCGGATTCACCGCCTGGTGCCTGGAGCACCTCCCGGAAGCGGATGAAAATGGCTTGCTGGCCAATCGCATGGAGGAGCTGATCGCCAAGGAGCGGGAAATTCACCGTGTGGAGCAGCTGGCGGAACGGATGTTTCTTTCCGTCCGCAGCGTGCAGCGCCTGGCCAGACGTTATGTGGGGTTGCCGCCCTTGGCGATCATCCGGCGTTATCGGCTGCAGGAGGCGGCGCAGCGACTGCGGGAGGACCCTGGGCACAGCATCACAGCGGTGGCGGCGGAGTTGGGTTATGCCGATCATTCCCACCTGGCCGCTGATTTCCGGGAGGTCCTGGGGATCACCCCGAATGATTACCGTCGGGACTCTGGCACAATAAGCGGGGATTGAACACGCGCCGGCCTTCAAGGTTGCGCAGGACCTCAAGGAGAGAATATGGAACCGCTCGTCGGACTGATCATGGGTTCGGATTCAGACTGGGACACCGTCGCCCCGGCCGCCGAGGTACTCACCGAATTCCGCGTCCCCTTCGAGGTCGGGGTGCTCTCCGCACACCGCACCCCGGAGCGGATGCTCAACTACGCCAAGTCCGCCCATGAACGCGGGCTGAAGGCCATCATCGCCTGCGCCGGGGGTGCCGCGCACCTTCCTGGCATGGTTGCCGCCGCCACCCCGCTGCCGGTGATCGGTATTCCCCGCGCCCTGAAGGACCTCGACGGCCTGGACTCCCTGCTCTCGATCGTGCAGATGCCGGGTGGCGTCCCGGTGGCCACCGTCTCCATCGGTGGTGCCAAGAACGCCGGTCTGCTGGCGGTTCGTATCCTCTCCGCCGGCCTGCCGGAGCTGCAGCAGCGCATGATCGATTACCAGGCCAACATGGCTGCCGAGGTGGAGCAGAAGGATGAGGCGCTGCGTCAGCGTCTGCTCGGCCAGTAGTGAACCCGGTTCTGGTGCTGGGAGCCCTGGTTGACGGGGATCGCCCCTCCGCCATCCTGCGGGAGCGGCTGCGCCGCGCACAACCGCTTATCGACGCTGCGGGGGTCGGCGTCCTCAGCGGCCGCGGGGAAGCACAGGTCATGGCGGACTGGTTGATCGAACACGGCACCGACTCTGGCATCCTCCGACTGGAGAATGCCGCCACCAGCACCAATGAGAACCTGGAGAACGCCCACGCGCTGTTGCCGGACACCACCTGCTGGACGGTGGTGACCAGTGACTTCCATCTGCTGCGCACCCGGCTGTGGGCCTGGCACCTGGGCATCCCGGTGGAGGTGGTGTCCGCCCCGACCCCCGGAAGCGCCAGGTTGGCGATGTTCCTGCGGGAGTGTCTGGCGTTACCGCATTCGGTGCTGCGGGTGGGGTGGCGCAGACTTCTGGGTTAAAGCCCCGAGGTGGGACCTGAGTGTGTCGCCCTCATAGGAGGTGCGGAAACGTCGGCGTTCCTGCAGCACCGGGACCACCAGGTCCACGAAGTCCTCGATCCCGCTGGGCAGGGCAGGTGGCATCAGGTTGAATCCATCGGCCCCGCCGCCATCCACCCAACGCTCGATCTCATCAGCCACCTGCTCCGGGGTGCCGATGAAAGTGGCGTGCCCACCACCGGCAGCAAGGTATCCCAGCAGCTCCCGGACCGTGGGGCGGGTGGTTTCGATGATGCGCAGCACCGTGGCATAACGCCCCTTCGGGCCCCTGAACTCCTCAAGCAGGGGAAGTTCCGGCACCGCCTCATCCAGTTCCCACCCGGAGGTGTCCTGACCGATGAAGAAGGCCAGTTGATGCAGGGAATCCCCCACGGGGAGCAGCTCATTGAGCTCTCGCTGCTTCTGCCTGGCGGCTGCTTCAGTCTCCGCGACATAGGTGACCAGGCCGGGCATCACCGTGATCCGATCCGGGTCCCGTCCCAGCGCAGCGGCCCTGCGGTGGATATCCGCACGGTACTCCCGGGCCATCGTCAGGTCCCAGGCCACGGCGTAGATGCCCTCTGCATGCCGGGCTGCCAGATCCCTTCCGGGTTCCGAGGCCCCGGCCTGGAAGAGCACCGGTCGGCCCTGGGGTGACTGCGGCAGATTCAATGGGCCAGCCACCCCGAAGAACTCCCCCTCGTGGTCGATGGCCTGCAGCTGGGCGGGGTCTGTGTAGATCCCGGCACGATCCGCGTGGATCGCATCTCGCGGCCAGGAGTCCCAGAGTTTCTGGATGACCTCGATGAATTCCGCGGCTCGGGCGTAGCGTTCCGGGTGTGCCGGGAGGTGCTCCATCCCGTGGTTGCGGGCTTCCTCATCGGTCATGGAGGTGACCACGTTGATGCCGGCCCGTCCGCCGGAGATGTGGTCCAGGCTGCCCAGGAGGCGGGCGGCGTGGAAGGGTTGCCAGAAGGTGCTGGAGATGGTGCTGACCAGCCCGATCTTTGTGGTGGCCCGGGCCATGGCGGTCAGGGTGGTGATGGGTTCGAGGAACCAGCCCGGCCCGTTGGCTATGCCCCCGAGCCCGGCGGATTGGCCATCGGCGAGGAATACCGCGTCCAGCAGGCCACGTTCCGCGGTCTGGGCGAGTTCCTCCCAATAGGAGATGTCACCGAGTTTTTCGATGACCGAGTCAGGGGCCCGCCAGGCGGCGGTGTGATGTCCGGTGGCGAAGGCGAAGAGGTTGAGGTGGATCTGTTTCTTTTCCGGGGTGCCCATCAGTTCATGACCAGTCCGCCGTCGACGATCAGGTTCTGGCCGGTGATGGCACGGGACCAGGGGGAAGCGAAGAAGAGCACGGCGTCGGCAAGCTCTTCGGGGGTGGTGGCCGAGCCGAGCGGGGTTCCGGCGGCGATGGCGTCGAAGACGGGTTCCGGGGTGGCGGCGCTGGCGTCGGTGGTGCGGAGCAGGCCACCGCTGACCATGTTGACGGTGACCTTGCGCGGACCCAGGTCCTTGGCCAGGGAGCGGGTGAGGGAAAGCAGGGCGGCCTTGGCGGCGTTGTAGTCGTGGTAGGGGACCACCGGGTTCTGGAAGAGATTGGTGCCGATGTTGATGACGCGGCCGAAACCGGCTTTCCCGAAATCATCCAGGGCGGCCTGCACCGTGTTGAGGGCACCGCCAACCGCCCCCTCGAATTGTTCGGAGAAGCACCGGAAGCTGATGTCCTCGGCCTTGGGGCGGGCGTCACCGTCGAAGGAGAAGTCCACCAGGGCGTTGTTGACCACGGTGGTCAGTGGGGCGCCGAACTCCTGGGAGGCCTGGGCGATCAGGGCATCAACGGCCGCACGGTCCCTGACATCAGCCTGGCGGGCGAGGGCACGGCCGGGGTGTGCGGCGGCGAGCTCCTCGGCGGCTGTCTTACTACCGTGATAGTTGATGATGACACGGGCACCCTCCTTGAGGAATGCCTCGCTGATGCGGCGACCCAGGCCGCGGGCGCCACCGGTCACCAGGACGACCTGCTCGGAGATGGGGGTGTGGAGAGCGTTGCTCATTGTGCTGCCTTTCTGCTGGTGGCGAGGGGGGAGTCCACCGAGAAGGCACACAGATCCAGGGGAGGGTATGGATATGCGGCAGCGCGGACAGTCCCTTCGCCAGTGCTAACTGGATCAGGTTCAACGGGTGTGTTCTCAGCCATCCTCGGGAAGGCACCCCGTGTCACTGTCGCGACCATAGCATTCAGGTTGTTGTGTTCGTTAAGGAAATCACCCTTCAGGGGGTTGGTTGATGTCGAAGGTGAATTCCATGAAGCGCCCGGACTGTTTCATTTCGGCCAGATTCAGGCGCAGGCTTTCCACACGGCGGGGTAGCAGGGGAGCCCCGGAGGGCAGGAATACCGGGGCCATGGTGAAGGTGATGCGGTCCAGGGCCCCGGCGTCGAGGAACTGGCCGGCCAGTTCGCCGCCGCCCATGATCCAGATATCACCCTCCGGGTTGTATTCGGCGGCTGAGGCGCGGAGCTGGTCCAGGGCGTCGACCACGGGACTGTTGATCACCTGGATGTTCAGGCCTTCGGGGATTTCACGTTCCCGGGAGGAGAACACCCAGGTGGGTCGGTCGCCGTAGGTGTCACGCCATTTTTCGGGGTGGTTGAGCAGGTCCATTTCCTGGCGGATCCACTCATAGGTGGTGGATCCCATCACCAGGGCGGAAACCCCGGCGAGGAAGGTGTCCATCTCTTGCTCGGCTTCCTCACTGCCGGGGACGTCGAAAAGCCATTGCAGGGAGTTGTGCTCATCGGCGAGGAAACCGTTGAGCGTGGTCGCGGTGTTGTAGATGATCGCCATAACAAAATTCTATGGCTATTCCCTCGACAGCGATAGGGGGCCAAAAGAGCAGGAGAATCGGGCTTTTCCGGGGCTGCATTGTGGGAGAATGGGCAGGCATTCCGAAAGCAGGGAAGAAGGAACCTTCGTATGGCAGGCAAGGAACCAGCCGGCGGTACCCAGGTGGTGGCGTCCGCTAACACACAGCGGCGGCAGAGCATCATTGATGATCTGAAACGTCGGATCGTGCTGGGGGAAATTTCCCTGGGGGAGCGGATCATCGAGGCGGATGTGACCCGGCGGCTCGGCACGAGTCGCCCGACGGTGCGGGAGGCATTGAACCAGCTCGCCCGACATGGCTACCTGGTGCAGGAGGCCTACCGGGGTTACCGCGTCAGTGAGGTCAGTGCGGAGCGGGTGCGGGAGCTGGCTGCGGTGCGCCTGGTCAATGACATGGCCGCCATCGATGCCATCCTGGCTGACGCGACGGGGAAGCGGATGGCGGTGCTTGACGCAACCCTGGCCACCTACCTCGAGCAGATGCGTGACCCCGACTCCCTGGGGCGTCATGAGGCGCACATGGCTTTCCACCGTGGGGTCTGGGAGACCTCCGGCAACTCCTTCATGATGAAGTTCTGGCCGGTGATGGAAGCGGAGATGACTCTTGTTCTCGCAGCCACCCAACACCACCGTCATGATGATGCGCTCCTCTGCACTCACCATGAGTTATTGGTGGAGTGCATCCGCCGTGGGGATCGGGCGGAGATTCGGGAGACCCTCCGTGCCCATGTGGAGGGAGCTCCCCGCACCTTGCATTAAGGGGCGGGTGCGGAGCTCGGTTCCTCCCGGACCCGGGTGACGAAGAGGGAGGCAACCAGGGCCAGCACCGCGATGATGGCACCGGCGATGAAGGCCACCCGCGCACCGGAGGCCACGGCCGCGGTCTGGGAGAGACCCGAGTCGCTGGCCAGCAGGGTGCCGAAGGACAGGGCCGCGATCATGATGGCGGTACCGGCGGCACCCGCCAGCTGCTGGAGGGTGTTGAGGATGGCGGAACCATGACCGTAGAGCTGCTTGGGCAGGGAACCCAGGGCGGTGGTCATCAGGGGAGTCATCATCAGGCACATGCCGAGGGAGAAGCCCACATGGAGGACAACCACCAGCCAGATCGGGGTGGAACTACCCAGCAGGGTCAGTGACCAGGCTGCTGCGGCGAGGATGACGGCGCCGGGGATCAGCAGGGGGCGGGGGCCCACCTTGTCATAGAAACGCCCGATGAAAGGCGCGATCAGACCCTGCATCAGACCACCCGGCATGACCACCAGGCCGGTGACCAGGGCGGTGGCTCCCAGGGAGTTCTGTAGGTAGATCGGCAGCACCATGACGGTACCCAGCATGGCGCCGAAGGCCAGCAGGATGGCGAGCAGGGAGAAGGTGAAGTTCCGGATCTGGAAGGGGCGCAGGTCCATCAGTGCGCGGCCCTGTTTGCCCAGCTGGATCTGACGCCAACCGAAGACCACCAGGGAGATGACACCGATGATGAGGATCATGATCGCCATGCCACCTTCCCCGTTGAGGATGGCGCCGATGGAACTGAGTCCGTAGACCAGACCACCGAAGGCGAGGGCGGACAGCAGCACCGAAAGCACATCCAGCGGGGACTTTCTGGTTTCCCCGATGTTCTTGATCAGGATGGTGCCCACCACCAGGGCGACCAGCACGATCGGCAGCATCATCCAGAAGAGCCAGTGCCAGCTCAGGGAGTTGAGGATGAAACCGGAGACGGTGGGGCCGAGCGCCGGGGCCACCGAAATGACGATGGAGATGATGCCCATCATCGCGCCCCGACGCTCCGGGGGGACCACCGTGAGGGTGACCGTCATCAGCAGGGGCATCACCAGGGCGGTACCCACCGCCTGGATGATGCGGGCCCCCAACAGGATGGCGAAGGTGGGGGCCAGGGCCGCGATGAAGGTGCCCACGGTGAAGAAGAGCAGGGCGGTGACGAAGATCGTCTTGGTGGTGAAACGGTCCAGCAGGAAACCGGTGGTGGGGATGACCACCGCCATGGTGAGCATGAAACCGGTGGTCAGCCACTGGGCGGTGGTTTCCGGCACCTGGAAGTCCTCCATGATGGAGGGGAGGGCCACCGAAAGGATGGTCTCATTGAGGATCATGATCATCGCGGAGATGACCAGGACCGCCAGCACAATGACGACCTCCCGTGGCAACTTCTGCGGTGCCGGGGAGGTCGAGTTATTTATTTGGGGTTCCATGGGGTGGAGCGAACCTTTCACAGGATCATGTTCAGACGGACAACCCGCAACTGATTTAAGAGAAAACCTCTACAGCCTGCCATATATGGGGGTATCCGGCAAAGGTTGCTCTCAGCTGGTGCATTTCAGGCCTCTGAGCATGGGAAACAGTTGTTTCGGAGGGGGAAAGTTCAGCCGCTCCTGCGACCCCGGGGTGATGAGGGCGTCGAGAAGCGGCAATGACCGGGGAGATCATTGCCGCAGGTGTGCTCAGGAGCTGATGCTTGCCGCCTGAAGCGTCGGGGTGGCGTAGGCGTCGAGCTCATCCAGTGCCGCGTCGATGATGTCTAGGCCGCGGTTGAGATCCTCCTCGCTGATGATCAGTGGCGGTGCCACATGCACCCGGTTGAAGTGGGTGAAGGGCCAGAGGCCGGACCGGCGGCAGGCAGCGGCGAACTCCAGCATCGGCTGGTTCTCCTCCGGGGAGGGGTTGAAGGGCACCAGCGGTTCGCGGGTCTCCTCGTCCCGGACCAGCTCAATCCCCCAGAACAGTCCCAGACCGCGGACCTCCCCGACACAGTCGTGCTTCTCCTTCATGGCCTCCAGGCGGGGGCGGACCACGCGCTGCCCCAGGTCCTGGGTGCGCTCCAGGATCTTCTCCTCCGCGAAGACCGCGAAGGTCTCCACCCCCACCGCGCAGGCCAGGGGATGGCCGGAGTAGGTCAGACCACCCGGGTAGGCCTTCTCGCGGAAGGTGTCGACGATCTCCGGACTGATGATGATGCCGCCGAGCGGGACATAACCTGAGTTCACGCCCTTGGCGAAGGTGATCAGGTCCGGTTCCACCCCGAAGTTCTCGATGGCGAACATGGTGCCGGTGCGGCCGAAACCGGCCATCACCTCATCGGCGATGTAGAGGATGCCGTACTTATCGCACAGGGCACGAACCCCCGGCAGATAACCGGGGGGCGGCACCAGGATGCCATTGGTGCCCACCACGGTCTCGATGATGATGGCGGAGATGGTGCCGGCACCCTCGAGGATGATCTGGTTCTCCAGGTGGGCCAGGGCACGCTCACTCTCCTGCTCCGGGGTCTCGGACCAGAAGGGGGAACGGTAGGCGTAGGGACCGAAGAAGTGGAGCACTGAAGCATCGCCCGGATCATTGGGCCAGCGGCGCGGATCACCGGTCAGGCTGATCGCGGTGGCGGTGGCGCCGTGGTAGGAGCGGTAGGCGGACATGATCTTCTTCCGCCCGGTGTGCAGCCGTGCCATGCGCACCGCATGTTCATTGGCGTCGGCGCCACCATTGGTGAAGAAGACATGGCTCAGGTTGCCGGGGGCCGCCTCGGTGAGCAGGCGGGCCAGCTCGGAGCGGGCGTCATTGGCGAAGGCCGGTTGGATGGTGGCCAGCTTCGCTGCCTGATCCTGGATGGACTTCACCAGGCGGGGATGCTGGTGCCCCAGGTTGAGGTTGACCAGCTGGGAGGAGAAATCCAGGTAGGCATTGCCGTCGTAGTCATAGAAGGTGGCGCCCTCACCGTGGGAGACCGGCAGCGGGGTGACCTTGTCCTGGGCGGACCAGGAGTGGAAGACATGCGAGCGGTCCGTCTCGTAGATGTGGCGGCCGTCGGCGGCGGTGAAATTCGACATGATGGGTTCTTCCTTCAGCTTCTTCGGTGGTCTAGTTGGTGGTCTAGTTGGTGGGGAAGCCGAGCTCGATCTGGGACTCACTCGGTAGCATCCAGCGGGAGGTGACCACCTTGCGGCGGGTGTAGAAGTTGAAGGACTCGGGTCCGTACATGTGGGTGTCACCGAAGAGGGAGTCCTTCCAGCCACCGAAGGAGAAGGCGCCGATCGGGACCGGGATGGCGACATTGATGCCGACCATGCCGACCTCGATCTGGAACTCGAACTCCCGGGCGGTGCGCCCATCCCTGGTGAAGATGGCGGTGCCGTTACCGAAGGCATTGTCATTGATCAGCTGGACCGCCTCGGCGAAGCTGCCCACCCGGGCGACCGCCAGGACGGGGCCGAAGATCTCCTCCTCATAGACCGGCATGCCGGGTGTGACGTGGTCGATCAGGCTGGGGCCGGTGAAGAAACCCTCCGCCGGGACCCCATGCTCGCGGCCATCCACCACCACGGTGGCACCATTCTGCTCTGCCTCAGCGACGAACTTGCTCACCCGGTCGCGGGCGGCCTCGGTGATCAGGGGGCCCATCTCGGAGGCAGCATCGGTGCCGTGGCCGACCTTCAGGCTGATCATGCGCTCCTTGATCTTGGCCACCAGTTCATCGGCGATCTCCCCGACCGCGACGATCACGGAGATCGCCATGCAACGCTCGCCAGCGGAACCGAAACCGGCGGAGATGGCGGCATCAGCGGCGACATCCAGGTCGGAGTCCGGCATGACCACCATGTGGTTCTTCGCCCCACCCAGGGCCTGGACGCGCTTACCAGCCGCCGCGGAACGGGTGTAGATGGACCTGGCGATCGGGGTGGAACCCACGAAGGAGACGGCCTTGATGCGCGGCTCCTCCAGGATGGCGTCCACCGTCTCCTTGTCGCCGTGCACCAGGTTGAGCACCCCCTCCGGCAGGCCCGCTTCGTGGAAGGCCTCCACGATCCAGTTGACGGCCGAGGGATCCTTCTCGCTGGGCTTCAGGATGACGGTGTTGCCGGCGACGATCGCGGTGGTGATCATCCACAGCGGCACCATCGCCGGGAAATTGAAGGGGGTGATGCAGGCGACCACACCAACAGGTTGGCGGATCTGCTTGACGTCGATGCCACCGGCGGCCTGCTCCAGGAACTCGCCCTTCATGTGCTGCACCACGCCGGCACAGAACTCCACATTCTCCAGCCCGCGGGTGATCTCACCGGCGGCATCGGAGAGCACCTTGCCATGCTCGGCGGTGATCAGGGCCGCCAGCTCATCCTTACGCTCAGCGATGATCTGCTGCAGCCGGAACATGATGCCGGCCCGCTTGGCCATACCCATCGCACGCCACCCCGGCAACGCAGCCTCGGCAGCATCGATGGCCTTGGCCACGGTGGCCGCATCGGCGAAGGGGAGACTCCCGGTGACCTGGCCGGTGGCGGGGTTGAACACCTCCCCGGTGCGCTCCGCGGAGGTGATCTTGGCGCCCTTGATGATGTGCGGGATGAGGTTAGGGGTGGCCCGGTTCCCGGTGCGCTCTGCGGTGGCCACCTGGGTGTGCGGGGTGTGATCAGACATGGGGGTTCCTCTCGGGAAGAGCTGCTCGGCGCTGGTGGCCAGTTCAGCTGACAATGTGTTGGGCAAGGTGCTGCTGAAGGGTTCTGGACGGTCCCTGCCAGAAGCAGGGGAGTGAACTGCGAAAACCTTCGCTTGTGACCATGGTTACAGCTAAACTTCCTCGGGGATAGGGGCATGGTGCGACACATCCCGGCCCGAAGTGGACACACTGTCAACCCACCGCTCTCCAAGAAGGAGCCCCACCATGCCGCTGAACACCCCGGCCGGTCCACATCCTGATCCCGGAATCCAGGCTGTGCTCAAACTCGGGGATGTCCTCGCCCTGCCCGAGCTTCTCGACGCCGGGGCAGAACTGCTCGTGGGCCACCATCAGCTGGGTCGCAGCATCCGCTGGGCCCATGTCGCAGATTCGCGCCGCGTGGGCCAGCTGCTGCGCGGCGGGGAACTTCTGCTGAGCACCGGTTCCGGCTGGGGTGCGACCCCTGCGGAACGGGCGGAACAGGTGGCTTCCTTCGCGGCGGCGGGGGCGGCGGCGCTGCTGGTGGAACTGGGCCTGACCTGGACGGAGATTCCGGAAGAGGTGGTGGCACAGTGCCGGAAACATGAGCTGCCCCTGCTGGTGGCGCACCGCGAGCTACGTTTCGTGGCGGTGACCGAGGCGGTGCACCTGAAGATCCTGGAACGCCAGGTCGAGGAGATCACCATGATGAACTCGGTGGTGGAGACCATGTCGGCCCTGCTCTACAACGGGGCACCCACCGAGCAGATCATCACCCAGGCGGGCCGCCTGCTGCAGGCCCCGGTGGTGCTGGAAGACCCCTCCCATGCGGTGGTCTGTTATGCCGAGGGCCATCACCTGCCCTCGAAGCTGCTGGCCGGGTGGCGGGAGAAGTCCGCGACCTGGGCGAGGGAAGGGCAGGCCCCGGTAAACCCGCGGCAGGTGGTGGACCTCGTGGCACAGGTGCCCTGGACCTTCATTGACATCCGGGCTCGCGGCACTTCCCTGGGCAGGTTGTTTTACCGGGGTGGGGTGGACAATGAGCGGATCGCCCACCACATTCTGCGGCACACCGCCATGACCCTGGCGGTGCAGCGCCTGAGTTCCAGGAACCCGAATTCCTGGGTGGAGCTGATTGAACGCAATGCGGTGCAACGCCTGGTGGGCACCCGCTTCAATACGGTGGAGGATGCGGAGGAGGTGTTGGAGGTCTCCGGTTTCCGCGCTCGGGGCAGGGTGCTGATCGGCTGCGAACTCTTCCATGACAGTGCCGCCCTGGACTCCCATCAGCTCCGGGAGCTGTTGCGCCCCAGCCTGGGGAAGGTGGATGTGCTGCTCAGCCCCACCCCGGGCCAGTCCCGGCGTCTGACAGCTGCCCTTTCCCTGCCCACCGGGATGAACGTGCATCAGGTGGTGCGCCAGTTGGGGGAGGTGCTGCTCAAAACTTATGGTTCGGCCGTCGTGGTGGTGGTTTCCGAACCCTGCGATGGTGCGGTGGAGTTGGCGATTTCCCTGCGTGAACTGCGCGAACTGGGGGAGGTGTCCTATGGTCCGGGCCCCTTGAGGATGGTCGCCCTGGCGGAAACCCCGATGGCCGGCCTGCTCAACCAGCTCCGCGATGATGTGCGGGTGCAGGGTTTTGTCTCCCTCATGCTGGACCCCCTGCTGCTTCACGACGCCGCCCACGGCACGGATCTGCTGGAAACCCTGCGGATGGTGCTGGAACACCCCGCCTCCCGCAGCGCTGCCGCCCAGAAACTGCACCTCTCCCGCACCGCGCTCTATGCCCGGATCTCAAAGATCGAGACCCTGCTGGAGGTGGACCTGGGGGAGGGGGACACCCAATTCGCGCTGGGGTTGGCGGTGCGGGCCCACCGCCGGGAGAGGTAGCTCCGGGGCTTCTCCTAAGCCTTTTATGGCACTAATATCAATGCCATGGCCATCCACCGCATGGACAATATCGCCATCGTCGTCAATGATCTGGACCATGCCATCACCTTCTTCCAGGCCCTGGGCCTGGAATTGGAGGGAAGACAGATGGTGTCAGGTGAGTTCGTGGACCAGACCCTCGGGATGAGCGGGGTGCGCAGTGAGATCGCCCTGCTTCACACCCCGGACGGGCATTCCCGGCTCGAGCTGACCCGCTACCTCAATCCGCTGGCGCAGGCAGCTTCCGGAAATCAGCCGAATACCCTCGGCCTGCACCGCATCATGTTCGCGGTGGATGACATCCACGCCACCATTGCCGAGCTCCGCCCCCATGGCGCAGAGCTGTTGGGGCAGGTGGCCAACTATGAGGACACCTACCTGCTGTGTTATCTGCGTGGCCCCGCCGGAATCATCGTGGCCCTGGCGGAAAAGATCGCTTAGGAACGCGATCGCCCTGCCCGCCAGAGGGACACCGTGGCAATCACCAGCACCAGGGCCAGCAGGGCGGGCCAGACCAGCGGTTCGGGCCGGAAGATGTTGATCACGGCCTGAACCACGGCGAGGAAGGCGAAGAAACCCAGGAAACCGGTCAAGGTATCCAGCTGCAATTTACGGCGCCGGTCCTCCGAATGGTCCTGGGGGTCGGTGGGGCTCATGGAAGTCAGTCTAGGCGGCAGTGGTCACGGGGCAGTCCCTGGGAAGCTAAAAGGCGCACACCCCTTGGGGGTTGCTCAGGCCTTCACGCCACCGGCGGTCAGACCGGAGACAATCCGGCGCTGGAAGATCAGCACCATGATGATCAGGGGAATGGTCACCAACGCACCAGCAGCCATCACCGCGGCATAGGGGTACTCGAAGGAACTTGGCCCGGAGAAGCGGGCGATGGCCACCGTCACCGGTTCCGTCGCGGTGGTGGAGAGCTGGCGGGCCAGCATGAACTCATTCCAGGTGGCGATGAACGCCAGGATCGCGGTGGTGAACAGTGCTGGTGCCGCCAGGGGCAGCAGCACCAGCCGGAAGGCCTGACCACGGGAGGCGCCATCCACCCGCGCCGCCTCCTCCAGTTCCCAGGGCAGCTGCCGGAAGAAGGACACCAGGGTGTAGATGGTCAGCGGCAGGGCGAAGGAGATATTCGGGATGATCAACGCCTGGTAGCTGCCGATCCAGCCGATATCCCCGAAGAGCTGGAAGAGCGGGGTGACCAGGGCGATGCCGGGGAACATGGAGGCCCCCAGGATGATGCCGGTGACCAGGCCCTTGCCGCGGAAGTTCAGGCGCGCCAGGGCATAGGCGGTGAAGACACCCACCGCGACGGCGATCGCGGTCGTCGTCACGCTGATGATCACCGAGTTGCCGATGGCAGCGAGGAAGTTATTGCCCTTGTCCGTGGCCAGGGCATCCCGGAAATTCTGCAGGGTCACGTGGGTGGGCCAGGGCGTGGTGTCGAAGGTGTGGCTCGAATCCCGCAAGGCGGTGATCACCATCCAGTAGAAGGGTGCCAGACCCCAGAAGAGGATGAACACCACCCCGGTGTAGTTCATGATCTGGGACTTCAGCTTCTTGCTCATTTCGCTGCCACCTTCTGCTTAGCGCTCCGCCTGCTCTTACGTTCCCCGGCGATCTTGCGTTTGGCCACACCCCGTTGGCCGGAGACATCGGCACCCAGGAAGCGGATCATGATGAAGGCCACCGCGAAGATCAGCAGGAAGATCAGGGTGGACAGGGCCGAAGCCGAGTTGAAGTTATTCTGCCGCATATCCTCCACCACCAGCTGGGAGATCACCGCGGTGGGGGAGTTGGAGGAACTGGAGATCATGATCACCGGCAGGTCGTACATGCGCAGCGCATCCAGGGTGCGGAAGAGCACCGCCACCATCAGCGCCGGCTTAACCAGGGGGAGGGTGATCCGGGTGAACTGCTGCCAACGGCTGGCCCCGTCCACCCGGGCCGCTTCATAGGTTTCCTTGGGGATCATCTGCAGTCCCGCCAGAATCAGCAGGGCCATGAACGGGGTTGTCTTCCACACATCAGCCAGGATCACCGCGGCACGCGCCGCCCAGGGATCAGTGGTCCAGGAGATGTCCAGATTGAAGAGCTCATTGACTATGCCCCTCGGGGCGAAGATGAACTGCCAGAGCTTCGCGGTCACCGCCGTGGGAATGGCCCAGGGGATCAGCACCGCGGCACGCACCAGCGCACGACCTCGGAACTCCTTGTTCATGATCAAAGCCATGCACATGCCCAGCACCGTCTCCAGGGTGACCGTGACCACCGTGAAGAAGAGGGTGATGCGCAGGGCCGGCCAGAAATCGGTGGCCAGGGTGCCCGGGGGACAGGTGGTGACGGTGCCATTGGGGCTCATGCAGCGCTGCGTCAACCAATAAAGATAGTTCTCGAAACCGGCGAAACCCCCGGCGGTGAACAGGCCGGTGGTGGGATCCAGTCCCTTATCCGCCTGGAAAGACAACCAGATCGCGCGGACAATGGGATAACCGATCACCACCGCCAGCACGATCATGGCCGGGGCGATCAGCCAGGCGGCTGATCTCGCCTGCCTCATTCTGGACATATCTCCAGCGCTCCTTGCTTGGGTGGGAGTCTACGGGTGTGTTACCTGGATCATAGAACCACCTGAGGGGTGAAGGAGCGAAGTTCGGTGAATTAGGGGTGTGGCAGGATAGTGCGCGCCAGGGGAAACCCATCCCTTTAAGCGATGGCTGCCTCGGCTGCCTCAATCACGTCCTCCGCTAGCAGCCTGGTGGCGGCACGCTCCGCGATCATGATGGTCGGGGCGTTGGTGTTGCCGGTCGGAATGGTCGGCATGATCGAGGCATCCGCGATACGCAGTCCCTTAAGGCCACGGACCCGGAAGGTGCGGGGATCGACCACGGCCTGCCCGTCAATACCCATGCGGCAGGTACCCACCTGGTGGTGGTAGGTCACTGCGGTGTTGCGGACATACTCCTCCAGATCCTCCGGGGAGTCGGAGACCTCTGGTCCCGGGTAGACCTCTTCGGTGCCCCATTCCGCCAGCGCCTGGGTGCGGCCCAGCTCACGGCACTGCCGGACGGATGCCACCAGGGAATCCACATCGGCCTGGTCGCGCAGTGCACCGAGGTCAATGTTGATCGGATCCTCCGGGTTCGGGCCACTCAGCGTGATCTCACCCCGGGACTGGGGGCGGACGATCCCGGCCACCAGGGAGAACCCATTCTCCGGGCCGGACATGGAGTCCAGGAAGTACATGGGAAGAGAGAAGTGGATCGGCTGGGTGTCCGGGACCTCAAGATCGGGCTGACTCTTCCAGAAGAGGTGGGTTTCTGCTGCCGCGATGCCACACTCCGGGACCGGCTTATTCTTCGTGGTGAAGATGACGGGGGAGAGCAGGTGATCATGCAGGTTCTTACCCACGCCGGGCAGGTCATGGATGGGCTCCACCCCAGCCTCATGCAGCTCTGCGGCCGGTCCGATACCGGAGCGCAGCAGGATCTCCGGGGACCCGATCGCTCCGGCGGTGAGCACGGTTTCCCCGGCCCGCAGGATCTTCACCTCCCCCTCATGGCGGTACTCAACCCCGGTGACCACACCTTCCTCGACCAGGAGTCGCAGCACCTGCGCATCGGTGATGATCTGCAGGTTCTGGTGCTCTGCCACGGGCTTGAGGTAGGCGTGCCAGGTGTTGAAACGCTTGTCATCCCGGATATTGAGCTGCATCTTGGCCACCCCCTCAATCTCACCGGAGTTGTAGTCCTCATTCAATGCCATGCCCTGCTCCACCGCGCCATCGAGAATGGACTGCTGGATGGGGTTCAGCTCAAAGTTCTGGATCACGTCGAGCGGTCCTTCAGTACCCCGGTCCTCCGAGGCATCGCCATCATAGTTCTCGATGCTCTTGAACACCGGGAGCACCTCATCCCAACCCCAGCCCGGGCAACCGTTGTAGGCCCAGGCATCATAATCCTGCGGCACACCCCGCACCCAGATGGTGGCGTTCAGGGCGTGGGAACCACCCACGACCTTGCCGCGGGGCAGGTGAAGTCGACGATCATTACAGCCCTCCTGCTCGGTGGTGAAATAACCCCAGTCCTCCGGGCCATGCCAGAGACCCCCGGCGGCGGCGACATTCGCGATCATGGGGTTGATGTCCTGGCCACCGGCCTCCAGCACGGCCACGCGGTGACCGGCATCGAGTAGCCGCCGGGCGATGACATTACCGGCGGATCCGGCACCGACGATGAGGTAATCCAGCTGAGCTTCCATGAGTGGGCCTTTCCCGAAAATGAGTGATCTGAGTTTCATCACCCATATTGCCGTGCCTGATCTCACATGATTAGGCAATGGGTGCACGCCTGCTTGGCATTGGGTGCAGAGCGCTTATCGACGCCCCGCCAACACCGGAAAGCGGGCCACACCAGGAAAGGTGTGACCCGCTCTCAAGCCACCGGGGAAATCAGTTGGCGATGACCACGGAAGGCTGGGACTGCAACTCAAAACCGCGGTAGCCATCAGCCGCAATCTCCAGGGTCCGGCGGCGATAGTTACCCACCCCGCCCACATAGGGCAGGATCTGCCGGGACTTGCCCGCCACATTGGCACCCATGTACCAGGAGTTGGCCTGGGGGAAGAGCGTCTGGGCGGCTACCTCATTGACGTGTTCGCCCCACTCCGCCTCTGCCTCGGCGGAGGCCTCGATCCGGCTCAACCCCTGCTGATCGAGATGGGCGATGCAATCGGTGATCCACTCGACATGGTGTTCCAGGGAGACCATCATATTGCTCAACACTGAGGGACTGAGCGGACCCGTCACCGTGAAGAGGTTCGGGTAGCCGTTGATCATCAACCCCAGGTAGGTGGAGATCTTGTCGGCCCATTTCTCCCGCAGCAGACGACCCCCGGTGCCACGGATGTCGATCCGGCTCAGCGCACCGGTGATGGCATCGAAACCGGTGGCCAGGACGATGATGTCAACCTCATGGAGCCCTGCCTCGGTCTGCAGTCCCTGCTCGGTGACCTGGGTCAGCGGATCGCTGAGCAGATCCACCAGAGTGACATTGTCCCGGTTGTAGGTCTCGTAGTAGTTGGTATCGATGCAGAGTCGACGGGTCGCGATCGGATAGCTGGTGGGGGTCAAAGCCCTCGCGATATCCGGATCATCAACGCGTTCCGCGATCTTGGCGGCCACAAAGTCAGCGGCAGTACGGTTGGCCTCCTCCTGGAACATCTGGTCAGTGAAGATGCCCTGGAACTTGAAGGGGGAACCCTGGTTATAGACCGCGGAGAAGATCTCCTCACGCTCCTCCGCGCTGATCTCCAGAGCAGACTTACCGGAGTTCTCCAGAGCCAGACCATCCAGCGAGTCCCGGGCAGCGGCCCGGATCTGCGCTGCACTGCGCTTGAACTCCTCCGACTCCTCCCGGGACAACGGCCGGTTGAAGGCTGGCAAACTGTAGCTCGGGGTGCGCTGGAAAATGAAGAGCTCCTCCGCTGTCTTCGCCAGCTCCGGGATGACCTGGATACCGGAGGAACCGGTACCGATCACCGCAACCCGCTGCCCGGAGAAGTCCCGCTTCTCCTCCGGCCAGTCGAAGGTGCTGATGATCTCACCCCGAAAATTCTCCAGACCAGGAATATCCGGTGTCTTCGGCGCCGAGAGAGAACCCGTGGCCATGATGAGGAAACGAGAGGTGAAGGTCTGTCCAGCTGAAGTACTCAAGGTCCACTGGTGGGTGGACTCATCAAACTCCGCGGACTCCACCCACACCCCGAAGCGGATGTCCTTGCGGAGATCGAAACGATCCGCCACATGGCGGGCGTAGGAGAGCAGTTCTGGCTGCGCGGCATAACGCTCCGACCAGGTCCACTCCTCCTGGAGATCCTCATCGAAGGAGTAGGAGTAGTGCAGCGACTCGATATCGCAACGCGCGCCGGGGTAGCGGTTCCAGAACCAGGTTCCTCCGACATCTTCAGCAGCCTCCAGGACGGTGGCGTTCAGGCCGAGCTTGCGCAGGCGATGCAGGGCGTACATGCCGGACCAGCCGGCACCGACGATCAGGACCTCGGAGTCAAGGGAATGGGACATGTTCATCTCCTCCTGGAGTAGTCAGACGTTGAGGGATTGCTCGGCGCTAATCAGCTGGGACCTGAAGAAGTCACCGGCAGCTGAGAGTGCCTCACGCCCCTCGCTGAGCATGAAGCCAAAGAGGGGGAAGTCGTGGAAGAGCTGCGGCCCCACCTCCAGTCGGACGCTGGTTTCTGCGGCCGCCGCCCGCTTCGCCAGGCGGAAGGCATCATCCAGGAGAATTTCTGAGGAGCCGACGGTGATCATCAGGGGAGCCAGGCCGGAGAGATCGGCGAAGACCGGGGAAGCCAACGGATGGGTGGGATCCTGCCCACCGAGGTAGTAGGCGGCGGTCTTGAGCAGCCCCTCCTTATCCAGGAGCAGATCCTTCTCTGCGTTGCTCTCCACCGTCTCACCGGACAGTGTCAGGTCTGCCCAGGGGGAGAGCAGCCAGGCGGCGGCGGGCTGGGGCAGATCATTGCCCCGGATGGCCACCAGTAACGCGGCTGCCAGGCCACCACCGGCGGAATCACCGGCAACCAGGATGCGTTCAGCGGGATAGCCGGAATCCAGGAGGCCACGGTAGGCGTCGAGGGCATCATCGATCGCCGCCGGGAAGCGGTGTTCCGGGGCGAGGCGGTATTCCGGGGAGAAGAGGGCGGCATCGGAGGCCTGGGCCAGGCCACCGGAAAGGGAACTGTAGCCGTGGGCGGTGCCCACCACATATGCGCCACCGTGCAGGTAGAGGATTACCGGGGAGTCCGCTGCGGGACCCTCCGCCCAGATCCCCTCAATCCCATTGAAGGTGCGGGTTTCGAAGGTGAGGGCGGGATCTACCGGGAGGGAGGCCAATACTTCCTCGAATTTCCGGCGGACCACCAGGGCGTCATCCTTGAAATCGGGGCCCCCGGCGCGCTGGAGTTCCTGAATCTGCTGCAGCTCGGATGCGGTCATGATCTACACCTCTCTGATTGGTTCGGGGCCGATGTTCTGTTCCGGCCCCCGATACCTTTCAGTGTGGGGTGTCATGTCTCACATTCTTAGGGATTGCGTGCAGGGTGAATGTGATAGGCGTGCACGGAAAACTCAGGAGTATGCGAGGCGCTCTTGCGGTAGTTCGAGGGGGTTTCACCGAAGGTGGTGCGGAAGAGCCGGGAGAAGTGTCCGGCATCCAGGAATCCCCATCGGGCTGCGATGCCGGCGACGTTACGATCCATCAATAGCGGGTCTCGGAGGTCCTGTCGGCAGCGTTCCAGGCGCTGGGAGCGAACCCAGGCGGCGACGGTGCGGCCATCCTGTCGGAAGAGGTCATGCAGGTGTCGGACCGATATGTAGTGTGCGGCCGCGATGGAGGTCGGGGAGAGTTCGGGATCGGCGAGATTCTGCTCGATGTGGTTCTGGATCTTCCGGAGGGTCAGGGCATGTGGTTCAGCGGCGGGTGCCTGGTCGAGTTCGGTGGCGAGCAGTGAACCGATGAGGTCCAGTCCAGCTCGGGCGAGGCGTTGTCCTGCCGGGCCATTCAGGGAGAGCAGGTTTTTATCGAGGGTGTGCAGGTAGTCGGAGACGATGGAGGTCAGTCCGGAATCTGCCTCTAATTTCAGGCCGGCCAGTTCTGGTGCGTCCGGGGCGAGGGCACGCACGGCCTCCCGAGGAAACATGGCCACCAGCATGGTGTAGTCCTCTGATTGCACCAGTGTGTAGGGGCGGGAGGTGTCGTAGAGGGTCACGTCACCGGGTTGGAGCAGGAGTTCCCGGCCGTCCTGAACCAGCATGCTCTGGCCCTGGAGATGGAGGGAGAGTTTGAGATAGTGCCCATCGGAACCGGAGATCAGGCTCTGGCGGCGTTCGACGATATGCGGGGAAGAGGAGATCCGGGACATGTGCAGTCCCACGGCACCTGCGGCACGGAGGGAACCGGCGAAGGGGGCCCGTTCCGTCGGGGCGATGCGCAGAGGTGGAAATACCTTGGCCACACAGGCTTTCCATTTTTCCAGGCCCTCTTTGCTGATGGAGAAGGATTCCTCATATTTGGTTCTGTGGAGCTCAGACATCGACACTCTCTTTCACGGGACACCCGCCACCGCCAATGGCGCTGGTCACATTGATTCCATAAAGTTACCCAGATTAAAGCTGAATGTCACGGGTTTGGGATACCGCGGAATATGGGTAGGTGGCATTCCTGCTGTCAGGGATGGTTCGTGAGTTATGAGAAATGCAGAAGGCGCATCCATGCCCCAGGAGCGGTGAAAACGGGTGAATTTGGGGCTGGATGCGCAATCTCTTATCTCCCCGGCAACCCCACCCCGAAAACAATAAAAGGCGGTCCCAGGGGGCTCTCAACCCCTTGGGCCCGCCCTCATTCAAGGCAGGAAAACTTAGTTGGAGGCGTTCTCGATGGCTGCCTTCATGTCTGCGGTGGCCTGGTCAACATCCACGTCACCGTTGATGGCGGCGTAGGCGTTATCCTGGATGGCCTTGGAGATGGCGGTGTAGAAGGGGGAGACGGGTCGCGGTGAGGCGTTCTCCAGGGATTCCTTCAGGGCCGGGAGGTAGGGGTACTTCTCCACCAGTTCCTCATCGTCGTAGATGGTGGCGAGTACCGGCGGGAAGGAGTTGTCGGCGAACCAGGTCTGGTTCTCCTCGTTGATGATGAACTCGATGAAGTCCCGGGCGGTGGCCTTGTTCTCTGAGTTGATGTTGATGCCGTTGTTGTAGCCACCCAGGGTGGACACGCCGACCCCGTCCTGGCCGACCAGCGGCTGAACCTCGAAGTTGCCGGCGACGGCGGAGCCCTCAGCCTCGGCGTTGGTGAACATGTAGGGCCAGTTGATGGCGTAGGCGGTGTCACCCTCGGTGAAGGCCAGGTTGGTCTCCTCCTCGGTGGCGGCGGTGGAGGCGGCGGCGATGGTGCCGTCCTCATAACCGTCGACCAGTGCCTGCAGGCCGGCCTTGGATTCATCGGAGTCGACGACCACGTTGCCGTCATCGTCCAGGACGGAGCCGCCCCAGCCCTCCATGAAGCCGATGGTGTTCACGGTCAGGCCCTCGTACTGCTTGAGCTGCAGGGTGAGGCAGTCGACGTTGGCTTCCTCGGCCTGGCCACAGGATTCGGCGAGTGCCGCCCAGTTGTCGGGGGCCTCGGGGATGATCTCGGTGTTGCGGTAGAGCACCTGGCCGTTGGTGTTCTGCGGCAGGGCGTAGAGGGTGTCGTTATAGGTGGCGGATTCCACGGTGGATTCCAGCAGGCCGGAGGTGTCGATCTCGAGGTCGTCCTCGAGCGGGGCGAGCCACTGGTTGGCGGCGAAGTCGGCGGTCCAGATGACGTCGAGGGCCATGACGTCGTAGTCGGCGTTGCCGGCCTGGAGGGACTGGACCAGGGTTTCGCGCTGGGCGTCGGCCTCACCGGCGAGTTCGTTGAGGGTGACCTCCTCGTCGGGGTGCTCTTCATTCCACTTGTCGATGATCGGGATGATCTTGTCGGTGTCATTCTTGCCCATCGCGAAGGTGATGGGGCCGCGGCCGTCGGCGTTGTCCACGGCCGGGGCGTCGGCGCTCTCGGTTTCGGAGGAGGTGCAGCCGGCGAGTGCGACGGCGGCGAAGAGGGTGGTTACGGCGAGGGATACGCCAGCCTTGCGGGAAGATGTGAACATGAAGTCACCTTTCTTAGCAACAGTTGACTTCAACTTATGATCTGGAGCACTCCCAACGGGGCGGAATGCCTTAAATCACCCCCGCGCTAGGGTGAAATTTTTTAAGGGCGGGGGAGGCCACGCAGCAGCCTTTCGAGGGCGTCGATAAGCTCCAGCACCAGCCCCCAGCGTAGCTCCAGGGGCCATTCGCGGCGCGAGACCGGATTGAGGCGGCGGGCCAGCCAACGCGGTAGAAATCCGCCCCCGCGCTGATCGACGCGCCTGCCCACCAGGTAGGCGACCAGCTCCAGTTCGCGGCGGGTGAGCTTGGGTTCCGGTGCTCCGGCGAGGATCTCGGCCAGGCCCTGCAGGATCATCCCGAAAAGTTCGGTGCGGGGCAGGTCGGAGTAGAGGGAGATCACCGACTCCTCCAGCAGATAATCCCGCTCCTCCTCATTGACGGGGAAGGGAAGCATCAGGGGCGGCTCGATCAACCGCATACCGGAGCAGAGCTGGGGAATATCGGCCAACAGCATGAGCTGATGGGGATTCAGGCGGGCGGTGACCTCCGGGGCGAAATTCCGGTCCAGGGAGTGGAAACGGAAAGGGGCGGCGGGCAGGGGGTTGAAATCATGGCGGGGATCCCACTCCGGGTCATCCGCCCCGGCCGAGAGGTGCTCCACCTGATCCTCATGGAGGTGGCCCTGACGGGAGAAGGTGTCCTTGGGGAGGAAACCGCGGTGCCGCCATTCCTCCCGGGTGAGGTAGAGCTGCAGCACCAGGCCCTCCCGGTCCTCTGGATTGCTCACCGCATCCAGACCCCAGTGCCGGGCACCGGACTCCGCCGCCCGGAGGCAGTCGAGGACAGTCATGTCGGGGCGGGTGGCCAGGACGTGGGCCAGCCAGCATTCGAAACGCCCATGATCGGCGTCATCACGGTAGGCCTCGATGATGGGCTGGGCTTTGTCGAAAGCAGTGGGCATGGGCACTCTCCTCTGGGATGGGGTATCCCCACAGTTCAGCGCAGGGGCGGGACATGCTGGCCAGGAAATATGGAAATCTGTTCGAAAACCACCGTTATTTCAGGGGGCTACACGAAGGTGGCAGGAGCATGTAGCGTGGGCCACACACGAGAACTGAGCAGGTTCGGCAACTTTCCCCCCGCTGCTTCTCCCTGGTGGGCCCCCCTGTTGCACCGGCTCAGGGCCGCCTAGGAGAGGAACCACCATGCACATCAAGCCCCGATCCACCACCAGTCTCATGACCCGCGCCGCTATCGCCGCACTCAGTGCCGCCAGCCTGATCACCCTCAGTGCCTGCGCCACCGAAGATCAGAACGCCGATCAAACGGAGCAGGACACCGTCACCCTCAACACCGCCACCGAACCGGACACCACGCCTGGTGCGATGGATGGGGATGCTGAGCTCAGTGCCAGCGTCATCAATGCCGAAGATGCAAACCTGGGATCCGTCAACTTCAACGAGGAGGATGGTGCGGTCCAGATCGATCTGGAACTGAGCGGCCTGGAGCCTGGCTTCTATGGGCTGCACATCCACCAGATCGGGGAGTGTGAGACAGATAGTGCCGCCCCGGATGACCCGGAGAACACCGGTGACTTCCTCTCTGCCGGCAGTCATATCGGTGCCGGGGATGCCGAGCACCCCGATCATCCCGGTGACCTGCCTCAGCTGCTGGTGAAGGAATCCGGGGAGGCCGTCATGTCCTTCGAGACGGACCGCCTGACCCTGGCGGACCTCTCGGATGAGGATGGTGCAGCCCTGATGATCCACTCTGATCCGGACAACTACGCCAATATCCCGGAACGCTATGCCGCGGAGGGTGCCGATGATGATTCCCGGAGCACCGGGGATGCGGGCAGCCGCCTGGCCTGCGGGGTCATCGCCACCAGTTAGTTGAGACGCTCCCCGCTCTCCGGGTCAAAGCGGTGCGCCACCCCCGGATCGAAGGCGAAGCGGATCGAATCACCGGGGGAGGGCACTGCCCCGCCACGCAGGCGGGCGACCACCCGGTTGCCCTCCCAGTTGGCGTAGACGAAGCTTTCCGAACCCAGTTCCTCCACGATGTCCACGGTGCCCCGGAGTTCGCGCTGCCCGGCAGGTGCCTCCCCCTCGAGCACCATCATGTGCTCGGGGCGGACCCCCAGGGTGACCCCATCGGCGGGGAAGAGGCTCATGGCGGGCGAGCCGATGAACCCGGCGACGAATTCATTGACGGGGGAGTCATAAAGCTCCCGGGGTGGGGCGACCTGCTGCAGCAGACCGTCCTTGAGTACCGCGACGCGATCCCCCATGGTCATGGCCTCCACCTGGTCATGGGTGACGTAGACGGTGGTGGTGCCGAGGCGACGCTGCAGGGCAGCAACCTCGGAGCGGGTCTGCACCCTCAGCTTGGCATCCAGGTTGGACAGGGGCTCATCCATGAGGAAGACCTTGGGGTTGCGCACCAGGGCCCGGCCCATGGCCACCCGCTGTCGCTGACCGCCCGAAAGATCCTTCGGCTTGCGGTCCAGGAATTCACTCAGGCCGAGGATCTCAGCGGCCTCATTGACCTTCGCATCAATCTCGGCCTGCGGCAGCTTGGCCAGTTTCAGGGCAAAACCCATGTTCTTGGCCACCGACATATGCGGATAGAGGGCATAGTTCTGGAAGACCATGGCGATGTCACGGTCCGCCGGTTCCTGCCCGGTGACGTCCTGACCGTCGATCAGGATCTGCCCGGACTCCACCTCCTCCAGGCCGGCAAGTGCACGCAGAGTGGTGGACTTTCCGCAGCCGGAGGGGCCGACGAGCACCAGGAACTCCCCGTCGGCGATGTCGAGGTTGAGTTCGTGGACGGTGGGGCGTTCCGCACCGGGGTAGCGGATGGTGACATTTTCAAAAGAAACCGTAGCCATGCTTTAGAAACTAGCAGTTGGCGGGGAGCGTCGGGGCACAAATTCCCCGGGAAAACCGCTGCCCTGCGGTGGGGCGGAGCTTATTGATGCCGCGGGCTGGCCGCCCCGCGCACTTTTAACGGCCCTGGGTCTCAACCAGCCGGGTGGTGTTCTCCGCGGTTTTGATGCTGGAGATGACGAACTCAAGGAAGAGCCGGATTCCCACCAGGTGGAAAAGAGCCACCACGGTGATCGGGATCCATCCGAACAGCA
Organism: Corynebacterium occultum; assembly: GCF_009734425.1. Taxonomy (NCBI): domain Bacteria; kingdom Bacillati; phylum Actinomycetota; class Actinomycetes; order Mycobacteriales; family Corynebacteriaceae; genus Corynebacterium; species Corynebacterium occultum. The sequence goes on from NZ_CP046455.1 coordinate 680,665, forward strand.
GCCATCCGATGCCCGCTCCAGCAGAACCATCGACGAGGAAGCCCAGGACAGGCAGGACCCAGCCCAGGAAAAGTGCGATGCCAGCTATGGCGATGGCCAGGATGTAGATGAACTTGGCAAATTTCAGGGAGATGAAGTTGTCGAAATTGACATCAAAGAGCGCACCGAGGAATCCCTTGGCCGCCTTCGCCGGGGCCGCGTAGTTCTGCTGCTGGGGATCCGGGTACTGCTGGTACTGGTACTGCTGGTAGGCCGAGCTCTCATAGGGAAACTGGGCAGAGGGACCGTAGCTGGTGTCCCCGGAGGGATCTACGGGGTTGTTCTCGAAAGGATTTTCCGACCCAGAATTGGGAGCAGTCATATTAACGCTTTCTAATTAAGCAATCAGGACAGAGATAGTTTAATCAGGAAACATATTCATGAAGGGTTAAAGGTATAGGGGGTAGAACATGAGGGGGTGAATGGGCCCAAGGTGAGGTGGAGGGAGGTGAGGTTCAGGTGGGTTGCTCTTCTCCTTGCCGGGACACCCCACTGGCGTTCCCCGGCTCCGCCTTCTGCGCTGAGCCGGGGTTAGGGAAGCTGCTTTTAAGCCGCGTCCTCCAGCCGGCCTGCCGCCTGGGCCACATAGGAGGCCACTTCTACGGGGGAGGTGACATGGCTGAAATGATTCAGGCCCCGCATCTCACTGAGTTCCGCTTCGGGAAGTAATTCAGTGAGCAGTTTTGTGGAGCGCTGCAGCATGGGAGTGGTCTTGGTGCCCACCAGGAAGTGCATCTTCTCACCCGGCAGAGTGCGGTAGCGGCGGTGATCAAAACCAAGCGCATCAATCTGCTCGAACTCCCTGGTCCAGGTCGGGGCCAGCGACACCAGCTGCGGCCAGAGGGGACTCTGCGCGATCTGCTCCACCGCCTCCGCCGGAAGGTCAACCATCCCGATCATGGCGATCCGCATCGCCCGGTCATGATCCCCGGCCTCAATGGCCGCCCGGTAGTCCACCAGATACTCACCAGCCACCAGTCGGTCCAGGTTCAGGGGCGGCTCGAAGAGGAAGAGCTCCGCCTGAATCCCATGCGTGAGAGCATGCTGCAGTGCACAGAGAGCCCCGTAGGAGTGGGCCAGAACCCGCGCCCCGGGGCAGGCCACCTTGAGGATGGCCTGCAGGTCCTCGACCTCGGTGGCGATGGAGTACTCGGGGTGATCGCCACTATTTCCCCGGCCCCGACGGTCATAGAGGTAGACGGTGAAATATTTGGCCAGCTCCCGGGCGCAGTCCTGCCACTGCTCCATATTTCCCACACTGCCGGTGACCACCACCAGCGCGGGGCCCACTCCCTGCACCTGGTATGCGATCTGGGTGCCGTCTGGGCTGGTGGTGTGCTCGATCTTCGGGGTGAATGTCATGGTGCCGGATCCTCCCGGATGTCCGAAGGGGGTGCCTTTTTTCCAGTGTAGGGGGCGGCAGGGTAATGGTCTACGGTTTCTGCGGCAATGATCCCGCGTCCCTGGCAGTATGAGTTACATCGGATCTTTCTTGATCTAGACTGAGGGTATTCTCCACCTTCTGATCCACCGGTTTTCCCAGATCTGCATCCCCGCCAGGAGGCTGCTATGCCAAGAAAATCACTGATCACCCTCGCAGCTCTGAGCGCATGCTGCAGCGCTGCGCTCTCTGCCTGCATCTCAATTCCCGCCGACTCCATCGGCACCCTCGAACGCGCCCGGGACGGGACCCTCGTGGTCGGGGTCTCCGAGCATCACCCCTGGACGGATGTCTCCGAAGACGGGGAGTACTCCGGCTCGGAGGTGGACCTGATTGAGGGTTTCGCTGAAAGCATCAATTCCGAGATCGAATGGCACACTGCCCCGGAGTCGGTACTCGCCGGGCAGATCAAGGAAGATGAGCTCGACATCATCATCGGCGGGCTGGCCGCCTCCTCACCCTGGATGACCCACATGGCCTTGACCCGCCCCTACGCCAAGGTCGGCGAGGAGGACATGGTGATGGGCGTGCGCCTGGGTGAAAACGCATTGTTGGTGGCCCTCGAACGCCACCTGGCACAGGAACACGGTGAGATCTGATGTCCCCCAGTACTGAACCGGGCGTAGGCTCCGGCATCGAAAGCCTGCCGGAGAAACAGCGGGAAATCCTGCACAAGGCGGTCCGCCTGGAATGGATCACCATCGCCTGGATCCTGGTCACCGTCGTCTCGGTCGGCCTGGTGGCCGGACAATCCCAGGCGATGCGCAGCGCCTGGTTCGAGGACATGATCTCCCTGGTCCCGCCCATCGCCTTCCTGATCGCCACCCGCATCATCAAGAACCCACCCAACCGCAGACACCCCTATGGCCCACACCGCGCGATCGCCGTGGCCCACCTCGTGGCCGGACTCGCCCTCTTCGTCATGGGTGCCTACCTGGTCTATGAATCCCTCTCTGCCCTGCTCAAACAGGAGAAACCCCCGGTTGGCCTGCTCGTTCTCTTCGGCCAGGACATCTGGTCCGGCTGGCTCATGATCGCCGTCATGGTGCTCACCTCCATCCCCATGGTGATCATCGGCCGCATCAAACTGAAACTGGCAGAACCCCTGCATGACAAGGTCCTCTACGCCGACGCGGACATGGCCAGAGCCGACTGGGGAACCGCACTGGCCACCATCGTCGGCGTGCTCGGCATCGGCCTCGGTTTCTGGTGGGCGGACTCCGTGGCCGCCCTGGTGATCTCCGCATCCATCCTCCGGGACGGTGTCAGCAATATCCGGGCGGCCATCGAAGGGCTTTCCGACGCCCGCGCCACCCGCTACGACAACTCCGGCCCCCACCCCCTCGGCGAGGAAGTGGAGGACCTGGCAGGAAAGTTCAGCTGGGTCGAACAGGCCCGGGCCCGGGTCCGCGACCAGGGGCACGTCTTCCACACCGAAATGTTTGTGGTGCCCGTCCAGGGGCACATCCCGAGTCTGGGGGAGCTGGCGGAGCTGCAACAACAGATCATCGATCTGGACTGGAAATTCCAGGACGTGGTGGTGGTTCCCGTCCGGGAACTCAACCCCCGGCAGGTGCCGGCGGACTAACAACGAGGAACATCAACTGCGGCAATACTGTGGCCGAACTGCCGTCTCGGCGTAATTCCCGTCCATTCTTTTTTCCACATGCCACCTATAGGCTTGCCCCTACAGCTGGTCCGCGACTCAGCGACCGGTGGAACCCGAAAAGGGAAGTGCCATGCACAAGACCTCAAAAGACATGGTGACAGAAGCCAAAGGGAAGATCCAGAACCTGGATCCGGCACAGGTGGCGGCAGAACAGGAAGACGGGGCGATGCTCGTCGACCTGAGAGATGAACCGGAGATCCGCGAAAACGGTCGTATCCCCGGAGCTGTACACATCCCCCGCGGAATGCTCGAATTCCGAGCAGACCCCACCAGCCCCTACCACGATGAATCGCTCAACCCCGAGCAACGGGTGATCCTGCACTGCGCCAGCGGTGGCCGCTCTGCACTTGGTGCGGTAACTCTCCAGGAGATGGGATACACCAACGTCGCACACCTGGACGGTGGCTTCAAAGGGTGGATGGAACAGGGCCAGCCGGTGGAAAACGGTTAGTCCTGACTAGAGCCGGTGGGTGACCTTCTCCGCCGCAGCGATCTGATCCAGACGCTCCGCAGTCGCCATGCCGGCCACCACCACCGCAGAACCACCCACCGCCAAAGGCTCCAGCACCAGACGACGGAAACTCTCCTTATCCGACCAACCGGTGCTCAAGACCCGCGCGCCGGATTCGATATCGGAGTCGAACTGCTCGGAGAGGGGAGTGGTGGGTGGGAAGAACTGGTCGCCGTAGAAACGCACCGAGGGGCCGAAATCGATCATCCCGCGGGGCAGCTCACCGCCTGATTCGACCACACCCCGGCCGAAGGGGTCATCGGTGACCAGGACGATGTCGCCCTCCTCGTGTGCCTCGGCACGCTCCGGGGCGGTGAACACGGCGTCGCCAAGCTCCTCGCCGAAACGCGTATCGACGCCCGCGGCCAGCGCCCCCAGCACGATCACCGCCGCCTGCCAGCTGATCGGCAGATCAATGGTGATGGTCGAATCCTCGTCCAGATCCAGCTCCTCCAGCAGCATGTTGCCCACCTTCGCAGCCCAGTTGTCCAGGGTCTGGGCGGAGAAATCCAGGCGGGCCCCGGTATTTTCGTTGTAGACGGTCAGGCGCGGGGCGGCCGGATCAGCGTTGAGCAGGTGTGAGAGCAATTCCATGAACCCCACTCTAGGCAAATGTGGTCCGGAAGCGCCGTGAGGTGACCCCACTGCAGGAGGCCTTGTTTCCATTTCGGGAGGGTGGAATGATGAAAGAACCTGTTGTTTGCTCCTCAAAACTTTCCATTAAGGATCAGTCATGAGCATCCACGTCCAACAACCGCAGCCCTATGACATTGTCAGCGACAACATCCAGATCGCCGGAGTAGCCGGCGGAGCCTTCGAAGCCAGCTACAACTACCGCATCACCGAAGGCCACGATGAAGTCACCGGCCACTTCATGGCAGGAGATGGTGCTGGTGGCCACGGCCAGTTCCAGATCACAGCGGACATCACCGGTTCCGCCATGAAATTCGTGGTGGCCTATGTGGAGATCTACCACACCTCCGCCCGGGACGGCTCACCCCTGGACCGGGTGGTGGTGCCGGTGATCCTGGGAACCAGAATCGTGCCCGGCTACACCACCTACCTGGAACATGTGGTCCGCAGCGGAGAAACCCTCTGGGCCATCGCACAGCAGCACTACGGCAACGGCAACCTCTATCACCGCCTGGTCACCGCCAACCCCTCGATCACCAACCCCAACGTGATCCACGCAGGAGATGTGATCAGGGTGCCGCGGGATAATTAACCTGCTCTGCCGCCGGCGAAGCGGATATCTTAGTTCCTGGCTCGAAGCCTTAGCTGCAGTTCCAAGTCCTCCAAATTTTACTTGGTGTTGAGCAGCTGACGCAGGGCATCCCTAGTTTCCGCATCCGAGGAATAGATATAGGTGCCAATCATTCCACGAGTCAGCAGCACCTTATATATATGGCGGACAAGTTCATCAAATAACTCATCCGGAACCTGTTTGCGGAAACGGAAGCCGGGATCTTTATTGGCACTTCTATCGGTCACGAATCGGCCATCGCGCCAGAGGATATCAGGGCCCAGAATTACACCAGACCAGTCGTATTCGAAACCCTGAGCTGTGTAAACACAACCCACCTGGCCAAATCCACCAGCCTGAGTAGCCCATAGTGCAGAGGGCGGAGCCTCACCTACCCGCCGTTCCTCCTTGGAATTCCATGGGCGGGCCCAGTCTCCGATCTGGATGTCTGGGTAAAGTTCGTCTGCCCCCTTCTCTGCATCTGACCAGGGCCAACAATATCCGGCGCTCATTCGTGCGGAATAACCTTCGGCGAATTTTTTAGATAAAAGCCTCTCAAGTTCCCATGGGCTGTCCACCACTTCGACGTGAAATGGGTCTGAAGCAGGCAAGCTGGCTTCCGCAGGAGGCTCATCTGTCAGTCCAAGGATCTGCTGGACCCAGTCCACGAATGGAGCGCTACCACCGCAGCGGAACTGCTCCCCGAGTGAGATATGGTGCACCTCCAGTCCCAGACTCTCCGCGTGTTGTGTGATTTCTTCGATTGATCCCATCTCCCCATGACGAACCACTTGATTCTCGTCGAGGAGAAACACCGGAACCCGGGCGGCATTGATCAATTCATTGACCTGGGGCTCAGTGCTCCGTTTAGCTTTCGGGGTATACCGGTTGTTGGAAGTCTCCCGGATGCGATGAGCTTCATCAGCAATGAGAACGTCCAGACTATTTGGCTCTGCATCAGTGAACTGGTTGAAATATTTAAAGAGGGACTGAACATCCCTATTCCGGAATCCTGCGACCTTGCGAAGGGTGGTAGTGAAGGAACGAGAACCAGTTGCGTGAAGGACTGTCTTATTCTGCCGTGCCAGTTCACCGAGTAAAGACAAGGCGATGACTGATTTTCCACTGCCGGGCCCTCCAGAAATCACCAAGACCCGCTTATGGTTACTCTGCTGGGCACGCTTCACCTCATGCAGCACCATGTCCACGGCCAGCTGCTGTTCCCCCAGCAGCACAAACTGTTCCTGATGTTTGATCTCATCCGCTGCAACTTTGAGCAACTGGGTGGATGGTGCAACTGCAGAGCCAAGCAGAGTATCAGCGGACTGGACCCCGGAGGTTTCTCCACTCAAATTCTCGCGCAGGAAATCGTGGAATCTGCCACGTGAGGCAGCGCTGAACAGGCGACAGTTCTCTTCAAAAGCAAGGCTCTCCAACTCCTCAATTGCATGGGGACTGGTTGCGTTATGAAGATACGCTGCAGCTCGGATCCACTCTTCTTTTCCCTCAAGGACACGAAGATAATTAGCGAGATACCTACGATATCCGGAAACCTGTCGAACAGGATGGGTACGGGGACCTGCAACACCTGGAACCGAGACGAGCTCCGGATCATCCTCGTATAGGCGGGCCTCTGACCATTGCTTCAACTCAATGATGATGTAGGAGGGTGCGCCAGTTTCTGGGTGGGTGCCAGCGAGGATTGCGTCTACCCGCTTAGAGGTCAGGGGGAGTGCATATTCGATGAGAACTTCGACATTGCCGAGTCCGGCTTCCATGAGGTCGGCGGCCAGCACCGGAAGGCTGGCTTTCCATGAGCGTTTCTCAGGCTCACTCGGCCTGGTATGCATCGTATACAGCATTTGAGCGAGTAGTCGTTCAACGAGTGAATCAGAGGATTCACTTATCTGAGCCAGCTCACGAGCTGACATTCTCAGCAGAGTCACTTTTGAGTCTTCTCCAGGGCACGGTTAACCGTGCGACATGGAGGCGTGTCTTTACTGAAAGTGCAGTGAGAAGCCTGTCGGGGTCGCCTTTCATGGAAAACGTTATCAGAGGTGAGCTTTCTGACCTGATCATGGCAGAATTTAGGGGTCAAAAAGGGGCTGAGTGTGCGTGCTGAACTGTCTGCCGCTAAGAATTTCTGCCCTTTATCCGCCTAGTAGGGTGTCGTGACTAACAGTCTTGGTTGAGGGATGATAATCCTGGTGGGCTCTTTCCCCAACACCCGCCACAAGCGAGGGTAGTGATGACACGAGCAAAATCCCGACCGGTCACACTCAACGACACCGACCGAGAGTGGTTGACCACCAGAGTCCGCACCAGATCCTTCCCGGCCCAGCAGGTACGCCGAGCCCGGATCCTCCTGGAATTGGACGAACACCACCCCGAACGGCGACGCCGTGGTGAACCGGTACCCACTCAGGCCCAGGTCGCGGAACTGGCTGGGGTGTGCACCGACACCGTGCTCAAGGTTTCCAAGGCCTACGCCGAGCGTGGTGGTGATGTGGAAGACACCGTCACCCGGAAAAAGCGCCTGACCCCACCGGTTGCCCCGACGGTCACCGGCGAGGTCGAAGCCCGCCTGATCGCCCTGGCCTGCAGCAACCCACCGGAAGGACATGCCCGGTGGAGTCTGCGACTGCTGGAAAAACATGTCCTGCTCACCGACGGGCTCCCGGCGTTGGATCATTCCACCATCGGTCGGGTGTTAAAAAACGACACTGCAACCTCACCTGAAGCAGTACTGGGCGATCCCACCGAAAGCCAACGGCTAGTTCGTCGCCCGGATGGAAGGGACGCCCTCGAGGTCTACGCACGCCCGTATGACCCCGACATCCCGGTGGTGTGCATGGATGAAAAGCCCTACCAGCTACTCGACTACACCCGGGACTGCATTGACGCGACACCCGGGCGTGTCCGCAAAGAAGATTACGAGTACTCCCGCAAGGAAGTGTGTTCCATCTTCGTGTGGGCCGAGCCCCTGGCTGGCCGGCGTCGGGTCCATGCCCGGCCGCGACGTACCCGGGTGGACTGGGCACATGAGATCGAGACACTGCTGACCGTGGACTACCTGGATGCGGACAAGGTTGTGCTGGTCATGGATAACCCTCAACACCCATACAGTGGGCTCGCTCTATGAGGCCTTTCCTGCCGTCAAGGCCAGGGAGTTGGCCGCCCGACTGGAGATCCACTACACCCCGAAACATGGCTCCTGGCTCAACATCGGAAGAGATTGAACTCTCGGCATTGTCACGTCAGTGTCTCTCGCGGCGGATACCCGATATCGACACGCTGAACCGGGAACTTCAGGCCTGGCAAGAGGTCGTCAACACCGAGCAACGACCCGTGAGCTGGCAGTTCACTACCGAGGATGCCCGCATTAAACTCCGTCATTTGTGCCCGGAACATTAGTCACGACACTCTACTACGTTTGAAGTAATAGGGGGAAGGATTACCAAGGACTGCGATCCTCATTCCTGCACCTTCAACTTGTCTCGGAGGAAAGCCACGACGGCGTCGTGAAGCTCATGACTTCGTGGGACCGCACCAGACATCCAGTAAACACCGTGAACGAGTCCATCGAAGCGTTGATGGGTGGTATCCACCCCGGCAGCTGAGAGCTGTGCAGCGTAGTCTTCGCCTTCATCCCGGAGAACCTCGTATTCATTGGTCAGCACCAACGCGGGTGGTAAGCCCGTCAAGGATGAGGCATTGGAGGGGGTGGCGTGTGGATGATCAGCATCTTCCGGGGAGGAAAGGTAGCTCTCCCAGAAGTGATCCATGCCCGCACTCGTGATGACATAACCCTCCTGGAATTCACGCTTAGAAGCGGTCTCCGCATTGGCGTCGATCGCTGGATACACCAGTACTTGTGCACTGATCTGAGGGCCGTTTTCATCGCGAGACCGCAACGCGGCAACCGCAGCAAGATTGCCGCCGGCACTGTCGCCCATGACGGCCAACCTGGTGGGGTCACCACCGAAGCGGGAAATGTTTTCAGCGGTCCATTTCAGGGCTGCAAAAGTATCGTCGGTGGCTGCAGGGAACTTCGACTCGGGAGCGAGCCGATAACTTGTCGCTACCACGATGACCCCGGCATCATTGGCCAACGCACGGTTCGGTTCCTCCGCAACATCTATGCTGCCGGCTATGAAGCCACCACCATGTATGTAAAAGACCACCGGCAGGGGATGGGATGCCTCGGGAATGTAGATGCGAACCTGCTGCTTCCCTGCGGGGCCGTCGAAGGTCTCATCGATGACCTCAGCCACTTCACGGGTGGGCAACTGAAGCCCCTTGAAGGAATCAACGACCGCGCGGCTCTCCTCAGTGCTCAACTGCTCGAAGGACTTCAAACCCTGCTGCTGCAACCCATCAAGAAGGTCCTGTACTGCACTGTCTAATGCCATGGTTCTTCTCTTCCTTTTCTGCTGATACCGGTGGGGATCGGTGACGGATTTACTGGGCGTCGATACGTACAAGGTCAGAGGACGGAAAATTTCCGGGCCGCGCTGAGGTCGAAACCTCTGTAACCCTCGTCTACGATCTCCTGGCAAATTTTCCGATAGGTTGGAGCTCCACCCAGGTAGACCAGGCACTTTCGCGGTTTGCCGGGAATGTTGGTGCCCATGTACCAGGAGTTCGCGCCCGGCAGAAGAGTTGCTTCGGCAACCTCGTTAGAATGTTGTACCCAGTTGTCTTCTGCGTCTTCCGTGGCCTCGATGACGTGGAGATCATGAGTATGCAGATGAGCAATAGCGTCAGCTGCGAAGTCCACGTGATCTTCGATAGCTAGCGGCATGTTGTAGAGCACTGAGGGGCTTTGTGGTCCAGTGATTAGGAACAAGTTTGGGAAACCGCTGATCGTGGTGCCCAGGTAGGTGTGGGGGCCATCGGACCACTTGTCTTCTAGGCGCTGTCCGCCCTTGCCACGAATGTTCATGGACAGCAGCGGGCCGGTCATGGCATCGAACCCGGTGGCTAAGACCAGGACGTCGAACTCGTACTCGCCTTCACTGGTGCGGGCTCCGGTAGGGGTGATGCGCTCGATCGGGTGAGCCTTGACGTCCACGAGTTCTACATTGTCTTGGTTGTAGACTTCGTAGTAGTTGGTCTCCAGTGGGGGACGCTTGGTGGCGTAAGGGTGATCCTTTGGGGCGAGCTTTTCGGCGGTGACCGGATCCTTCACCCGCTCCTTGATGCGGTTACGGATGTACTCCGCGGCGGTATCATTGGCTTTCTTATCCACGAGGATGTCCTGGAAGCTGTCAATGAACAACCGGAAGCCGCCAGCGTTCCAGCGCTCATCGAAAACCTTGCGCCGCTCTTGTTCGCTGACTGCCAGGGCAGAGGGTTGTACCTGGTTGTAGGGGACGCCCAGGAAGTGATTGCGTGAGGCATCCCGGATCTCCGGGTAGCGCTCCTTCTGCTCGGCCTCCTCAACCAGGTCGGTGGGGTGATTGCCGATCGGGGTGGCGAAGTTCGGTGTGCGCTGGAAGACGGTGAGCTGCGCCGCATCCTTGGCGATTTCGGTGATCACCTGGATACCGGAGGCGCCAGTACCGATCACGCCGACACGCTTGCCCTTGAAATCCACAGGCTCATGTGGCCAGTTGCCGGTCAGATAGACTTCGCCGGCGAAGTCATCCACACCGGAGAACTCAGGTTTTTTCGGAACCGAGAGGTTACCGGCTCCAGAGATGATGAAGCGGGCGATGGCGGTGCGGCCGTCATCGGTGCCCACTTGCCACAGCGACGACTCATCATCCCAGACCACCGAGGTGACCCGGGTGTTGAACTCCACGCTGCGGCGAATATCGAAGCGGTCGGCCACATGATTGAGATACTTCAGGATCTCCGGTTGGCCAGCGAACTTTTCTGACCATTGCCACTCCTGTTGAAGATCCTCATCAAAAGAATAGGAGTAATGCACGCTCTCGATGTCGCAGCGGGCCCCGGGATAGCGGTTCCAGAACCAGGTGCCGCCGACATTCGATCCAGCCTCGAAAGCCCGGACGTTGAGCCCCATTTCATCACGAAGCTTGTGCACTGCGTAGATGCCGGCAAATCCGGCCCCGATGATAATCGCATCATAGGTCTGCGGTTGTGACATATCGTGCTCCTTTGAGCTCGGTGGTTTGTGCCTGCCTTAACAAGATAAGATTTCTTGTGACCTAAGTCATGGGTAGAATTGCCCCATGTTCTACCTGTTCCCGATTTGCGGCTCATAATCTGGAACTTTCGTGAACTACCCGGGTACCGAGGAGAAAGTGATGTTCATAACCTCTGCGTTACCCCGTCCGGTTCCTAAAAGCAGGTAGGAAAAGCTGGTTACATCCGCTGACTGTCCGTCCCGTTCCAGATCGTATTCAGAAAGGAAAACGCGCTGTGTCTAGAAGCATTGGCTCGCTCAACCGGGGGTCTGCGCTGGGCCGCGCGGCGCTGACCAGTTTCGTTGGCCGACGCCGTGAATTGAGCGAGGCCAAGGCGAAACTGGTCGCGTCCCGATTGGTGACCCTGACTGGGCCCGGTGGGGTGGGAAAGACCCGCATAGCCTTGGAACTAGCTGACCGTGTGAAGAAAGCCTTCAAAGACGGAGTTTGGCTAATTGAGCTTGACAGTCTCAGTACTGGTGACCGGGTGGCTTCAGCTGTGGCAACTACCCTTAGCGTGCCAGACCAGACCAACCGTGTTGCCCTAGATCGTGTGATGGATTATCTACGCGATAAAGAGATCCTGCTGGTGTTGGATAACTGTGAGCATGTGCTTCAGGACGCGGCGGAGGTGGCGGATGCGTTATTGACTGCGGCGCCAAAGATACGGATCCTGGCTACCAGTCGGGAACCACTGCACATTGCTGCTGAGCATGTGTGCGTGGTGCCGCCACTGACCACCCCGCCATGGGACGAACTGGAAGCTGGAGGGATTGAGCATTTTGAGGCGGTATCCCTTCTGGTGGACCGTGCCCGGCAGCTGGTGCCGGACTTTTCCGTGACCCCCGATAACCAGGAGGTCATTGCACAGTTATGTATCCGATTAGACGGCATCCCGCTAGCCATTGAGTTGGCGGTCGCCCGGCTACGGACTCTCTCGCCCGATCAATTATTAGATCGCCTGGATCAGCGCTTTCAATTGCTTAACCGTGGGGATCGGGCGGTGTTGCCGCGCCAGCAGACACTTCAGGCGTTGATCGACTGGAGCTATGGGCTGTGCTCTAAACCTGAACAACTACTCTGGCGCCGCCTGGCGATCTTCCCTGATGTCTTTGATCTTGATGCCGCTGAGTATGTCTGTGGTTTCGGTGAGCTGGGGCGAGGAGAGGTTTTAGACTTACTTGATCAGCTTGTCTCGAAGTCCATTCTGCAGACCGACCGGGCGGCAAATCAGGTCCGCTACCGCCAGCTGATGACCGTTCGGGAGTATGGCACTCTATTGCTCACCGATGACGGCGAAGAACATGAACTACGCCGACGTCACCGCGACCATTACCTGAATCGGGCTGAAGAACGTGTTGCAGCTTGGTGGGGTCCCCTCCAGGCAGAAAGCCTTAACATCACTCGAGCTGAGCGGCCCAATCTGATTGCTGCGCTTGAATGGTCACTTGGTAGTGAATGCGAATATGATACTGCGGCCCGACTTGCGGTGGCGTTGCGCTATCACTGGATTGCGGGCGGCTTTTTAAGTGATGGTCGTGCTTGGTTGGAACGTATTCTGCGCCAATCTGAACTATCGTTGCCTGCCCGAGGCAACGCCTCCTGGGTGGCCGGGTGGGTGGCATTAATCCAGGGGGATCATGAGGATGCCGCGAAACATCTCGAGGTTTCGCTTGCTGCGGGACAGTCGTTGGAAGATTCGGAGATGGCGGTGTTTGCTCAGCATTGGCAGGCGCTGCACCTTCTGTTCACCGGAGATCTGGAGGGGGCGATTGGTCTTTTCACAGAGGTGGTCGCCGACCATGGGAAACACGATCGACCCGCTGATCAACTCACTGCCATATTTCAGCTGGGCATGGCGCGGTCATTCAATGGTCAGTCAGAGGAAGGCCTCAGGATCAGCGTCTCTGCCCTGAAAATCTCCGAACGGGATGGTGAACGGTGGAACTGCGCCTATCTGTGGTGGATCGTTGGACTGTGTCACTGGCAGCTCGGTGATTTCCCGGCGGCCCGTGAGGCCGCTTTCCGCGCGTTGCGTATTCAGCAGGACTTCCAGGACGCTATCTGTACCGCGATGAGTATTGAGCTGCTGTCCTGGGTGGCAGTCTCCACATCGGACTTTGAACGTGGCAAAGAACTTGCTGAGGCTGCAGAGTCTGTCTGGCAGGGTCTGGGCACGGAGATCTCTGCTTTCGGCCCCCATATCGCGAAGGCGGCAGCTGGCTCAGCAGCCAAATTCCAGAAGGCTCTCGGTGCAAAGAACTCGCCAAAAACAGTAGGAAAACAGCGGTTGAGCAAAGCTGAGGCCATTGCGGTCGCTCTGGGTAAAAAGCCACGGGTTACACAAAATCTCGACCGTGGTGTGGAGAATAACCCGCTGACCAAGCGAGAGATGGAGATCGCCGAGCTTGTTTCTCAGGGTTTGACCAACCGGCAGATTGCGGGCAAGTTGGTGCTTTCGCATCGCACGGTGGATGGACACGTTGAGCGAATTTTCACCAAACTCAACTTCACCTCCCGCGTGCAACTGGTCACCTGGGTAGAGAGTCTGCGACAGGCTCCTCAGGCCATCGCCATGTGACGACCCTCCAGAGTTATTACTGCGAGGTGGCACCGGACCTGTTCGGGATAACACCCTGAATGCTGTTGATCGTCCTGACCAGAGGGGCACAGCTTCTGGCCCTGGGTTACAGCTGTTTCTAGATAAACAAGCTCCAGCTCCGCGAGATAAGTCAGGTTTCCAGGGTAAAACGTCGTCCGTCCCTTCGGGTTAAACCCCGCAGGGTTTCTCTTTGGATCTTTTTGTGTTGGATCGCCACAGTCTTTCCCTCACTTACCCAGAAAGAACTCCCGCAATGAGTTGTCCTCTGACCATCCCTATCTCTGCTGGGATGCCATCCCAGCTACCCGCCGGACCAGCGAAGCTCACTGTCTATTCCTATGGACTGCGAGCTGGCGGTACCCTCCATATCCCAGGGATGGTCGCCTCCGGTTCAGAATCTACGAGCCGTGGTCGAAACCACCGGGGGCGCGATCAATCACATTGTCTCCACCACCTATCTCACCGATGCCCCTGTCGTGAATGCGGCCCCCGAGAACACTCTCAGTTCCTCGGGGAAATTTCCGCTGAACCCTGTCCCGTCCATGCATTCCCACCCCCACCAAAATCCCTACACTGGGCCTTACAACGGAAAGGGAATCATGGAACACAACAACACCGCCCCGGGTTTCCGAGGCGCACTGCTCAAGACCGGTGCTGCAGTCACCACCGCAGCCACCATCGGCACGATCCTCACGGATCCGGAGAACCGTTGGTACAAGAGTCTGGCCAAGCCCTCCTGGCAGCCCCCGAAGGCTGCTTTCCCCATCGCCTGGACGGCGCTCTACACCGATATCGCGGTGGTTTCAGCCTCAGTGATTTCCGCAGAAGAGGCGAAGAAGGAGAACTCCTCTTCGCCTTATCAGCTGGCTCTGTCCGCCAACCTGGTGCTCAATGCCGGTTGGACGGGTCTTTTCTTCCGCTCCAGGCAGCCCTGGTTGGCGGCGGTGGGTGCCGCAGTGCTGGCGGGTAGTTCCATTGATCTGACCCGCCGCGCCTGGCAGTCCTCACCGGCACGTGGACTCGCACTGTCTCCCTACGCCGCCTGGACTTCTTTCGCCACGGCGCTGAGCACCTCTATCGCCTGGATGAACCGCTAGTTCACACTGAGTTAGTTCACGCAGCGCGGGCCGCTGCCACCGGCGTCGATCTCGGGGGCCACTTCGGTGTCTTCACCGAAGTCGGCTCCGGGCTGGCCAACAGTGGTGGGGGTCTCCTCCTGCACGGCTTCCTGGTCCATGGGGCCGGCGTATTCATCGTGGGTGACCACCACGACGGTGCCAGGTTCCAGGCCCTCGTTGATGGTGATGGGCAGTCCACCCAGGGCTTCTGCCAGTTCAATAGCGGCCGGGTCAGTGGGGTCGGCGGTCACGACCTGGGATTCCCAGTAAATGCCGGGTTGGGCGTTGCTCACCTCGGTGACGTTCCAGCCGTTCTGCTTCAGGTGGGAACCCACCCCACCGGCCAGGCCGCTGGTGGAACCGGCGTTGAGCACCAGGATGGCCACGTCGGGGACTGATTCCTCTTCTTCTGCAGGTGCTTCCTTTTCCTCTGCCGGAGCCGGGGGTACGAGGAGTTCATCGATGAAGTCATGGACCTGGTTCTGGTCGACGGTGACCACGGATTCTCCGTAGTCGCCGATGCCGTCGATGGAGGTCACCGGGATGGTGGTGAAGGTGACGTTGCCGCCTGCCAGGTTGGACAGCTGTGTGGCGAAGGAGAGCACGTCCCAGCCTTCGTCGAGCACCACGGAGCGTTCCACCGCGGCACCCATGCTGGCCAGCTTGGCCGGGTTGGTCAGGGTGCCGGCGTTGAGCACATTGTTCACCAGGGAGGCCATGTAGGCCTGCTGACGCACGATGCGGTCCAGGTCGCCGCGGGGGAGACCATGGCGTTGGCGGACGAAGGAGAGTGCCTGGGCACCTTCAAGGGTCTGCACCCCGGCGGGGAAGTCAGCGCCGGAGTAGATGTCCTGGGTGGCCTCATTGAGACAGACGTCCACGCCGCCCACGGCGTCGGTAAGCAGCACGAAGCCGAGTAGTCCGACCTCCGCGTAGTGGTCGACCTCGATGCCGGTGAGGGTGGCAACCGCGGAGATCAGGGCGCTACGCCCCACGTCCTTGGCCTTCTCATCGAATTTCTTCTCATCGACGGTGTCGCCCGCGGCCTCCGCCTCGGCGATCATTTCCTGCTTGGCGGCGAATTTGTGCACCCCATAGACACCGTTGATCTTCAGGTTCCCCTGCTCCGGGGTGCTGATGTAGGTGTCGCGTGGGATGGAGACCGCCGTGGCGGAGCTGCCGTCATTGGGCACACGGATCAGCATGAGGGTGTCGGTGTTCTCGGCCTCCTCCTCATCGCCGGCGTAGAGCATGGCGGATTCTTCTTCGCTCAGGGGGTTGCCCTGAGCGTCGGTACGTGAATCTGAGCCCACCAGCAGGATGTCCACGGCACCATCCGGTGCGTCGCCGGCACCACCGCCGAGGGAGAGGTTGCCGGCGGAGGAGATTTCACTGCCGAGTCGACCCACGGTGAAGTAGCCGATGGCGGAGACCATCAGCACCAGCACGGAGAGGAACGCGATGGTGCCGCGCAGGGCGGCGGGGCCTGCCTGGCGGACCTTCGTGCCCCATTCCGGCGAGGGCTGGATATCGCGCACGGGGCGGTACTTCTCGTTCACAGGGGTATTCTCCGGGGTTCCGATATAGATGTCTAGGGATGGAGTGTATTCCATGAGGGTGGCAATCACGGGAGCCGGTGGTCAGCTGGGCTCCGCAATGAGACTGACAACACCCCCTGAGGTGGAGGCGATCTGGCTGGGGCGGGCAGACCTGGACATCACTGATCCGGAGGCGGTTGCCCACACCGCGAGTCTCAAGGGCATTGATGTGCTGATCAACACCGCCGCATATACCGCGGTGGATGCGGCCGAAGATGATGAAGCTGCGGCACTGTTGCTCAACGGGGAGGCCCCCGGACACCTGGCCGAGCGTTGCCGGGAGGAGGGTGCCCACCTGGTGCAGCTCTCCACTGACTATGTGTTTGGCCCCGGGGTACCGCATCGTCCCCTCACCCCCGCCGATCCCACCAACCCGGACACGGTCTACGGGCGCAGCAAACTGCGCGGAGAGCAGCTCGCGGGGGAAAACTCGACCATCCTGCGCACCGCCTGGGTTTATTCGGCCAACACCTTGCCCGAGCACCGGGATTTCGTCTCCACCATGCTGCGTCTGGAGAAAACCCATGAGACGGTCACCGTGGTGGCTGACCAGCATGGTTGCCCGACCTACGCCATCGATCTGGCACGGGCGGTCTGGGAGGCCGCGCAGCAGCAGCCCGGTGTAGTACAGCATGCGGTGGGGGAGGGGCAGACCACCTGGTTCGAGCTGGCCCAGGCCATCTTCGCGGAGATCGGTGCAGATCCCCGGCGCATCACGCCGGTGACGAGTGCGGAGTATCCGGCACGTGCGCCACGCCCGGAATGGTCCGTTCTGGCCTCGGACTATGCCCTCCCGGAGTGGCGCAGTGCCCTGCGGCGGGCGTTGGCAGCTAAACTCTGATCCTTGTGAGTACTAACCCGGCATCCCTCGCGGTCATCACCGTGACCTATTCCCCGGGGCCTTATCTCAAGGCCTTCCTGGATTCGGTTCCCGAAGCCACGGGGCTGCCCACCACCGTTATCATGGCCGACAACGGCTCCACCGACGGATCCCCGGAGGCCGCGGTGGGGCAGGGGGTCGAGCTGTTGCACACCGGCGGCAACCTCGGCTACGGCAGCGCCATCAATGCCGCGGCGCGGGCCCTGCGGGGGCGTCGTGAAGCGGGTGAGATCAACGATGAGTTCTTCGTGATCTCCAACCCGGATGTCGTCTTCGACCCCGCCTCCATCGACGCGCTTATCGACGCCGCGGCCCGTCACCCCGGTGCCGCCTCCCTGGGGCCCTTCATCCGGGAGGCGGACGGCAGCGCCTACCCTTCAGCACGCGCGGTGCCCACCCTGCGCAATGGCATCGGCCATGCGTTATTTGGCGGCATCTGGCCGAAGAACCCCTGGTCCGCCTCCTACCGGGCGGACTCCGACATGAGCACGGAGCGTGCCGCGGGCTGGCTCTCCGGGTCCTGCCTACTGGTTCGCTGGGAGGCCTTCGACAAGGTCGGGGGCTTCGATGAGCGCTATTTCATGTACATGGAGGATGTGGATCTGGGGGACCGTTTCGGACGCGCCGGATATTCCAATATCTTCGTCCCCTCCGCCGAGATCACCCATGCCAAGGGGCATTCGGCGGGGGAGCACCCCGAAACCATGTTGCCCGCCCACCATGACAGCGCCTATCGGTTCCAGGCTGATCGTCTGGCCGGCCCGGTGTTCGCGCCGATTCGAGGGGCGCTGTGGGTGGGCCTCAAACTACGCTCTCTGATAGCTGTTGCCAATGCACGCCTTCGACGTCGATAAGAAAGTGGAGATGATATGTCTCATCCTGAGAACACTGATGCCGTAATCCTGGTCGGTGGCAAGGGCACCCGCCTGCGCCCCCTGACCATGAATACCCCGAAGCCGATGCTGCCCACCGCCGGGTTCCCTTTCCTGCAGCACCTCCTGGCACGCATCGAGGCCGCCGGCATCAAGCATGTCGTTCTCTCCACCTCCTTCAAGGCCGAGGTCTTCTCCAACTACTTCGGGGATGGCTCACAGATGGGACTGGAGATCGAGTACGTCTTCGAGGAGGAGGCCCTGGGCACCGGGGGTGGTATCCGCAATGTCCTGGACAAACTACGCCATGAGACCGTCATGGTCTTCAACGGCGATGTGCTTTCCGGAACCGACCTGGGTGGCATCCTGCAGACCCATGAGGATCGCGATGCCGACCTGACCATGCACCTGCTGCGGGTGGCGGACCCCTCCGCCTTCGGTTGCGTGCCCACCGACGCGGATGGTCGCGTCCTGGAATTCCTGGAGAAGACCGAGGATCCGCCGACCGACCAGATCAACGCCGGCTGCTATGTCTTCCGCCGTTCCGTGATCGAGGAGGACATCCCCACCGGGCGCAATGTCTCCGTGGAGCGTGAGACCTTCCCGATGATGCTGAACAATAATCGCAAGGTCTACGGCCATGTGGATAACTCCTACTGGCGGGACATGGGCCGCCCGACTGACTTCGTCCGGGGCTCCTCCGACCTGGTTCGTGGCGTGGTGCCCTCCCCGCTGCTGGCCGGAAAACACGGCGAGAGCTATGTTGACCCGACCGCCGGTGTGGCCGGGGGTGCGCTGCTGCTGGGTGGCACCGCCGTGGGGCGTGGTTCCGAGATCGGGGCCGGTTGCCGCCTGGACGGCACCGTCATCTTCAACGGGGTGACCATTGAGCCGGGCGCGGTGATCGAGAATTCCATCATCGCCTCGGGTGCCCGGATCGGTGCCAACACCCGGATCAGTGATGCCGTGATCGGGGAGGGCGCGGTGATCGGCGCGCGTTGTGAGCTGGCCGGTGGGATGCGTATCTGGCCGGGAGTGGTGGTGCCGGACACCGGTATCCGCTTCTCCTCCGACGCCTAGTTCCACCCCGGTTTGCCCCTGGTTTAAGGGGCAATTTAGCCCTCTCTTATCACCTGGGTGGAGGTATTCCTGCAGAGACACGCCGGTTTTTTCTGCGATTTGTGTGGTTTTCTATTCCCGACCACTATATGTAGTACCCCCGGACTATCCCCCTTATGCTGCTGGCCTGTTAATCTTGTGACCTGAGTGATTAACGACCAGCACTAATGCTCTGTCCGGCCCTAAGTCCCCCGTTTTAGGTTGACGATATTTAGTGATCCGTGTGTAATCACATCAGTGAAAGATATTGACATACCTACGGAGGAAGGAACATGGCGTGGAAGACATGGCTAATGACGCCATCCTTCGGGGCAGAACAGTGCGCGAGATGAGCATAGATGAGCTCTTCGGTGCTGTGGAGCAGGAATGGCAGGATCAGGCGCTCTGCGCGCAAACTGATCCGGAGGCCTTCTTTCCCGAGAAGGGCGGCTCCACCCGGGAAGCCAAGCGCATTTGTCTGGCCTGTGCCGTCCGTGATGAATGTCTGGAATATGCGCTCGAGCATGATGAGCGTTTCGGGATCTGGGGCGGGCTCTCCGACCGGGAGCGTCGCCGCCTGAAAAAGCAGATAATTTAGCTGAAAATATTGAGCGGGTTCCTTTGATGGGGCCCGCTTTTTTCATTCCCCCATCACCACTGGAAGCGGGGATCCACATCCCGGGGGTCCAGGTTCAGGTAATTCGCCACCAGGGCGGTGAGGATGGTGGCCAGGAGTTCCTGGCGTTCCATCACGGTGGTGGTGCGCTGCTCCACCGGCATCCGGAAGATGACGATCCTGGCGCGGGTCGGGTTTCCGGAAGGGTCCACCCCCGCCGGAATCACCCTGCCCAGGGGAACCGGGCCATCGGCGATGATTTCATCCGGCAGCACCGTCATATCGGCCCGCAGCCGCATCCGGGGGATGGTGTCCACCGCCAGGTCCAGGCCGAGGAGCTCCTCCCCGAAAGCCTGCTGGATGGGTGCATAGGCCTCCAGCACCGCCACGTCGAAATGCTGACGGCGGCTGCGTTGCCGCGGGGCCTCAGGGGGAAGTATCGGACCCCGCAGACCCCTCCCGTGGCGGTTGCGGAAGGTCCTGGTGTGCATATCTCAAGAGACTAGTTTGAGTGGGGGCGAAGAGCTGGCAAGACTCGCCGAGGGTGGCAAATCTCAAGTTGGAGTCTAGACTTTGGTGCGTGAGTCGATACCGTCGTTGTTCCCGCCCCGGTTGTGGTAAGCCCGCCGTGGCCACGTTGACCTACGCCTACGCCGAGTCCACCGCAGTGGTCGGGCCGCTGGCGCCCGCCGCTGAGCCGCACAGCTGGGACCTCTGCGCTAACCACGCAGAGCGCATCACCGCGCCCCTGGGCTGGGAGATGCTGCGCGTGGACCACATCGAGGACGACGATGATGATGACCTGACCGCGCTGGCCAATGCGGTGCGCGAAGCCGGCCGCACCACCAGTGGCCTGTCCGATGACTACCGCGAGGCAGACCCGGAGGTGCCCCAGCACCCCATTTACCGCCCGAAGCGCGTTGAAGAGCATAAAACCATTCGGCGTGGACACCTCCGTCTGGTGCAGGATGATGAAGGCTAAGCTGTGGAGCTAGTCCTTTAAGATCCAACAAGTATTTTTGGAGAGCTGCATGTCTGTTGGCAGAAGTCGGGAATCCGTCACCTCGGTGATCAAGGCCTATGACGTCCGGGGAGTTGTCGGGGAAGACATCGACACCGACTTCATCCGCGAGATCGGGGCCTCCTTCGCCCGGCTGCTCCGCATGGAGGGGGAGACCGCGGTGGCCGTGGGCCACGACATGCGTGAATCCTCCCCGACGCTGGCCTCCGCCTTCGCTGATGGTGTGACCGCCCAGGGCCTGAACGTGGTCATGCTCGGCCTGACCTCCACCGATGAGCTCTACTACGCCTCCGGTCGCCGGGATTGCGCTGGCGCCATGTTCACCGCCAGCCACAACCCGGCCAAGTACAACGGCATCAAGCTCTGCCGCTCGGGGGCCCGGCCTGTCGGCCAGGACACCGGCCTGAAGTTCATCATCGATGACCTGGTTGCCGGAACCATCCCCGAATACGATGGCCCGCATGGCGTGGTCTCCCGCAAGGATGTCCTCGAAGATTATGCCAAGTACCTGCGCGAACTGGTCGATCTGCGGGAGATCCGCCCCCTGAAGGTGGCCGTGGACGCCGCCAACGGCATGGGTGGACTCACCGTCCCGGCCGTGTTCGAGGGGCTGCCCCTGGAGATTGAGCCGCTCTACTTCGAACTCGACGGCACCTTCCCCAACCACGAAGCCAACCCCCTGGAGCCGGCCAACCTGGTGGATCTGCAGAACTTCGTCAAGGAGACCGGCGCCGACATCGGCCTGGCCTTTGATGGCGATGCGGACCGCTGCTTCGTCGTCGATGAGAAGGGCGACCCGGTCAGTCCCTCCGCCATCTGCGGCATCATCGCTGAACGCGCCCTGCAGGAGAACCCCGGTGCCACCGTCATCCACAACCTGATCACCTCCAAGGCGGTGCCGGAGATCATCGCGGAACAGGGTGGCACCGCCGTCCGCACCCGGGTGGGGCATTCCTTCATCAAGTCCCGCATGGCAGAGACCGGCGCCATCTTCGGTGGGGAACACTCCGCCCACTACTACTTCACCGAATTCTTCAACGCCGACTCCGGCCTCCTGGCGGCCATGCATGTCCTGGCGGCACTGGGATCCCAGGAACGTCCCCTCTCGGAGATGATGTCCTCCTACAGCCGTTATGAAGCCTCCGGGGAGATCAACTCCACCGTGGTCGACCAGGCGGCCAGCACCGAAGCCGTTCTTGAGGCCTTCGCCGAGCGGATCGAATCCGTGGATCGCCTGGACGGGGTCACCGTGGAACTCAAGGACACTCCGGCCTGGTTCAATGTCCGCGCCTCCAACACTGAGCCCCTGCTGCGCCTGAATGTCGAGGCACCCACCAGGGGTGAAGTGGATGCGCTCCTCGCGGAGATCCTCGGGATCATCCGCGCCTGATAGCTATCCTGGTAGGCATGACCGAGTCCTTCCAGCAGCATGATGCCGAGCAGATCCGTTTCTTCGATGTAGCCCACGAGGGCGCCCAGGTTCGTTCCACCGCTGGTGTGGTCGCCTCCGGCGCCCTCGACCAGCTTTATGGCATGAATCCCCGGTCGGTGGTCGTACTGGCCACCGATCAGGTGTCCCGGGCCGCGGCTCAGGCCGTCTGCACCCTGCGCAGCCCGCTGCGTCGACCCCTGCTGGTCACCGACTCCCTGCCGCATTATTTCGGTGCCCTGGATGTGCTGATCGTGGTGGGGGAGCGCAACAGTGACATTGCCCACCAGGCGCTGCATGCCGCAGATTCCCGGGGCGCAGTGACTGTCCTGGCCGGCGCTGAGGGCCCGGTGGCCGATGACGCCCCCAGGAACACCGTGGTCTTCCCCGTGCTGCCCACCGCATTGGGAACCTCTCCGGCCCGCACCATCACGGCCGTCGCCACCGTCCTTGACCTGCTGGAGGAGGATTCCAGGCTGGTGGTCCAGCGGTTGGAATCCACCGCAGATGTGATCGACGTCGAGGTGGAGACCCTTGCCCCGGAGCGTGATCTCAGCGTCAACCCGGGCCGCCAGCTGCGGGAACACGTCTCCGGCGCCCGGATCATCCACACCGGTAACCGGGCCATCGCCGAGGTGGTGGCCACCCTCTGGACCCTCAAGGGACTGCCCGCCGCAGCGGCCGACGTTGCGGAGCTCGATGGACTGATTCCCGAACCGGATCCTTTCCACGACCCCTTCCTGGACGGTCCGGCCGCGGTGGTACCGTTGAAGGCTGTTATCTGGGCGGCGGAGCTGCAGGGGGTTCCTGGCGCCCTGGAGCAGAAATGCGCCGAAATCACGCCCGGCCCCCTGGCTGAGGCGCTGACCCTGATCACCCGTGGCTATGCCGCGACGACCTATCAGAATGACCCGGAGGACTTCTAGATGCACCTGCTCACCGGTAAGATCCGCGCCTACCCCTGGGGTTCGCGTTCCCTGATCGCCGGACTGCGGGGCAAGAAGGTCCCCAGTGAAAGCCCCGAGGCAGAACTCTGGTTCGGGGCCCACCCGGCCAATCCCTCCACCGTGGGGGATAAGGATCTCACCGAGATCATCGCCGAGGATCCCAGGGCCGCACTGGGAGATCGGGTGTGTGCGGAATACGGCCCCACCCTGCCCTTCCTGATGAAGCTGCTGGCCGCCGATGAGCCGCTCTCCCTGCAGGCCCACCCCTCTGTCGAGCAGGCCCGAGAAGGTTATGCCCGGGAGAATGAGGAAGGGGTGCCACTGAATGCCCCGCACCGGGATTACAAGGACGTCAACCACAAGCCGGAGCTGATCGTCGCGCTCACCAACTTTGATGCGATGGCCGGTTTTCGTCCGCTGGATCGCACCCTCGAGCTGTTCCGGGAACTGAACTGCCCGGCCCTGGACCGCTACGCCAGCATGCTGGTCGATGATCCGGCGGAAGAGGAATCCAACCTCAGGGCGCTGTTCACCACCTGGATCACCATTCCGGCCAAGGTTCGGGGCGAAGTGATCAACTCCCTCATGGCGTCGATCGAGCCGCACCGGGAGCGCACTGACTGGATCGGGTTGACGCTGCGTAATGTCTTCGACCTCAATGAGCGCTATCCCGGTGATGTGGGGGTGCTCGGTGCCCTGCTGCTCAACCACATCCACCTGATTCCGGGGGAGGCGATCTACCTGGGGGCGGGGCAGTTGCACGCCTATATCCGGGGCATGGGCGTGGAGATCATGGCGAACTCAGACAATGTGCTGCGGGGTGGATTGACCTCGAAGTACGTGGATGTCCCCGAGCTGGTGAGGGTGCTCAAGTTCAACTCCCTGGCGGACCCCGTGGTGGTCCCGGAGGGCGGAACCTACACCGTCCCGGCGGAGGAGTTCAAGCTGACCCGGGTGGCGGCCGCGGAGGACTATCTCATTGACCATGATGGGCCGGCGATTGTGCTGTGCACCAATGGCAGACTGCAGCTGGGTGGAACCTCGGAGGTGGACGTGTTGGAGCTGAACCCCGGTGAGGCTGCCTGGATCCCGGCCAGTGACCCCGCCATCACCGTCAGCGGTGGGGGAGAGCTCTTCCTCGCCCGGGGTTAGCTGAGCCAGGGGAAGAGGCGCCAGGAGCTCCAGAGGAAGTTGGATCCCGGTGCCGCAGCCTCCTGGGTCGGAGTTTCTGCTGGGGGAGCCTCAAATTCTGGTGTTTCCACTGCTTCTGGTGTTTGAACTGCCGCTGGTGTTTCCGCTGCCGGGGCCTCAGGGGTCACCGAGGGAAGCTCCGGTGCCACAGATGGCTCAGCGCTCGGGGTTGCCGCGGGGCTGCTGCTGGGCTCCGGGCTCTCCACCGGGGTGCTGGGCGGGACCTCGCTGGGCAGCACTTCAGTGGGTAGGACCTCGCTGGGGCTGACGGGTACCTCCGAAGTGGGGGAGGTGGGTTCCTCGGTCAGCGTCAGGAAAGGCTCGGCGCTGGGGGGTGCTGTCTCGCTGCTTTCGAAGGGGTTCGCGGGGCTGAACGTCTGGGTGGGGGTGGCCCTGGTGGCTGCCTCGGGAATATAAGCATTCGGGGCGAGGTAGGGATCATCGGTGAGAACCGCGGCCGCATCCTGGGGTTTCTGCTCTTCCGGGGTTTCCTCGGTGACTTCCGGCGCCAGGGTTTCCGAGCTAACCGCGGCTGCTGTGGTGCCGGTGGTGGCGGACATGGCAGTATCGGTTGCGGAAAGGGTGGTGGGCAGACTTGCCCGCCAGACGCTGAGCCCGATTGCGGCAGCGACCAACAGGCCGATGCCCATAAAAATCAGGACTCTCCGAGTCTCAGCTAGCAATCTCTGACCCTTTCACCATTACGGTCATTGGTAACAACTCGATAACATAGCAGATCCCCGGGATTAGCGATAGCTTAAAACCGTTCGAGGACAAAACTAGAGGAGAGTTTCATGGGAGCTTGGGACATTGCGATTTTCGCGGAGGAAGTAAATGTCGACTTCCTCGATGAGCTGGCAGCTCTGGATGGTGAGGAGATCGTGGAGGCGGTCAAGGACGCCTGCCTGCTGGCAGCTCAACCCGCCGGTGTCAGCGAAGATGAGGAGCTCAACGGATTGGCCGCCGCCACCATCGCGGCGATCTGGGCAGGCGCACCCTTCTCCGCAGGGGATGTCGCGGAGAGCTACCCCTTCCTCCGGGGGTTGATCGGCCGGGGCTCGGAGAAGCTCCATGAGATCGCCGGGGAACTTCTGGAGAACGCCGACACCGAAGAAGATCTCGAGGCTTACCTGGAGGCCCTGGCTTAAGGGTTTAGTGACCTCTTCGTGATCTTGGTGCTCCGCTTGTGGGGCACCTCGGTAGAGTGGTTGTGGTATCGCAGATTGCACAACGACAGGAGATGTCACCCCCTATGACCACGGTCACTGATTTCAAGGTCGCGGACCTCAGCCTCGCTGAGTCCGGCCGCCACCAGATCCGTCTTGCCGAGCATGAAATGCCGGGCCTGATGGAGCTGCGCCGTGAGTATGGCGAGGAGCAGCCGTTGAAGGGTGCCCGCATCGCCGGCTCCATCCACATGACGGTCCAGACCGCCGTGCTCATCGAGACCCTGACCGTGCTGGGTGCCGAGGTCCGCTGGGCCTCCTGCAACATCTTCTCCACCCAGGATGAGGCCGCCGCCGCGATCGTCGTCGGTGAGGGCACCCCGGAGAACCCCCAGGGCGTTCCCGTCTTCGCCTGGAAGGGGGAGACCCTGGAGGAGTACTGGGACTGCCTCAAGGAGATCTTCAGCTGGGGCGAGGGCATTGAGCCCAACATGATCCTCGATGATGGCGGCGACGCCACCATGGCTGTCATCCGTGGCCGCCAGTTCGAGGAGGCCGGGGTTGTTCCGCCGGTGGAGGATGGTGACTCCGATGAGTACCAGGCCTTCCTGGGAATGTTGCGCACCACCCTGGAGGAGGACAAGCAGAAGTGGACCCGCATCGCCGAGGCCGTGCAGGGTGTCACCGAGGAAACCACCACCGGTGTCCACCGCCTCTACCACTTCGCTGAGGAGGGCGTGCTGCCCTTCCCCGCCATGAACGTCAACGACGCCGTCACCAAGTCCAAGTTCGACAACAAGTACGGCACCCGCCACTCCCTGATCGACGGCATCAACCGCGGCACCGACATGCTCATCGGCGGCAAGAACGTCCTGGTCTGCGGCTACGGCGATGTGGGCAAGGGTTCCGCTGAGGCCTTCAAGGGTCAGGGCGCCCGCGTCAAGGTCACCGAGGCTGACCCGATCAATGCGCTGCAGGCCCTGATGGACGGCTACTCAGTGGTCACCGTCGAGGAGGCCATCGGAGAGGCGGATATCGTCATCACCGCCACCGGCAACTTCGGCATCATCACCTTCGATCACATGCTGAACATGAAGGACCACGCAGTCCTGGGCAATATCGGCCACTTCGACAATGAGATCGACATGGCCTCCCTGCTGCACCGCGATGATGTCACCCGGGTCAACATCAAGCCCCAGGTCGATGAGTTCACCCTGCCCAACGGCAAGTCCATCATCGTGCTTTCCGAGGGCCGCCTGCTCAACCTGGGCAACGCCACCGGCCACCCCTCCTTCGTGATGTCCACCTCCTTCGCGGATCAGACCATCGCCCAGATCGAGCTTTTCCAGAACCCGGACAAGTACGGCAATGAGGTCTACCGTCTGCCGAAGATCCTCGATGAGAAGGTCGCCCGCATCCACGTGGAGGCACTCGGTGGCACCCTCACCGAGCTGAGCAAGGAGCAGGCGGAGTACATCGGCGTCGATGTCGCAGGCCCCTTCAAGCCGGAGCACTACCGCTACTGATGATCATCAGCATCGAAGGAATTGACGGGGCAGGGAAGAACACCCTGGTCCGTGCCATCCAGCGGGAGACCGGAGCGCAGGCCCTGGCCTTCCCCCGCTACGAGGAGTCCATCCACGCCCAGCTGGCCGCCGAGGCCCTGCACGGAAGGATGGGGGATCTCACCGATTCCGCCTACGCCATGGCCACCCTCTTCGCCCTGGACCGCCATGGGGCGTTGCCCACCCTGGAACGCTTCGTCGATTCCGATGAGCTGCTGATCCTGGATCGCTATGTCGCCTCCAATGCGGCGTATTCCTTCGCCCGCACCGCCGATGAGGGGGTGATCGGGTGGGTCCACGACCTGGAATTCAACCGACTGGGCCTGCCCAAGCCTGATCTGCAGGTGCTGTTGGCGACCTCCCCGGAGACGGCGTCGCAACGCGCCATCGCCAGGGCGGAGCAGGACCAGAGCCGGGAAAGGGACCGCTATGAGCGGGACGGAGGTCTACAGAAACGTACCTATGCGGCCTATGAACGTCTCGCCGCGGAGAACTGGGCGGGAGATTGGCTGATTTCCGCTGAACAGACAGATATTCTCAAAGCAATCACCCTGAAGAGGTAGGAGTAACCTTGTCTGCCAAAATTCTCGTCGTCGATGATGACCCCGCGATCTCCGAGATGCTGACCATCGTGCTGGAGGCGGAGGGTTTCCATCCCATCCCAGTGATGGACGGCAATGAAGCTGTGGGAACTTTCCAACGGGAGCAGCCGGACCTGATCCTGCTCGACCTGATGCTGCCCGGAATGAACGGGGTGGACATCTGCCGCCTCATCCGTCAGGAATCCACCGTGCCGATCGTCATGCTCACCGCCAAGACCGACACCGTGGATGTGGTGCTCGGGCTGGAGACCGGTGCCGATGACTACATCACCAAGCCTTTCAAACCGAAGGAGCTGGTGGCCCGGATCCGGGCGCGGCTGCGTCGCACCGATGACGTCCCGGCGGAGGTCATCGAGGTCGGTGACCTGGTGATCGACGTTCCCGAGCACACTGTGAAGCGGGGAGGGGAGGAGATTCCGCTGACCCCCCTGGAGTTCGATCTGCTGTTGGAGCTGGCACGTAAGCCACGCCAGGTGTTCAGCCGTGAGGAACTGCTGGAGAAGGTGTGGGGTTACCGTCACGCCTCTGACACCAGGCTGGTCAATGTGCACGTCCAGCGGCTGCGCGCCAAGATCGAGAAGGATCCTGAGAATCCGCAGATAGTCCTCACCGTGCGTGGTGTAGGCTACAAGACCGGATTGCTCAATTAAAAGGGACCTGTCATTCTCGAACGTCTGAAACGGATCCGGTACCGCCTCTCGGAGCAGTGGCGCACGTCGCTCCAGATGCGGGTCATCGGCTCCATCTTCGTCGCCGCCGCGGTGGTGATGACCATCCTCGCGATGACCATGATCAGTTTGGTCGCGCAACGCCTGGTTGACTCCAAGCTGGATATCGCCGACGCGGAAATTGATCGCGCCCGGGTGGCGGTGGAACAGCAGATCGACGCCACCGGCTCGAACACCTCCACCCAGGCGCGGATCAATGCTGCCCGGGCCTCGCTGACAAACTTAAGTTCGGGGGAGACGGCGGCCACCTATGAACCGGTGCTGCTGGTGGTCAATCATGACGGCTCCACCACAGCTTCCCCAGAGGGTTACCAGATACCGACCCGGCTGATGCACTTCGTCAGCCAGGGTCAGGTGTCCTACCAGTTCGCCATGGTCAACCGGGCTGATGGTTCCGCCTACAATGCGCTGGTCATCGGGACCCCCACCGATTCGGACATCCCCAACCTGCAGGTCTACCTGGTGCTGTCCATGGAGTCGGATGAGTCCACCATGGCACTGATGCGGGGGCTGCTCTCCGCGGCCGGCGTGGTCGTGGTGGTGCTGCTGGTCGGCATCGCCTGGCTGATGGCCCAGCAGGTCACCGCCCCAGTGCGTTCCGCCAGCCGGATCGCCCAGCGACTGGCGGCCGGCCACCTGCGGGAACGCATGGTGGTGGACGGGGAAGACGAGATGGCACGTCTGGCGATGAGCTTCAACGCGATGGCGGAGTCCCTGTCCAAACAGATCCACCAGCTGGAGGAGTACGGCAATCTGCAACGCCAGTTCACCTCCGATGTCTCCCATGAGTTGCGGACCCCGCTGACCACGGTGCGGATGGCGGCCGACCTGATCGACGCCAGCTCCGAGGACTTTGAACCACACACCAAACGTGCCACCGAGTTGATGATCCGCGAATTGGACCGCTTCGAGTCCCTGCTGGCCGATCTCCTCGAGATCTCCCGCCATGACGCCGGGGTGGCGGATCTTTCCGCCACCCGCCTGGATGCGCGCACCTGTGTCACCGCCGCCTGGCAGCAGGTGGAGCACCTGGCGAAGGAACTGAACGTGCCGGTCAACATCAACCTGCCGGATGAGGCGGTCTACCTGACCGGTGACCCCCGTCGGATTGAGCGGGTGCTGCGTAACCTGCTGGCCAATGCCATCGACCACTCCGAGGGACGGTCGGTGGACCTGGATATCGGGGCGAATGAGGAGGCGGTGTCCATCACCGTCACCGACCACGGGGTGGGCCTCAAGCCCGGCCAGGAGGAACTGGTGTTCAACCGTTTCTGGCGTGCCGACGCCTCCCGGGTCCGCCACTCCGGTGGCACCGGCCTGGGGCTGGCGATCGCCCGGGAGGATGCCCTGCTGCACGGGGGTGACCTGGACGCGGTCGGTGAGACCGGGGTGGGTTCGCAGTTCCGGTTGACGCTGCCGCGCGAACCGGGAAAGACCTACGTCAAGGCGGCCCTGCCGCTGCAGGTACCGGAGGCCGAAGATGAATAAGTTCCTGCGGAGCGCGCTGGGAATCCTGCTCAGTGGTGCCCTTCTCGCCGGTTGCACCTCCCTTCCCTCCGACACTGAACCTCAGGCCCTGCGGCCCTTCTCCCCGGGGGAGCCGGTTGACGCTGAAATCCAGCCGACCCCGGGGGCGGAACCAGACCTTTTGCTGCGTGATTTCTTCACTGCCTCCGCCCGGCCCAGCATGGATTATGAGGCCGCCCGTTCCTTCCTTGCCGAGGAAGCGAATCAGGTGTGGAATCCGCAGGCCTCCACCCTGATCGTGGACCGTGTGGACCTGATCACCCAGGCCGGTGCCACCGCTGCGGAGCGGACCTTCGCGGTGCGTGGCAATGTGATAGGCCAGTTGGCGGAAGGTGGGGCCTATCAGGTGGAGAACGGGGTCTATGAGGCCCAGATCGAGATGGAGAAGGAGGACGGGGAGTGGCGTATCTCCTCCCTGCCGGAAGGTGTCGTTCTGGAACGCACCGAGCTGCGCAACCAGTACGAGCCGCATAACCTCTACTTCTTTGAGCCGGGTGGAAGGCTGCTGGTCTCGGACCGCCGCTGGGTCTACGCCGGTCAGGAGACCCTGGACTCGGTGCTGATCTCCCTGATGATGGAGGGTCCCGGCGCCAATATTGCTCCGGCCGTTGATTTCAGTCTGCCCGCTGAGGCGGTCTTCAGCGGGGTGCAGGATGGCATCTATAAATTCTCCGGACTGGCCGGCCTGGACACCTCGGAGCGGCAGAGTTTCGCGGCGCAACTGGTGTGGACCCTGGCGATGGCGAATATCCCGGGCCCCTATGCGGTGGAGGTGGACGGACTGCCGATCAGTGAGAACTTCCCGGTGTTGAGCACCGATGATTTCGCCGAGTTCAATCCCCGTGCGAATGTGGGCACACCGGCCCCGCTGTACGCCCTGAATGAGGGCAGGCTGCTGCGGGTGGGTGCGAACCAGGCCAACCCGGTGGAGGGTGATCTGCGGGAGATCAGTGACATCGAGTCCGCCGACATCACCTCGGACCGCACCGGGGCGGTGGTACGTCGCCGTGGGGATGAGTCGGTGTTGGCTCTGGGCGGGGTGAATGAGCCCCTGGGCGAGGTGTTGCGGGCGGACAGCATCTCCCGCCCCTCCTTTGAACCGGATCATGCCGCGGTGTGGGTGGCCGTCGACGGCAACAGGGTGACCCGGGTGGTTCGTTCCACCGCCACCGGTGAGGTGGTGCAGAGTGAGGTCGACACCTCCTTCCTGAACGAGATGGACGGGGAAATCTCGGTGCTGCGCCTTTCCCGTGACGGGGCCAGGGTGGCGATGATCATCGGTGGCCGCGTCTATACCGGAGTGGTCAACCGCCCCGGAACGGGGCAACGCCGCATCGTGAATGTGCAGGAGATGGCACCCCAGCTGGCGGGTTCCGCACTGGCCCTGGACTGGCAGCCGGATGGTTCGCTCCTGGTGGGCACCTCCAGCCCGGAATCCCCGATCTGGCGGGTGGAGAAGGACGGCTCAGCCGTGGCCTCCCTGCCCTCCGGCAATATCACCGCCCCGGTGGTCGCGGTGGCGGCTTCCTCAAGCACCCTTTATGTCACCGATGCCCGGGCAGTGCTGCAGATGCCGGTCAATGGTGGGGATTCCGCCTTCTGGCGGGAGGTGCCGGGCCTGCAGGGCATGCGTTCATCCCCGGTGGTGGCCAATTAGCCATGGAGTTGTTGCTGCCGCGGCGCTGTGCCGCCTGCGGTGATCCTGGCACGGTGCTCTGCCCGGCCTGCCGGGAAGCTTTTCGACGCCCACCCGAAAGGGTGTTCACGGGCGTCGATACGCATGTGCCGGCCTTCGCGCTGGGACCCTATGATGAGCGCCGACGGGCGGTGATCGTGGCGATGAAGGAGCGCAATAACCGGGAGGTCCGGAAGTATCTGGGGGCGGTACTGAAGGCGGGCGTCGATACGCTCCGCGCCAGGGGGGAGTTACCCGAACGGATGACTCTGGTGCCGGCACCGACCCGGCGGGCCAACGCCAGATTGCGGGGCGGTGATCCCGTCGCCGACTGTTGCCGGGCCACGGGGCTGCCGGTTGTGGGTGCCCTGCATCATGGCCGGGTTCGGGATTCCGCGGGCCTGGATGCCCGCTCCCGCCGCCGGAATCTCGCCGGTGGGGTGGGGTTGAGTCAGGTTCCGGCTGGACCGATCCTGCTGGTGGATGATGTTATGACCACCGGGGCGACCATCGCGGCATCCGCCGAGGTGCTTTTCTCCGCGAGGGCTCAGGTTGTGGCGGCCCTCACTCTGGCGGCTGCATGAAATCCACCTCCAATTGATGCTCAGGTTATGACCGGATGTACACTGGGGGCACAGACAGTCCCGTCGACACGGAGGAGAAGCAAGTGACTACACCTGCTGAGAACAATGTCCTGAGCCCGGATACCCAGGTGTCCATCACCGGCCGCAATGTTGAAGTTCCGGAGCACTTCGCGGAGCGGGTCAACAGCAAGCTGGCGAAGATCGAGCGCCTCGACCCCACCCTGACCTTCTTCCACGTGGAGCTGCAGCACGAGCCGAACCCGCGCCGCTCGGATGCCAGCGATCGTCTCCAGATCACCGCCACCGGTAAGGGCCACATCGCCCGCGCCGAGGCCAAGGAGGACAGCTTCTACGCTGCCCTGGAAACCGCACTGGCCAAGCTGGAGCGTTCCCTGCGCAAGGTCAAGGCACGTCGTTCCATCTCCCGTTCAGGCCACCGTGCCCCCGCGGGTGCTGGCGAGGTCGCCGCTGAGCTCGCCCAGGAGGCACAGGCCGCACGCGCTGAGGAGAAGAACCCGGATCCCTACGCCGATAAGGTCGAGGATGTTGTCCCGGGCCAGATCGTGCGTACCAAGGAGCACCCCGCCCAGCCGATGTCCGTGGATGATGCCCTCTCCGAGATGGAGCTGGTCGGCCACGACTTCTACCTCTTCATTGATGAGGAGACCAGCCGTCCTTCCGTGGTGTACCGTCGCCACGCTTTCGACTACGGTCTGATTTCTCTCGCTGCAGAGCAGTAGTATTTGAGTGAGATTTACCACTGAACCGTTCCCCCAGGGGAGCGGTTCAGTTGCATTTGGGATCAGGTGCGTAGAATATCCCCGATAGGCTAGGTTTCTTCCCATAAAGAAGATGTCGGAAACATATTAAGGACGACTGCACAGTGTTTGGATTGTCCAAGCTCCTTCGGGCCGGTGAGGGGCGCACCGTCAAGCGTCTCCGTAAGATCGCTGACGAGGTCATCGCCCTCGAAGATGATTATGCCGCGCTCAGTGATGAAGAACTCAAGGCCAAGACCGCCGAATTCAAGAGGCGTCTCGGCGAGGGGGAGAGCGTTGATGACCTTCTCCTCGAGTCTTTCGCCACCGCACGCGAAGCTTCCTGGCGGGTGCTGGGCCAGAAGCACTACCCGGTGCAGATCATGGGTGGTGCCGCCCTCCACTTCGGCAACGTCGCTGAGATGCGCACCGGTGAGGGTAAGACCCTGACTTCGGTGCTGCCGGCCTACCTCAACGCCCTCGAGGAAAAGGGTGTCCACGTGGTCACGGTGAATGATTACCTGGCCAAGCGTGACGCCGAGATGATGGGTCGTGTCCACCGCTGGCTCGGCCTTGAGGTCGGGGTGATCCTCTCCGAGATGCGTCCCCCGGAGCGTAAGAAGGCCTACGCCGCCGACATCACCTACGGCACCAACAATGAGCTGGGCTTCGATTACCTGCGCGATAACATGGCCCGTAGCCTGCGTGACCTGGTGCAGCGTGGTCACCACTTCGCCATCGTCGATGAGGTGGACTCCATCCTCATCGATGAGGCCCGCACCCCGTTGATCATCTCCGGTCCGGTGGATGGTTCCTCCCGCTTCTTCTCGGTCTTCTCGCAGCTGGCCCCGCGCATGACCAAGGACATCCACTATGAGGTGGATGTGCGCAAGCGCACCATCGGCGTGCTCGAGGATGGTGTGGAGTACGTCGAGGACCAGCTCGGTATCGGCAACCTTTATGCCCCGGAGAACTCCCAGCTGGTCAGCTACCTCAACAACGCGATCAAGGCCAAGGAGCTCTTCGAACGCGATAAGGACTACATCGTCCGCAATGGTGAGGTCATGATCGTGGACGGCTTCACCGGCCGTGTGCTCGGTGGCCGCCGCTACAACGAGGGCATGCACCAGGCGATCGAGGCCAAGGAGGGGGTGGAGATCAAGAATGAGAACCAGACCCTGGCCACCATCACCCTCCAGAACTACTTCCGTCTCTACTCCAAGCTTTCCGGCATGACCGGTACCGCCGAGACCGAGGCCGCCGAGCTGCACTCCATCTACGGCCTGGATGTGGTGCCGATCCCGACGAACCGGGACAACCAGCGTGAGGATCTCGTGGACCGGGTGTACAAGACCCAGGAGGCGAAGTTCGCCGCCGTGGTCGATGACATTGCGGAGCGTATCGAGGCCGGTCAGCCGATCCTGGTGGGCACCACCTCGGTGGAGCGTTCCGAGTACCTCTCCAATCTGCTGCAGGCCAGGGGTGTCAAGCACAATGTGCTCAACGCCAAGCATCATGAGCAGGAAGCCCAGATCATCGCCCAGGCGGGCCTGCCGGGCAATGTCACCGTGGCCACCAACATGGCTGGTCGAGGCACCGATATCGTGCTGGGTGGTAACCCCGAGATCCTCCTGGACATGAAGCTGCGGGAGCGCAGCCTGGATCCCTTCGAGGATGAGGAGGCCTACCAGGCGGCCTGGGATGAGGAGCTGCCCCGCATCAAGGAGCGCACCGCCGAGCGGGCCGAGAAGGTCCGCGAGGCAGGTGGCCTCTACGTGCTGGGTACTGAGCGTCATGAATCGCGCCGCATCGATAACCAGCTGCGTGGTCGTTCCGGTCGTCAGGGTGATCCGGGTACCACCCGTTTCTACCTCTCGATGCGTGATGAGCTCATGGTCCGCATGGTCGGTCAGTCCATGGAGAACATGATGAACCGCCTCAACGTCCCCGATGATGTCCCGATCGAGGCGAAGATGGTGACCAACTCCATCAGGGGTGCCCAGGCGCAGGTAGAGAACCAGAACTTCGAGATGCGTAAGAACGTCCTGAAGTACGATGAGGTGCTCAATGAGCAGCGCAAGGTCATCTACGCCGAGCGTCGTGAAATCCTCGAAGCCAAGGACCTGGGCGAGAACATCCAGTTCATGATCGATGACACGATCTCCGCCTACATCGACGGTGCCACCGCCACGGGTTATGTGGAGGACTGGGATCTCGATGAACTGTGGAATGCCCTGGATGGTCTCTACGGCCCCACCTTCACCTGGCAGTCGCTTCTCGACGGCACGGAGTACGGCTCTGCAGGCGAACTCAGCGCCGCAGATCTCAAGAAGGCCATCCTGGCGGATGCCCACCGTGAATACGATGAACTCACCACCAATGTCTCCGCCATCGGCGGGGAGCGTCAGATGCGCAATATCGAGCGTCAGATCATCCTCCCGGTGATCGATCAGAAGTGGCGCGAGCACCTCTATGAGATGGACTACCTCAAGGAGGGCATCGGCCTGCGTGCCATGGCTCAGCGCGATCCCCTGGTGGAGTACCAGAAGGAGGGTGGCGACATGTTCAACGCCATGAAGGACGGCATCAAGGAGGAGACCGTCCGCCAGCTCTTCCTGCTGCGCAAGCAGTTCGCGCCGAAGGAAGAGACCGTGGAGGCCTGACCTTCAGATGACACGGAAGGTGCGCAGCCGCCAATGACTGCGTCCCAACCGTGTCAGACTGGCGGTGAAACCGTGCGGCTGGCCCGCCACGGTGGCACTGCCGAAAATTTCCTCGCCACGCAGATGCAGGGAGTCCAACCGGACCGGCCCTCGGGGGCCAGGCAGTGCGCGGCGGGCGGTGACGTGGGCTCTGACGCCCACGTCGAAACGTTTCCGGCTCAGATGCTGTGGCGGACGGATCCCGAAGGCCGTCTCCAGGGCGATCATGGTCAACTGCCTGGCGGTGCCCTGAATCTCCTCCGCCGTGCTGTGCGGCGGCAGGGTTTCCTTCGGGCGAGCTGGAGCGGAATGAAGAATTTTCAGGTGACTGAGACCTGGAAGCGGAACCAACAAAACATCTCCCTGTATTTTCGGACAGGGCAGAGCGACAATGGGCTGGGTATCATTGTGGCACAACAACGCGGTGAATGAAGGAGTAAATGTGCGTGGACTGATTGTGGATTATGCAGGTGTCCTGGACGGCACCGAGGAGGACCAGCGTCGCTGGCGCAACCTCTTCGCGGCCGCCCGGAAAAACGGTGTGGGGACCGCCATCCTCTCCAATGACCCGGGTGGCCCCGCAGCTGAGCCGATCCATGAGTGGGAGCTGCGCGGCATTGTCGACGCCGTCCTGCTCTCCGGGGAGATCGGCGTCGAGAAGCCCGAGACCGAGGCTTTCCAGATCGCGGCGGACTCCATGGAGCTGCCGATGAATGACTGCGTGCTGGTGGATGATTCCATCCTCAACATCCGCGCCGCCGTCGAGGCCGGGCTGGTGGGTGTCTACTACCAGCAGTTCGACCGGGCGATCGTGGAGATCCAGAACCTCTTCGACATCGAAGGAGAGTTCTAGAGCGTATGCGTGTCTACATCCCCGCCACCTTCGCCATGCTCACTGAGCTGAGCGAAAACTCCGTGTTCACCGCCCGCTCCGGCTGGGGTTTCGCGCTGACCCCGGCCCTGGTAGAGTTCTACACCTCCGGTGATGAGGAGGAGATCGCGGACGCCGCCTTCCAGGACGCCGCCGAGGCCTCCCTGCGTCTGCTGGCCATCGGTGATGAGGAGAAATTCCCGCACCGTCGCATCGTGGTCACCGTTGATCTGCCCGATGAGCAGGTGAGCCTGGAGCCGGAGAACGGCGAATCCGTGGTGAAGCTCTCCCCGGCGCAGATCCAGCTGGATCAGGTTGCCGCCCTGCATGTGGATCTGGCCGAGGCTGAGGAGCAGACCAAGGCCGCCATCGCCGTCATCGACGCTTCTGACCTGGGTGACACCGATGCGGAACTGACTGTGGGTGATGCCCAGGACAACCTCATGGCCTGGTATGACCCGAGTGAACTTCCCTTCCTCATCGAATTGCTCTGAGCAGCAGTTATATCTGCTGAATTAGTCTGAATGGGCTCCCGCTTTTGGGGGTCTTTTCGGCTTTGTGGGGGAGGTCCGTGTCCGGGGCCCCTGCTAGCGTTCGATTTCGAACACATGAGCTAGTGGGTCAGGGAGGGAAGCATGATGGCCGAGGAAGCCTTCTTCACGGTCAATGATCAGGGGAGTCCACTCGCCAGGTACGGGCGGGAACAGGTGCAGCGGGAATTCCTGCTCTGGGATCACATCAGTCCGGGGGAGGGGGTTGATGCGGACGCCAGTGCCGCGATCATCGCCTCGGCGCTGGGTATCTCAGCGCATCGCGCCGAAAGGCTGGGTGATGTCGTCGCCTTCCTTCGCCGCCTGCCCAGGTTGCGGGCCCTGCAGCTGGAACTCTTCCATCTGGACATGTACCGCCTGGAGGGGATCTGGCGGGTGCTGCAGGTGGCCAAGGATGAGCTCCTGCCGGAGATCGACGGCCTCCTGGTGGAGCTGCTCACCCCGACCCGGCCCCAGCAGGAGCTGCTGGGTCGGAATGCGATCATGAACCGAATCAAGGCCATGCTCGATGAGCTGGACCCGGAGATATCCACCAGGGAGAAGTCCACCCGGGATTGTCCCGAGGCCACCACCCACCTGCGTCCGGATGGCATCGGGGAGCTCAATGCCACCTATTCGGCGGAGATCGTCTCCGAGATCGACCAGCTGATCCGGAAGAAGGTGGAGGAGACCGGGTTGAACCGGGCGGATGCCCTGCTGGAGCTGATCCGGGGTGTCGGCCAAGTGAGAGTGGTGCTCAATGTCTACACCGCCAAGGATGTGCCTGAGGCGCCGGTTTATGTGCCGGGGGTGGGCTGGCAGGATGCCACCGTCTCCGCGGAGCTGCGGGAGCGTGCCGAGCAGATCCGGGATCTGGATGGGGCGGCGCAGGAGGTGGGCACCGCCTACCAGGCATCCCCGAAGTTACGGGCCTTCCTGATCGGCCGGGACGGTTACTGCCGGTTCCCGGGCTGCACGGTGCCGGCGCAACGCTCCCAGGTGGAACATTGTGCGGACTACGCCAAGGGTGGGGCCACCTCAGCCGCCAACTGCGCCATGTTCTGCCAGCACCACCACAACATGAAGACCGATGGGCGTTTCAGCTATGAACTGCACCCCGAAACCGGGGAAGCCCTCTTCAACTTCCTGGACGGCACCGTGATCTCCACCATGCCACAGGGACCGATCGCCCCGGAGGGCGCGCGCTGGGTGCAGACGGTGGGGCAACGCCGTGAGCAGCGCCGAAAGCGGGCCCGCGAGGAAGCCACGCGCGTGATCGTGGAGGAGCGGAAAACTGAGCCGGAACCACCTTTTTGAAAATGGGGCTTTGCTGTGGACAAAGGAACCTACGTTGCCGTAGGCTACGGTCTCGTAAGGTAAGCGGATTAGGAAAGAACGGTTCTACATGGCATCCACCACCCGCGATGGTCTTGGACGGGCACGTGACGTGCTCCGTCGTTTCACCACGCCATTGCTGCCCGATGACTACACTCAGCTGATCAACCCGCTCTGGTCCACCAGGGAACTGCGCGGCAAGATCGAAGTGGTTGAAACCGCGGCCGATGACACTATCCATCTGGTGATTTCACCGGGCTGGGGTGTTCCGGTCGATTTCGAAGCAGGCCAGTATATTGGTATCGGCGTACAGATAGACGGACGTTACACTTGGCGCAGCTATTCACTGACCAACACCCCCGACACCACGGCGGGACACTTCTCCATCACCGTCCGCGCGGTGGAGCGGGGTCGCCTCTCCAACCACCTGGTGGGCACCGCCAAGGCGGGGGACACCGTTCGTCTGGCAGCCCCGGCAGGTGACTTCCACCTGACCAACCCGATCCCAGAGAAGCTGCTCTTCATCACCGCCGGCTCCGGTATCACCCCGGTGATCTCCATGCTGCGCACCATGAAGGACCGCAACCTCCAGAGCGATGTCCGAGTCGTGCATTCCGTGCGTCGTCGCGAAGATCTCGTCTTCGGGGATGTGCTTGAGGGTGTGGACGCCACCGTGAACTACACCTCCGAATCGGGCCGCGTGGGTCCGAAGGAGATCAAGAAGATGGTGCCGGACTTCGCCGAGCGCGTGGTCTACGCCTGTGGCCCGGCCCTGATGCTTGACCAGGTTGAGGAGTGGGCGGAAGCCCACGACATGGAGATCCGTACGGAGCGTTTCACCATTGACCGTGCCTCCGAGGCCAAGGGCGGCACCGTCACCTTCGGGGAGCGCGGTTCCATCGAGGTTGACGGCGCCACCACCATCCTGGAGGCTGGTGAATCCATCGGCATCCAGATGCCCTTCGGCTGCCGCATGGGCATCTGCCAGACCTGTGTCCGCCAGCTCGATGAGGGCCACGTCCATGATCTGCGTTCCGGCCAGACCCATGAGCCCGGATCCCGCATCCGCACCTGTGTGTGCGTCGCCGCCGGTGACGTCACCATCGATGTCTAAACGCACATCCACGTAAGAAGTCAGGAACACTACACATGGCCATTGACAATATTCAGGCATATTCCCACCTCTCCGATGAAGACATCCGGGAGATCGGCGCCCGACTTGACGCCATCCGCGAAGAGTTCGAGGCGGACCTCGGTGAAAAGGACGTCCGCTACATCAAAGGACTGATCCGCACCCAGCGTTACATGGAGGTCGCGGGACGTGCGGCACTCCTCTTCTCCGGCAGGAAGCCCTTCTGGTTCGCCGGGGTGACCCTGCTCAGCCTCTCCAAGATCCTCGAGAACCTGGAGATCGGCCACAATGTCATGCACGGTCAGTGGGACTGGATGAATGATCCGGAGATCCACTCCACCACCTGGGAGTGGGACAATATCTGCCCGGGTTCCCAGTGGATGCACACCCACAACGCGGTCCACCACAAGTACACCAACATCCTCGGCATGGACACCGACGTGGGCTACGGCATCCTGCGTGTCACCCGTGACCGTAAGTGGACCACGATGCACGCCTTCCAGCCGATCGTCAACGCCACGCTGGCCTCCCTCTTCCAGTGGGCCGTGGGCTTCTACGATGTGGAGCTGGGCAAGCTGGCCGCCGGCCGTGCCACCTGGAAGGAGACCGCCCCGAAGTTCTGGGAGACCGCGCGTAAGGCCGGCAAGCAGAACCTGCGTGACTACGTGCTCTTCCCGGCGCTGTCCGGCCCCAACTACAAGAGCACCATCACCGCCAACGCCACCGCGAACTTCATCCGCAGTGTCTGGGCGTATGCGGTGATCTTCTGCGGCCACTTCCCGGATGAGGCGGAGACCTTCACCAAGGAGCAGTACAAGAACGAGACCCACGATGAGTGGTATCTGCGCCAGATGCTGGGCTCCGCGAACTTCCGGGGCGGCAAGATCCTCACGATCCTCTCCGGCAACCTGAACTACCAGGTCGAGCATCACATCTTCCCCGACATGCCCTCCAACCGGTTGTCGGAGATCGGCAAGCGCGTGGAGCAGATCTGTAAGGAATACGACCTGCCCTACAACACCGATTCCTTCCCGGCGCAGCTGTTCAAGGTCCAGAAGACCCTGCTGAAGCTGACCCTGCCGAATAAGCTTCTGGCCGCCGACCGGGACAATGCCCCCGAGGTGCGTTCCAACCGTGCCTTCACCAAGTACCCCGAGGTGGAGAACCAGCTGCACGTCGGTGCCGATGAGAAGGGCGAGCGGGCTGGTCTGCGCACCGGCCTGAAGCTGCTGAAGAAGCTGCGTCCCACCGTGGTGCAGTCCATCCAGCACTTCAGTGGCCGCACCCCGCAGCGCACCCTGGCCTAACGCAGTTCGCCGGTCCAGCTGGCGTAGGTGACCGGGAAGGTGCGCTGTTCCCGGTCGGTGATCACGGCCCACACCCGGACCGTGAGCACCGCTGAGGCCACCGCCAGGAACACCGGCAGATAGCCCTGGGGTTCCATGTCGGTGAACTCCACCGCGGCGATCATGCCGAATAGGGGAGCCGCCATGGTCGTGGAGAGAAAAGCTGCGGCCCCCAGGAGTGCGAAGGCTGCGGGTGGGACCCCGAGCAGGGGTTCCAACAGCGTGCCGACGATCGCGCCGATCATCGCGCCCAGTGCGAAGGCGGGGATCAGGGTGCCGCCCACCGTTCCCACCCGGAAGGCCAGCAGCAGCACCACCAGACGCAGCACCCCCAGCAACAGCAGTGCCTGGAGCGTTAATCCATCAGCGAGCACGGTGTCAGAGGTCCAGCGGGCGTTGGCGACTGCCCCGGGCACGAAGTAGGCGATCACCGCGATCAGCAGGAAGCCCAGGGGCAGCTGCCAGAGAATTTTCCTGCCCTGCTTGGGGGCCGCCAGGGCTGCCTTGTTGGCTGCCTGGCTGAACCAGTGGCCGCAGAGCCCCGCCACAATTCCGGCGATGATGGCCGCCACATACATCCAGGGACTCTCCGTCAACGGGACGGTGCTGAAGACATCCGGGGTGGGGACAAAAAGCCCGGTGGTGGCCACCGCCGTACTCGTGGTGATGATGGTGATCACCACGGTGCGGGTGGACATCTCCACCAGCAGCACCTCCAGGGCGAAGAGCACCCCTGCCAACGGCAGGTGGAAGCTGGCACCCAGACCCGCGCCTGCGGCAGCGGCCACCAGAATGCGCTTGGCGTCGATATCCAGCTCCAGCCAGCGACTGAAGCGCTCACCCACCAGGCTGCCGGCGATGCGTGGGGCATTCTCCTGGCCGACCGGGGCGCCGGCCGCCACGGTGGTGACCTGCAGAAACGCGGAAGCAATGGTCTCCGGGATGGGGACCTTCTCCCCGCGCATCGCACCGACCACGGACACCTCCCGGCGACCGTAACGGTGCACGATATACCAGGCCCAGGAGGTCAGGACCCCGAGCACCACCAGGGTGATGGCCTGACGCAGGGGCGACACCGAGGCAGCCGGGTTGGCGTTGTGGAGATGATCAGTACCGTAGACCAGCCTTTCCACCCCGAGCACCGACCAGTTCAGGGCGGCGATGAATAAACCGGTCAGAATGCCGATGATCGCGCCGAGTACGGCCAGCCGGTTCAGGGGGACCTGGGTCAACGGTGGTTTAGGCATCTACTCCCAGTCCTCATTGGTGCGCAGTGCAGCGAGCAGACCACGCACCGCGGTGGCCCGGCGCCCACTGGCACCCTCCAGCTCATCCAGGGCGCACTCAGGGTCCGCTGGCGGGCCCATGTGGGTACAACCCCGGGGACAGTTCTCCACAGCCTCAGCAAGGTCGCCGAAGACACCCACCACCGTGTCGGCATCGACATGTGCCAGACCGAAGGAACGGATACCCGGGGTGTCGATGATCCAGCCGTCCTTGACGGGAAGCGCCACCGACTGGGTGGAGGTGTGACGGCCCTTGCCCACCCCGGACACCACACCGGTCTCCCGGTGGGCATCCGGGACGATGCGGTTGACCAGGGTGGACTTGCCCACCCCGGAATGACCGATCAAGGCGGTGACCTGCCCTTCCACCAGCTCCATCAGGGGCTCAATGGGGTCCTCCACACCACAGACGATGACCTGGACGTCCAGGTCCGCGAATTCCGCAGCAAACTCCGAGGGGTCCGCCAGATCAGACTTGGTCAGGCAGATGATGGGCCTGATATTTCCGACGAAGGCGGCGATCAGGGAACGCTCCACGAAACCGGACCGGGGAGGGGGATCCGCCACCGCGCAGACGATCAGCAGCTGCCCCGCATTAGCCACCACGATCCGCTCATAGGGGTCGGTGTCATCCGCGGTGCGCCGCAGCACCGAGGTTCTTTCCTCCAGCTTCACGATCCGGCTCAGGGTGCCCGGCTGTCCGGAGGTGTCCCCGACCACCCCCACCCGGTCCCCGACCTCAATGGGGGTGCGGCCGAGTTCGCGGGCCCGCATGGTGACGACGGCATCAGTTCTGCCGTCCAGTACGACGCCCCACCGGCCGCGGTCCTTGGTCACGACCATGCCGAATTCGGCATCCTCATGCGCGGGGCGGTCCTTGGTGCGGGGGCGGGTGCCCCTGCCGGGGCGGACACGGATATCGGATTCATCCCAGGATCTAGCCATTATCGGAAACCATCGCCTCCCACATATCCGCAAAACCGGGCAGGGTCTTCGAGGTGGTCTGGATATCCTCCACCTGAACCCCCTCCACCGCCAGACCGATGATCGCGCCGGCGGTGGCCATGCGATGGTCGGCATAGGAGCGCCAGAGCCCGCCGTGCAGCGGCGCCGGCTGGATGAGAAGGCCGTCGTTAAGCTCCCGGCAATTACCACCCAGGCGGTTG
This sequence comes from Corynebacterium occultum, assembly GCF_009734425.1. NCBI lineage: Bacteria > Bacillati > Actinomycetota > Actinomycetes > Mycobacteriales > Corynebacteriaceae > Corynebacterium > Corynebacterium occultum. The sequence continues at coordinate 724,068 of NZ_CP046455.1, forward strand.
ATCTCGCTGGTCAGAGCAGCCAACCGGTCCGTCTCATGGCCGCGCAGATGGGCGATGCCGGTGAGCCGGGATTCACTGCCCGCCAGGGCGGCCAAGGCAGCGACCGTGGGGGTCAGTTCACCGATGTCGGACATGTCCAGGGAAATGCCGCGCAGCGGGGCGACCGGGCCGGTGACCTCAAGGTCATGATGGTCACCCTCGGCGATGAGCTCCACAGTGCACCCCATCTTCTCCAGGATGGTGCGGATGACATCACCCGGCTGGGTCGTCTCAATCGGCCAATTCGGGATCCGCACCGTGCCACCGGTGAGGGCCGCCGCCGCGAGGAAAGGCGTGGCATTGGACAGGTCAGGTTCCACCACCCAACGCTTGCCCTCCACCGCACCGGGGTAGACGGTCCACTCATTCTGGGTGACCTCGACCCGCACCCGGGCCTGGCGGAGCATGTCCACGGTCATCTCGATGTGGGGGAGGGAGGGGAGGGTGTCCCCGGTGTGGCGGACGGTGATACCACGGCGGAAGCGGGCCCCGGCGAGCAGCAGCCCGGAGACGAACTGGGAGGAACCGGAGGCGTCGATCTCCACGGTGCCGCCCTCCGGTGCGCCCTGGCCGTAGACGGTGAAGGGCAGGCGGTCACCCTCGATGGAGGCCCCCAGGGTGCGGAGGGCATCGAGGATGGTCGACATGGGGCGGATCCGGGCCTGGGGGTCCCCGTCGAAGAGGACGGTGCCGCGCGCCAGGGTGGCGATCGGTGGCAGGAAACGCATGATGGTACCGGCCAGACCACAGTTGACCTGGGCACCATGGAACTCATTGGGGGTGATGCGGATGCTGTCCTCGCCGCTGACTCCGACACCTAAGGCACGCAGTGCCTCAGCCATGAGGTCGGTGTCACGGCTGCGGAGGGCACCGTCGATGGTGGAGGGGGAATCGGCGATGGAGGCAAGGACGAAAGCACGGTTGGTGATGGACTTGGAACCGGGGACCTGCTGCACCCAGTTGATGGGGCCGCGGGCTCGCGGGGCGTTCCAGACACTGGCGGAGGATGACACAGGGGTATTCACACCCCCATAATAGATGCCATGTGTGGTCGCTTTGTTCTATTCACCACCGCCGAGGCGCTTATCGACGCCGCGGGGGTCCACTTTGCTCAGGTGTCGGCGCCGCAGGGCACCCCCGGCCCGCGCTACAATCTTGCCCCCACCCAGGTGATACCAATCCTTCGGGAAGGGGTGATCGAGCCCGCACGCTGGGGTCTGCTGCCCCATTGGAAGAAGGATGAAACCGGGCCACCCCTGTTCAATGCCCGTTCCGAAACCGTGGCCACCAAACCCTCCTTCCGGGACGCCTACCGCCATCACCGCTGTCTCATCCCCATGAACGGCTATTACGAGTGGCATGAGAAGAAACCTCAGTTCGTCTCCCTCGGTGGGGATGACAGCGAGCTCATGTGGGCGGCCGGGTTATATGCCACCGGGCTGGGCAAACTTTCGGCGACGATGCTCACCACCGACTCGGCTCCGCCCATTGAGTGGCTCCATGACCGGATGCCGCGCTTCCTCAGCGATGAGGAGATCCCGGCCTGGCTGGCAGGGGAGGATATGGCGGGTTCCCTGACCCCACCGGAGCTGCTCTCCCGTTTCGTGGTCCGGCCGGCAGCCCGGGAGGTGGGTAATGTCCGCAATGACTACCCGGAGCTCATCGCCGCAGATCAGTGAAGCGGGCCCCACAGAGTTGGGCGAGGTGGGTGGGGGAGAGCCGGATGTCCAGGCCCCGGCGGCCCCCGGAGACATAGATCTGTGCGGCATGCTCCACCGTGGCGTCGATCAGGGTGGGCAGCGGGGTTTTCTGCCCGAGGGGCGAGATCCCGCCGGTGACATAGCCGGTGGCGCGCTCGGCCTGTCGGGGGTCTGCCATCCCCGCTTTCCGGGCGCCCAGGGCGGCCGCCGCCTTCTTCAGGTTCAACTGGGCGCTGACCGGGACGCAGCAGACCGCCAGCCCCTGATCGGTGCTGATCACCAGGGTCTTGAGTATCAGGTCGGGGTCCACGCCGAGTTCTGCCGCGGCATGCTCGCCGAAATGTTCACGGGAAGCCTGGAAGCGTTGCAGTGCGTGGGGGAGAGCTGCGTCGATGAGTGTCTGTACCGCCCTGGTGGGTGCCTTCGCCATGGCAGCATTATCCCCGAAAGGCCCGGGGCTTCTACAATGAGGTGAATGGCACCACAGAAAGGGTTGGGCCCTCATGGTTGAAGAAGAGCTCACGAAGCGCTTCGAGGAAGAAGCGATGCCGTTGATAGATCAGCTCTACGGCGGAGCGCTGCGTATGACACGCAACCCCACGGATGCGGAAGACCTGGTGCAGGAGACGTACATGAAGGCCTACCAGGCCTTCGACAGTTTCAAGCCGGGCACGAATCTCAAGGCCTGGCTGTACCGCATCATGACGAACACCTACATCAACGTCTACCGCAAGCGGCAGCGTCAGCCCTTGCAGACCTCCGCGGAGGATGTCACCGACCGGCAGCTCTACACCACCTCCTCACATGACTCCACCGGTCTGCAGTCCGCGGAGGTGCAGGCTCTGGAGCGGCTGCCCAACGGCAAGATCGTGGACGCCATGAACCACCTCAGCGAGGACTACCGCATGGTGGTCTACTACGCCGATGTGGAGGGTCTGGCCTACAAGGAAATCGCCGAAATCATGGGAACCCCCTTGGGTACCGTGATGTCCCGGCTGCACCGGGGAAGAAAACAGCTGCGTTCCATGTTGAAGGAAGTGGCACATGAGCAGGGAATTGGTCTTGACCACCCTGACAATGAGAAGAACCCGGCACAGACAAGCTCGAAAAGGTGACCCGACGATGACCTACAACTACGATCCCTGCGGCTGCGGGTGTGATGAGAAGTATCAGTCACTCTTCGCCCTACTCGATGATGAATTGTCTCCGGGTGAGTGCGATGCCCTCCGCGAGCACATCAAGGATTGCCCTGAGTGTTACAGCAGGCTCACCGCAGAGCAGAAGATCCGCGCCCTGGTGAAGAAGTGCTGCCAGGATCAGGCGCCCCCCACCCTGGTGGAGCGGATCAGCCTCAGCATCCGCATTGAGCGGGGTTAGCTGGCCTGAGGCAGAAAAGTCCGGAGCCCCCAGGGAATGATTCCCTGGGGGCTCCGGACGTGCTCAGCTCTTAAATGACTTAAGAGTTGGGGCGCTTACCGTGGTTGGCGCCCTTCTTGCGGCGATCCTTACGCTTACGACCACGCTTGCTCATGGTGTTCTCCTTGTTGCTGGCAGTTGTAGATACTCGGGACAACTGTAGCGCTTGACTTTGGAAGGGAGGAAATCAGGGTTGCCGCTTCTGGTTGCAGAAGGGGTGTGGCTTAGGCGGTGACGACGCGGGCGCGGCCACGACCGCGGTTCTTGCGGCGCTTGAGTGCGCGGCGCTCGTCCTCGCTCATGCCACCCCAGACGCCGGCATCCTGACCGGATTCCAGGGCCCACTTCAGGCACATGGAGGTGACGGGGCAGCGGTTGCAGACAACCTTGGCCTTTGCGATCTGGGCAAGTGCGGGGCCGGAGTTACCGACCGGGAAGAACAGCTCGGGGTCTTCGTTACGGCAAACAGCTTCGTCGCGCCAATCCATGATTAATTCTCCTTTAGATAGTAAAAGTCATTACGTGAAAGTTGGCATGCCGAAGTCGGTATGAGTTTCGGCTGCGGTTTAAATGCATGAGCGCCATGGGAACTGGGCGAGTCTTTAAACTGGGCCACGGTTCATCTGGCGTTAACTCTTCGATGTTCCAGAGTTCTCAACCAGGTCATGCGCTGGTCGTTTTTGCTACCTGAAGATAATGACACGTATTCCAAATGTTGGCTAGGGTTGCAGTGGAAATTGTGATGAGTATCACAGAATTTAAAAAGTTAGCAAGGGCGAAATGTATGGTCCGTCACATTTCATTCAGAATGTGCGATGCTCTCACCTGCGGAAATGGAAAAATGTGATGAGCAAGACAGAAAGCATGAGGTCAAATCATATGCCAGAGGGGGGTGTCGCCGAGCCCATGACTAGGTGATTGAGTCCAAGGGGTCCCCGGTGCGTGGCTACCGCTAAAAAAGGGCGAGAGTGCCCATGATTGAATTTGTGGAAAACAACATAGACACTCTCGCAACAGCACTTTATACCACCTGCGATGACTACCTCAACGCCCATCTCGAACTCCTCCCACCACGCCCGAAAATCGGGATCCAACCACAGATCACCGATGCTGAAATCATCACCCTGGCCGTGATGGAATCCCTTCAGGGATACACCTCCCAACGCCACTTCATCCGCCACACCAGAAAACGCTTCACCAGCACATTTCCCTACATCCCACAGCAATCCGGTTACAACAAACGACTCCGGAAACTCACCACCGTGATGCAGCACGTGATGACCCACCTGGCCACCTCGACTGGCCTGCTCAATGATGATGTCTGGGTCGTGGACTCCACTCCGGTTGAATGTGGCCGGTCCCGGGAAACAGTGAAACGATCCGACCTGGCCGGCTACGCCGAGTACGGTTACTGCGCCTCGCATTCCCGGTTTTTCTGGGGATGCCGACTCCACCTGATTAGTACTTTGCATGGGCTGCCGGTTGGCTACGCACTCACTGGTGCCAAAGCCGATGAACGCGCCACACTGCTGGCGATACTGGAGACAGTTCCGGTGATTGTGCCGACCGGGCAGGTCATCATGGCGGATAAGGGCTATAACGGTGCCTGGCTGGAAGACGAGCTGACAACTGGTGGTGTTGAGTTGCTTCGCCCGGCCCGGAAAGGGGAAAAACCCAGGCCAGGAAAACAATTCTTGAAACCATTGCGGCAGACTATCGAGTCGGTGTTCAACACGATGAAAAGCCAGCTCCATCTTGAACAACACGGCAGCCGCACTGCCGGTGGGTTGGTCTGCCAGGTCGTTAAACGCCTGCTGGCATTAACCGCAGCGATCTGGCATAACCACGCCACCGGCCAACCTGCCCTGCGATCACTGATCGCCTATGACCACTAAACCCCCAGCACACCCTTGGACTCAATCATCTAGAATGGCAAGCTGTGACTGACAACCGACCCCCTGCCCCCGTAATGTGGGCCGGCATCATCGCCATCCTCCAATCAGCGATCGGCATCGGCTACGCAGGCCTGCTGATCGTCCGAAACATCATCGGATATGAAGATCCCTCGGTGGTGACGACCCAGGCCAACATGGAGTGGGTGGGCATCGGCACCGCGGTTTTCTTCCTCATCATCTTCGGCACCGTGCTCGCCGGCGCCATCATCACCCTCCGGGGTGGGCGGTGGGGCCGTGGCCCGGTGGCGATGCTGCAGATGTTCCTGCTGCCCGTCGCCTTCTACATGTTCCAGGGCGGACTCTACTTCTTTGCCGTGGCCACCGCGGTCTCCGCGCTGCTCGGCCTGATCCTGCTCTTCAACCCCACCTCAACCAGCTGGGCCTCCCAGCGCTACGGGGCCTGAACCAGGCCCACCAGCTGCTCGCCCCGCTTCTCGACGATCGTTCCTCCCGCCAGTGCCAGCGACACCTCCCCGGTGTGCGCCCCCCGCTGCACCGGGAGGATTTTTTCCTGCACCCCGGAAATCGGGTCAGTCACCGAGATGCCGTTTTCCACCGGATAGAGAAGTTTGTCCCCCACGACAATTCCGGTGCCGATGGCGTCCATGAACACCTGGGTCACCTTCAACCCGGCCGGGTCGAAGAGGTAGAGCCGGTTCCCCTCAAACCAGCTCATGTGGTTCGGCAGATCCGCAGTGGCGGGGGAGTAGAAGCCCGCCACATCCAGCTTCGGGGAGATCAGTCGCTGGGTGGTCTCACCCTCCCCGTTGATGGCGAGGATCTGGGAGCCGGTGTGCACCGCAACATCCGACTGTCCGATGGCCACCAGTCGGGACGCGGGATCTTCAAGCTGAATATTCTGGGTGATCTCCGGCTTCCGGGCATCTTCCGGGGTGGTGTCCTGCAGACGCAGCCAGGTCCCGTCCGGGCATTGCTCAGTCACCGCCAACAGCTCGGTGCGGGTCAACGCTGAGGTGATGGTGCAGTCCGCATGGGGCTGCTGATCGGCCTCCTGAGGGGCCGGCACATCGCCGTACTCGACGGTGCGCACCAGATCCGAACGCCAGAGCTCCACCCGCTCCTCATTGGCGATACCCACCCGGTCATTGGACGTGGTCATCACCACTTCATCCGGGGCGGGGGCACTGCGGGTGGATTTGTACTCACCGCTGCTCGCCGTGATCGAGACAGCATCCCCACAACCCGCATTATTGCGGTAGGCGATGGTCACCGCCTGCCAGGCGGTGCCGATCCCGCAGATCTCACGATCCCGTTCATAACGCCAGACTTCTTCCCCGGCCGGATCATGGGCGAAGACATTGTGGCCGTCATTGCTGATGAGCAACCCACCGGCAACCAGGGGGCGGTGCTGCCCCGGCAACGTGCTGCTGTCCAGGGTGAAGGATTTGACCAGGCCAGCCGGAACCTCAAGCAACTGCTCATCCACGCTGACCTCCTCAGCCGCGGGAGTCAGCTCGGCGCTGCGGATCGGGGCGGTGGCCCACACCCCGACGACGGCCAGCAGAGAAACCGCGGAAACCACCCCGGTGGCGATCAGATCCCTCGGGGTGCGTTGAAGCGGTGCACTCAACGGGTGCGTCTCCTTCCGGGCAGCGGCTTGCCCGCGACCTTGCGGGGTGTGCCGACGGTGTCCCCAGCACCGGCCGGGATGGCGAGGGCGTCGAAAAGCTCCGGGGAGGTGGAGAACCACTGCGGCGGGTTCGGCTGCTCCAACCCCAGCTCCTCATTGATCGACTGCCATTTCAGCAGCTCATCATAACCGACCAGGGTGACGGCGGTGCCGGTGTGCCCGGCGCGCCCGGTGCGTCCGATGCGGTGCACATAGGTCATGGGTTCATCGGGGGTCTGGTAGTTGATCACGTGGGTGACATCGTCGATGTCGATGCCGCGGGCGGCGACATCGGTGGCCACCAGGATGTCCACCAGTCCGCTGCGGAAGGAGTGCAGGGACTTTTCCCGGGCGGGTTGCCCCATGTCGCCGTGGACTGCGCCGACTGCGAAGCCCCGGGCGGCCAGGTCATCGGCGACCTCTGCGGCGGTGCGTTTGGTGCGGGCGAAGACGATGGTCTTGCCGCGGCCTGCGGCCTGGAGGATGCGGGCGGTGATGGCTGACTTGTCCATGCGGTGCGCCTGGAAGACGACCTGGCGGGTGGTGGCGTGGGTCTGGTTGGAGCCGACGGCCTCGGCGCGGATGTGCACCGGTTTGTCCAGGAAGCTGCGTGCCAGGGTCAGGATCGGCCCGGGCATCGTCGCGGAGAAGAGCATGGTCTGGTGTTTGTGGGTCAGGGCCTTCATCAATTTCTCGATGTCGGGCAGGAAACCCAGGTCCAGCATTTCATCGGCCTCATCGAGGACGAGGACGGCGACCTGGTCGAGTTGGAGGGCACCCCGTTGGTGCAGGTCGATCAGGCGCCCTGGGGTTCCCACGACCACGTCGACCCCGGTTTCGAGGGCGTTGATCTGTTCCTCATAGGGGCGGCCGCCGTAGATGGTGGTGATCCGGACCGCCAGCTGCTTGGCTGCGATGCTGAGGTCCTCGCCGACCTGCACCGCCAGTTCGCGGGTGGGGACGATCACCAGGGCGCGTGGGGTGCCGTCGAGTTCGGCGACATCCGCCGCATCGAAGACGCGGTCCAGCAGTGGCACCCCGAACCCGAGGGTTTTTCCCATGCCGGTGCGGGCCTGACCGATCAGGTCTTTTCCGTCCAGGGCGATCGGGAGCGTGAGCTCCTGAATGGCGAAGGTATGGGTGATGCCGACATCCGCGAGCGCCTCGGTGATCTCGACGGCGACCCCCAGTTCAGCGAAGGTGGGACCAGAGCTTTGTACAGACACAACCTTGATACTAACCGCTCGGCACTATGATGGGTGCCGCCCCCTTAACCGATAGTGAAAGAGGAATACCCGTGGACATCAAGATCAGCTTCACCCAGTCCCCCCGCGAACTGGTCATCAGCACCCAGGAGACCCAGGACGCGGTGACCTCGAAGGTCAAGGCAGCCCTCGCTTCCGAGGAAGGCATCCTGGAGCTGGAGGACACCAACGGCTCGAAGTTCGTCATCAACGTCGGCCAGATCGCCCATGTCGAGGTGGGTACCACCACTCCGCGCACCGTCGGCTTCGCCGGCGCTTAAACTGAGGGTGTCTTAATTAGCGATGGCAGAAGAAGCCCTGTGGGTCCGCTACACCCGTGAACTGGGGTGGCGGGCTTACGCCATTCCGATCCTGGCGGTGATCACCGTCTGGGTGTTGATCGACATTTTCAGCACCCCCGATGTCACCCCTTCCGCCGAGGACAAGAACCCGGTGGGTGTTTCGGAGACCCGGTTGAAGGGGCCCGATCCGGCGGAGAGTGATCCCCCGGTGGTTGCTCCCACCGAGTTGCCGCCGGGTGGCTCCTTCACCGAAGAAGGTGCGGGCACCTACCGGCTGATCGGTAACCCGGGAATGGTGGCGGGGGAAGGCAGTGAGAAGGTGGTTCGTTTCGTCATCGAGGTGGAGGACGGGGTGGACACCGCCGGTATCGGCGGTGATGACGCGTTGGCCGCCATCATCGATGCGACGCTTGCCCATCCGATGGGTTGGGCCGCTGATCCGCGTTATCGTTTCGAGCATGTCGCACCCGATCAGGACCCCACCATGAGGATCCAGTTGACTTCGGTGGGCACCACCCATGAACTCTGTGGCCATGACCTGGCCATGGAGACCAGCTGCTACACCTCCTTCGGTGAGCGGGTGGTGATCAACGAGTCCCGTTGGGTTCGGGGTGCCGCACCTTTTGAAGGGGATCTGGGCACCTACCGCCAGTACCTGATCAACCATGAGGTCGGTCACGGCCTGGGCTATTACGGGCATGAGCCCTGCAGTGCGGATGGGGAGCTTGCCCCGATCATGATGCAGCAGACCCTGAGCCTGAATAACTCGGAGCTTTTCGCGGTGGATTCCGGGGAGGTTTATCCGGATGATGGGCAGAGCTGTATCGCGAATGCCTGGCCTTACCCTAATCTGGTGCCATGAGTGAAAATCCGCAGCTGCCCGATCATGTGCAGTCGGGCTTCCACGTGGAGCCCGAAACACCCCATCCCGCCGGCGCCCCCTGGGATCACGGTTGGCTGGTGGGAAATGTCGTTTTCTCCCGGGCCGTCTCCGCTGATGCCGCCGCCTGGTCCGCCAAGACCCGGGAGAAACTCCGGATCCCCGGACTTCGGGTGGCCCGCCCCATCCGCGCCACCGACGGTCGCTATGTGATCTCCGGTTGGCGGGCCTCCAACCACATCGACGGTGCCCCGGCGCGCCGGGTGGATGAGGTGGTTCATGCTGCCCTGCGGCTTGATGATGCGCTCAGTGAGGTGGAGATTCCGGCTTTCACCCGGGGTGGTGGCACGGATCCCTTCACCCGGGCGGATCGGGAGGCCTGGGCCATGTATCCCGGGCCCAATGATCTGGCCTCCCGGTTGATCTCCCTGATGGATCCGGTGGATGCCCCTGACCAGGTCTGTCATGCTGATCTGCTGGCCACCACGATTTTCTCCGGTTATCAGGCCCCGGCGGTGACTGATCTGGTGGCGGTGGCGCACCCCCATGGTTATTCCGCGGCCCTGGTGATGGTGGACGGTCTGTTGGCCGGCGCGGTGGATGGTGGGATCATCGACCGTTTTGATCATCTCCCGGCCCTGGATCAACTGTTGCTGCGGGCCCTGACCTACCGGGTGCTGGTGCATGAGTACCACCCGGAGGCGGTACCGAACATGTCTGCGGATCTGACGCGGGTCGCGGAGATTCTCATGTCCCGGGTGTCTGCCACAATGTAGGGCATGAGTGATTTCGCACCTTCTGAAAGATTTGCCCCGCCACCGAAACTACAGGTCAGGCTGGTTTCCACGGTTGAGCAACCCAAGGTGCGGGAATGGTCCGGCCCCGCCGCGGCACTCCTGGATGGACCCCGCGGGAAGTGGCGGGTCACCGGGGTGGCGGGTGCCGGGGTGTCCAGCCTGCTGGTGGACACCACGGTCCAGCTGATCCGGGATGGGATGGATCCCGCTGAGATCATGGTGATCACCCCGGCCAAGGAGTCCGCCTCTCGGCTGCGCCGCGAACTGATCGCCCAGTTGGACGGCAATTATGTGTCCGAGGGTTCCCTGGTGCGTTCCATCCACTCCCTGGCTTTCGCCCTCCTGCGGCAGGACCGCCCCGCCCGCCTGATCACCGGCGCGGAGCAGGATGCGGTGATCCGGGAACTGCTGGAGGGGCATGCTGAGGAGGGGCGGGGTACCTGGCCCCCTGAGCACCGCCCGGCGTTGAAGATGGTGGGTTTCGCCCGCCAGTTGCGTGACTTTCTCTTGCGTTCCATTGAACGCGGCCTGGGACCTGAGGAGCTCATTGAGTGGGGGCGGCGTTTCGACCGTCCCGTCTGGGCGGCGGCCGGGGATTTCCTCCGCGAGTATGAGCAGGTCAGCTCCCTGGCCGGCACCCAGAGCTACAGCGCTTCCGAACTGGTGACCGCGGCCCTCCGACTGCCGGCCCAGGACCTGGGCATCAAGGCCCTGATCATTGATGATGCCCAACACCTGGACCCCAAATCCGCGGAGCTGCTGGCCCGACTGATGGAACAGACCCAGCTCAGCATCATCGGTGGGGATCCCGCCCAGTCCGTCTTCCACTTCCGCGGGGCGAACCCTGAGTTCCTGCAGAAATTTCCGGTGGATCATGAGGTGGTGCTGGCGGAGTCCTTCCGGGAGCCCACCCGGAAAATCGCCATCACCGACACCAGCGCCAGCCAGCAGGCCCTGGTGGCTGACACCATCCGCCGCGCCCACCTGCTGGAGGGCGTGGAGTGGTGCGATATCGCGGTGATCGTGCGCTCCTCCGGCATGATCGGCCCGGTCCGCCGCGCCCTGCTCAACGCCGGGGTACCGGTGCACCTCAACCCCACCGATGTGGTGCTCTCGGAACAACCCATTGTCGCCGGCATGATTCTGGGTGTCCGGGCCCTGTCCACCGAGCTTTCGGCTGCCGACCTGGAATCCCTGCTGCTGGGCCCCATCGGTGGTGCCGACCCGGTCACCCTGCGTCGCCTCCTGCGTGGCCTGCGCCAATTCGACTTCTCCCGCCGTGCCATTGATGTGCTGCGGGAGATGATCGCCGTGGACTACCCCTTCGACCGGGGTGAGCTGGGCGGGAAACTCACCGAACGTGAACTGGACATCCTGGAGCGGATCCGCACGGTCCTCCAGGCCGGACACCACGCCCGGGCGGAGGGACAGTCGGTGGAGGAGGTGCTCTGGGCATTGTGGGATGCCACCGGCCTGTCGGACCGCCTCATGGCCGCCAGCCTGCGCGGGGGCGCCGCCGGCTCCCAGGCGGACCGTGACCTGGACGCCATGATGACGCTTTTCGACGCCGCCGGCGACTACGCCGAACGCCGCCCCACCGCCGGCATCGACTCCTTCATCCGGCACATCGCCGAGCAGGAACTGCCCACCGGTGTGCGGGACCGTCGCGGCGTGGAACCTGATGCGGTGAATCTGCTGACCGCCCACGGGGCCGGCGGCCAGGAATGGCACACCGTGGTCATCGCCGGAGTGCAGGAGGGCACCTGGCCCTCACTGGGGGAGACCGGCAGCCTTTTCGGGCAGGAGGAACTGGTGGACCTGGCCGACCTCGACATTGACCCCGGCCTGCCCATCTCCCACGCCGCGGACCGGCTGGCGGAGGAACGACGCCTCTTCCACATGTCCGCCACCCGGGCCACCGGGGAACTGCTGATCACCGCCGTGGAATCCAGTGACTCCGACACCGAGCTGGAACCTTCCCGCTTCCTCGATGAGATTGAACCACCCGAGGAACACCACCACATCTCCCTCGTGGCGGAGGAAAACGCCGACGATGATGAGATTTCCGCGGCGGTGCGGGTGCTCTCCACCTCCTCGCTCATCGCGGAACTCCGCCGCGCGGTCAGCAACCCCGACCTGCGTGAGGATTTCCGCTCCCAGGCCGCCCGCCAACTGGCACGCCTGGCTGCGGCCGGGGTACCGGGAGCCACCCCCGAACACTGGTGGTCCACCACCGAGGTCTCCGAACACGAACTCCTGGACACCCGGGAACAGATCCCACTGTCCCCCTCCAAGGTAGAGGCACTGCAGAACTGCCCCCTCAACGCCGTGCTCAGCCGGGTGGAGGAAGAGGAGGAAACCCCCATCCACATGCTCAAGGGCAGCCTCGTCCACGCCTTCGCGGAAGCCCTGGCACGGGGAGCTGATCAGGATCGGGCCGCCGAACTGGTCAGCACCGCCTATGAAAACCTCATCCGGGTGCCCGCCTGGCAACGCGAACTTGAACTGGCGGCCTGGCAGCAGCTCATCGACACCACCGCCCGCTGGGTGGCGGCCCGCGCCGGGGGGTATGAACTCCTCGGGGTGGAGGTGGAGGTGGATGTGCCCATCAGCGATGAGGTCAGGATCAGGGGGCGGATGGACCGCCTCGACCGGGATCCCGCCGGGGAGCTGCACATCGTCGACTTCAAGACCGGCAAGAACAAACCCTCCGACAAGGCCATGGCGGATCACGCCCAGCTGGCGGTCTACCAGCTGGCACTGAGCCGGGGCGCGCTTAACGACGGCCGTGTCACCGCCCCGGCCCCAGGCCAGGACACCGCAACGGTGGGTGGGGCAGAGCTGGTGTTCCCCGCCGCCCCGGCCTATGGCAAAGCCGGGGTGCGCCAACAAGCCCCCAAGACCAGGGAAGAACTGGCGGAACTTGCGGACTCCCTGCCCGCCCTGGCGGATCAGCTCCGCGGACCCCGGTTGCTGGCCCGGATCAACCCGAATTGTCCGAACTGTCCCCTCAAACCGATCTGCCCGGTGCAGAGCGAAGGAAAGATGAGCACCGATGTCTGAGCTAATTTCCCCGGTCCTGCTGTCGAAGTATCTGGGACAGGAGCATGCCCCCACCCCGCAGCAGGCGGAGATCATCGGTGCTGAACCGGGACCCCTGCTGGTGGTCGCCGGGGCGGGGGCAGGCAAGACCGAGACCATGGCGGCCCGGGTGGTGTGGCTGGTGGCCAATGGTTTTGCCACCCCGGACCAGATCCTTGGCCTGACCTTCACCAGAAAGGCAGCCCAGGGGCTGAGCCAGCGCATCCGCAAACGCCTGGAGGTGCTCGCCGGCATCCCCAAGCTTCGGGACCTGGATCCCAGCGGCAAACTCACCCGCGATCTGCAGGCCATCACCCCGACGGTGTCCACCTATGACTCCTATGCCGGAAGACTGATCCGGGAATATGGTCTGCTCGCCCAGGTGGAGCCCTCCGCCCGGCTGATCACCGCCACCGAGCAGTACCAGATCGCCGCCGGCCTGGTCCGGGAGTACCGCGGTCGCCTGGATCTCGGCAACACCGAGGCCACGGTCATCGATAAGCTCCTGCAGTTCAGCGGGGAGCTGGACAACCACATGGTCGACTGGGAGGAACTGGGGGAGGAATCCCTGGCCTTCACGGATAATTTCCTGAATCTTCCCAAGGCGCCGCGCCAGGCTGATAAACCGACCCAGAAAATGCAGAGTTACCTGGATGTCCAGCAGCACCGCCTGGATTTCCTGCCCCTGGTCAGGGAGCTGAAGCAGGAACTCAAGGCCCGCAATGTCATCACCTTCGGGGAACAGATGAGCCTGGCCGCCGGGTTGGCGGAAAACCACCCCCAGGTCGGTGCCTCCCAGCGTCGTCGCTTCCGGGTGATCATGCTCGATGAGTACCAGGACACCGGACATTCCCAGCGGGTGCTGCTGCGTAGCCTCTTCGGCACGGGGGAGGAGGGTCTCACGGTCACCGCGGTGGGGGATCCCATGCAGTCCATCTACGGCTGGCGTGGTGCCACCTCCGCGAACCTGGAGGCCTTCGTCCATGATTTCCCGCTGCCGGATGGCTCACCCTCCCCGAAGAAGGAACTGACCATCTCCTGGCGTAACCCCCCGGAGGTGCTGGAGCTGGCCAATGCGGTGTCCCGGGAGGTGCTGGGGGAAGGCGAGAAGCGGACCGTCCAACCCCTGGAACCCCGCCCGGGGGCAGATGCCGGTGAGGTGCGCCTGGAATTCCATGACACCGCCGTGAAGGAAAGGGAATCGGTGGCTGACTGGTTGGCGGAGCATTTCCACGCCCAACAGTCGGCCGGGAAGAAGTTCACCGGCGCGGTGCTGGTGCGCAAGAACGCCTCCTCCCCGCTGATCGCCGAGGAGCTCACCAAACTCGGCATCCCCAATGAGATCGTCGGCCTGTCCGGCCTGCTCTATGTGCCGGAGGTGGCGGATGTGGTGGCGGTGGCCACCATGCTGGTCAAACCCCAGGACACCAGCGCCGCACTGCGTATCCTCGCCGGGCCGCATGTGGGGCTCGGTGCCAAGGACATCCTCGCGCTTTCCCGGCGCGCCGCGAACCTGGCGGGGCGGGCCACCCGGGAGCCGCTGGAACGCACCTCCTCCGAGGATCCCCTCGAGCTGCTGGCGGATGTCATCGCCGAGACGCTTCCCGCCGACCCGGAGGAGGTGGTCGGCTTAGCCGATGCCGTCGCTGACCTGGGGGAGCCGGAACGTTATAGTCCCGTCGGTTATTTCCGGCTCCGTCAGCTGGCCGCGGAGCTGCGTCACCTGCGTACCCGTAATCTCTCCCATTCGCTCTCTGATCTCTTCGCGGAGATTGAGGATGTGATCGGGGTGCGTACCGAGGTTCTGGCCCGCCAGGAACCGGGCAGTGACGGGGCGGTGAGCACCACCCACCTGGATCGTCTGGCGGAGGAGGTCGCCGCTTTCGGCATGATCCCCGGGGCGACCCTGCGCGGCCTGCTCACCTATTTCGAGCAGGCCAAGGCCAGTGACAAGGGGCTGGATCCGGGTGAGGTCACGGTGCGTAGTGACCGCGTGCAGATCATGACCGTCCACAAGGCCAAGGGCCTGGAGTGGGGGCATGTCGCGGTGATGCACGCCGATGACCGCACCTATTCGGCGAAGGCGGAGACCTGGTTGACCCGGGTGGAGGAGATCCCCGCGGCCCTGCGTGGTGATGCGGACTCCTCCCCGCAGCTGGAGGGTGGGGCGGAGAACCGGAAGGAATTTGAGCTCGCCTGCAAGGAGTATCTGGGGCAGGTGCGCCAGGCACAGGCGGAGGAGAATACCCGTCTTTTCTATGTCGCGATCACCCGGGCGGAGTCGGCCCTGATGGTGTCCGCCTCCGAGCTCAGTGACACCGGCACCACCTGCCACCCCTATGAGAACCTGGAGATCCTGCGCCAGATCGTGCCGCCCGCCACCTGGTTCGGGGAGGGGACAGATGCTGAGGGGGAGGCACCGCAGTTGCCTGCCCCGGCGGAAGGTTATTTCCCCGACCTGGAGGTGTCCCCGGGGGTGGCGGAGGGTGCGGAGCTGGTTCATGAGGCCTTGCGTGATATTCCCCGGCACACCAGTGACGGGGGGCTCTTCGACCTCTGGGAGCGGGAGACCAGCGCCCTGATCGAGGAGTATGAGGCCTTGTCCGCCGCTGAGGTCAAGGTGCCGCTGACCAGGGAGCTGACGGCCACGGACCTGGTGGCGTTGAAGAATAACCCGGAGCAGTTCGCCAAGCGGATGCGCCGCCCGGTGCCCTTCAAACCCAACACCTACGCCAAGCGGGGTACCGCCTTCCACCAGTGGCTGGAGGACCGTTTCGGGGCCACCGCCCTGCTGGATGAGGACCAGCTGCCGGGCCTGGGGGAGGAGGAGGTCAGTTCCGCGGAACTGGTGCACCTCAAGGATGCCTTCCTGGACAGCCAGTGGGCGGAACGCACCCCGGAGTTCGTGGAGCAGCCCTTCGAGGTGTCCATCGGGGATCGTGTGGTGCGGGGCCGGATGGATGCCGTCTTCCGGCAGGGTGATGAGTGGCTGGTGGTGGACTGGAAGACCGGTCAGCCCCCGAGCGGGCCGGAGATGCGGGCGGCGATCATCCAGCTGGCGGTCTACCGTCTGGCCTGGGCGCAGCTGCGCACCCGGGAGGGGGAACCTGCGCCTCAGGTGCGGGCCGCCTTCCACTATGTGGGGCAGAACCACACCTTTGAACCAGATGTCATTCCGGATGCGGCCGAGTTGGCGGCACTGATCGAACAGGGGAGCACTAGAGTTTAGGGGCAACCGGCGAGAAGGAGAACTTAAAGATGCGTTCCAGAATCCGGGAACGGTTCCGCAGCGAAGGGGAACTCAGTGACCTGCCGGACCATGCCCTGCTGGAGGTCATCCGGATTCCCGGTCCCCGACGGATCGGCCCCTGGTGGCTGATCCTGCGTCGGCTGGGTTATGCCCTGGGCTTGCTGCTCGCCGTCGCCATCATCGTCTATGTCGACCAGGCGGGCTACTCTGAGGAACTGACCTTCATTGATGCGCTCTACTATTCGGCGGTGTCCCTGTCCACCACCGGTTATGGCGACATCACCCCGGTCACCCAATCAGCCCGGCTGATCAACATCATCATCGTCACCCCGATCCGCATCGCCTTCGTGGTTCTGCTGGTCGGCACCACCCTGGCGGTGCTGACCGAGGAATCCCGACGCTCACTGCAGATCCAGCGCTGGAGGAAGAAAGTGCGCAACCACACCATCGTCGTCGGCTACGGCACCAAGGGACGCTCCGCGGTCTCCGCGTTGCTTGCCGACGGCGTGAAACCCGGCAATATCGTCGTCATCGACGAGG
Organism: Corynebacterium occultum; assembly: GCF_009734425.1. Lineage (NCBI taxonomy): Bacteria > Bacillati > Actinomycetota > Actinomycetes > Mycobacteriales > Corynebacteriaceae > Corynebacterium > Corynebacterium occultum. The sequence continues at coordinate 740,902 of NZ_CP046455.1, forward strand.
ACCGGTCGGTGCTCGCCCGCGCCGAACACCAGGGCCTGGTCACCGTCCAGGGGTCCGCCACCAAAGCTGATGTGCTCAAGATCGCCGGGGTGAACCGGGCACGTGCCGTGGTGGTGGCCCCCAACCTCGATGACACCGCCGTCCTGGTCACCCTCTCGGTACGCGAATTGGCACCCTCCGCAATGATTGTGGCCAGTGTGCGTGAATCCGAGAACCAGCATCTGCTGGAACAGTCCGGTGCGGATTCGGTGGTGATCTCCTCGGAGACCGCCGGCCGCCTGCTGGGCCTGGCCACCGTGGCACCCACCGTGGTGGAGATGATGGAGGACCTGCTTTCCCCGGATGACGGTTTCTCCGTGGCGGAGCGCCCCATCGGTGAGGATGAGGTGGGTGCCAACCCCCGCCACCTGGCCGATATCGTGCTCGGCGTGGTCCGCTCCGGGGAGCTCTACCGTATTGACTCCCCCGAGGCGGAAAGCGTGGAACCCGGGGACCGGCTGCTCTATATCCGGCGGGTCAGCGGGGGGCAGTCATGAGCGGCTACCTGTGCCTCGACGCCCGGAACCGCTATGTCCTCACCGGGGGTGCGCCCCTGCTGGTCAGCCGCCCCCACGGTGGGGAGGCGGTGCGTATCGACGCCGAGACCTGGGCGGTGCGGGTCGGCCCAGGCTTCATCGACCACCAGGCCGAGGAATTCGGCGGGGAGATCGCCGACGGGCTGGAATTCATCGGGAACCCCAAACTGGCCCGGGCGGCGGCGATCCTGCGGCACCGCGATAATTTCCGCTTCGACCCGGCCGACGGCACCCCACTGACCTATGACGAGGATGGGGTGGTCGCCCGGGGTGGGGCCACCAAGCTGCTCTTCCCCCGCATTGATCCGGCCGTGATCGGCATCGTCGAATTGGCCGGGGAGAACCAGATCCTGCTGGGGCGCAATGTCCATCATGATTTTTTCTCCCTGATCGCCGGCTACGTCGACCCCGGCGAGAGCCTCGAGCAGGCCTTTGCCCGCGAGGTGATGGAGGAAACCGGCCGGCGGGCGGAAAAGATCCAGTACTGGGGGAGCCAACCCTGGCCCCCGAGCGGATCACTGATGATCGGCTTCCACGCCACCACCACAGACATTGAGGCCACCGCACCCACCGACGGGGAACTCGCCGAGATCATCTGGGCGGGGCCGTCGGACATTGCGAAGCTGCCACTGCCGAGCGCCGGTTCCATTGCCCACCACATGATCACCGACTGGCTTGGCCGTCACTAGAAAGGACCACATGCTCAACCTCGAGGACCTGGACTCCGACCAGCGCGTCGCGGCCACCGCACCGCGCGGCCCGGTGTGCATTCTCGCCGGCGCGGGAACCGGCAAAACCCGCACCATCACCTACCGCATCGCCCACCTCATCGAGCAGGGCTTCGTCAGCCCCAACCGGGTACTGGCCGTCACCTTCACCTCCCGGGCGGCCGGGGAGATGCGCCACCGCCTCAACCTCATGGGGGTCGGGGGAGTACAGGCCCGTACCTTCCACGCCGCCGCCCGCCGCCAACTTCGCTACTTCTGGCCCCAGGTGGCCGGGGATCTGCCCTGGCGACTGCTGGACAATAAATTCCCGCTCATCGGCCGGGCCGCCCGGGCCGTGGGAGTGGGCAGTGAAACGGAAAATATCCGGGACCTGCTCAGCGAAATCGAATGGGCCAAGGCCTCCCTGATCTCCGCCGACCAGTACCCCGAGGCGATCATTCGGACCGACCGGACCCCACCCGTGCCAGCCGAGAAGGTCGCCGAGGTCTACCGTCGTTATGAGCAGGCCAAAACCACCCCGGACGGCATGATGCTCGACTTCGATGACCTGCTCATCCACACCGCCGGTGCCCTGGAACACTCCCCGGCGGTCGCCGAGGAATTCCGCGAACAGTACCGCACCTTCGTCGTCGATGAGTACCAGGACGTCACCCCGCTGCAGCAGCGGGTACTCCAGGCCTGGCTGGGGGAACGTGATGACCTCACCGTGGTCGGGGACGCCAACCAGACGATCTACTCCTTCACCGGCGCCAGCCCCGACCACCTGCTGAACTTCTCCCGTACCTACGAGAACGCGACCGTCGTCAAGCTGCAGCGCGACTACCGCTCCACCCCACAGATCACCGACCTGGCCAACACCGTCATCGGCAAAGCCACCGGCAGGGTGGCCGGCACCCGCCTCGAACTCATCGGCATGCGCCCACCCGGACCCCAGCCGACCTTCAACGCCTACGATGATGAACCCACCGAAGCCCGCGAAGTGGCCGGGCAGATCCTCAACCTCCTGGACCAGGGGACACCAGCCTCCGAAATTGCCGTGCTCTACCGCATCAACGCCCAATCCGCCGTCTTCGAACAAGCCCTCGCCGATGCCGGGATCACCTTCCAGGTCCGCGGCGGAGAAGGCTTCTTCAACCGGAATGAAGTCAAACAGGCCATCAGCGAACTGGTACGCGCCGCCGCCCGCGACGACCTGCCCCAGGAAGCCGTGGGCCCCCAACTGCACCGCCTGGTCCGGGCGATACTCGCCCCCATGGGACTGACCCCCACCGAACCCGAGGGCGCCCAGGCCCGGGAACGCTGGCAATCCCTCAACGCCCTGGTTGAACTCGTGGAAGAACTCGGCCAGGCCAGCCCCGACCTGAACCTGAACATGCTGCTCAAACAACTACGCGAAAGAGCCGACGCCAAACACCCACCCACCGTGGAAGGCGTCACCCTGGCCTCCCTCCACGCCGCCAAAGGCCTGGAATGGGACGCCGTCTTCCTGGTCGGCCTGGTGGAGAACACCCTGCCCATCAGCCACGCCATCAAAGCTGGCGACCACCAGATCGAAGAGGAACGCCGCCTCTTCTACGTCGGTGTCACCCGAGCCCGGGAACACCTCCACTGCTCCTGGTCCTTCGCCCGACAGGAAGGGGGCCGCAAATCCCGCAAACGCACCCGCTTCCTCGACGGTGTGGTCCCCGAACCCGACATCACCCAGGTCCCGCCCCGGAGTGTGCGCCCCAAACGCTGCCGCAATTGCGGCCAGCCCCTGGACAGTGCCACCTCAAAAGTCCTCGGACGCTGCGAAGACTGCGGCTCCGACGCCGATGAAGGAATCTTCGAGGAACTCCGTTCCTGGCGCTCCGAAATGGCCCGCGAAATGCAGGTACCCGCCTACATCGTCTTCACCGACGCCACCCTCATGGCCGTGGCAGAAGCCATGCCCACCACCGAAACCGAACTACTCGACATCTCCGGCATCGGACCGGTGAAAGTGGAGAAATACGGGACCGAGCTGCTCCGCCTCCTCGCCGAACTTCAGTAATACCAGCAGACCGGACAACGACGATGCGGCTCCAACACCCCGGAAGAATCCTCACTATGAGGATCAACCTCCAGGATGAGACCCGGCGAAAGAGAAGTGCGGGGCGCGCCGGGTGGGGTCAGATCCCGGCCGCTGAGACGCTGCGCCAGGGCGATGAGTTTAGCTGCGGTGGCGGCCAGGGTCAGCGGATCCGGGCGGGGTGGGCCACCCGGAAGCTGGCTGAGCGTGGGATACCACCGTCCATCGGTCTCGGCGCGGTGCAGATCCAGACACATCGGGCAGGGGCCCCGGCCCTTGATGCGTAACGGACCGATCAGCCCCCGCCCATCCAGGATCGCCGCCGGCACCCAGGTGTGGGCGAAACGGGCGAGCAGGGGAGCCATGGTGCGCGAATGTGCCAGCCGATCCACCACCAGCACCGGCGCCTCCACCTCCGCATGGGAGAGATAGGAATATTCCGATTCGCCGCGTAAGGGGGCGCGCACCGAAATTCCCGCGGCCTCCGCCAATGCCCTGGCCTGCTGTGCCAGGGGGCTGCGTCCCAGCATGATCAGGGTGCCCCCGGGCGGGCGGATGAGAATCCGGTAGGCCACCAGGTCCGCCAGGATGCTTTTCGACGCCGCGGGTGAGAAACCCAGCGCGTTGATCCGCCGCTCCAGCTCCCGGGCCTTGACCGGCTGTCGGGCCGCCAGCATCGTGGTGGCCAACCCCGGGGCCTTCTCCGTCTCAATGACCCCCGCCCGGGTGGCATCCACCCCGAATTGCAGGGCACCTGCACCCCTGAGGAAAACATGCGCCCCCGGCGCCAACATCAGTTCATCCATATCCTCCCCCCGGGAAGTCATTGCACCACAGTTAGACTCAGGTGTCATGGCATCCCCGGAAATTGAAGTGATCCGCTCCACCAGGCGCACTCGCACCGCCCAGGCCCGGCTGGTGGGGGAGAAGATCGAGGTTCGGATCCCCGCCCGCATGAGCCAGGCGGATGAGCAGCAGGTGGTGGCCGACCTGGTGGCCAAGGTGCAGCGCAAAACCACCTCCAGCCGCAGCTCAGATGAGCAGCTGCTGGTCAGGGCCGAGGAACTCAACCGGCAGGTGCTGCGCGGGCAGGCCCGGATCGGTTCGATCCGTTTCGTGTCCAACCAGCAGCAGCGCTGGGGATCCTGTTCCCTCGCCACCGCCGATATCCGGCTCTCCGATCGGCTCCGCAAGGTGCCTGACTATGTCCTGGATGCGGTGATCGTCCACGAACTCACCCACACCTTCATCAGCGGTGGGCACACCCCCGAGTTCTGGGAATGGGCGGATAAGGTGCCCCAGGCGGAACGCGCCAAGGGCTACCTGGAGGCCTACCAGCGTTTCGGCTAGTTTTCGCCGTCCTTGTCGTCTTCGTCCTTCTTGTCTTCGTCCTGTTCCTTGAGCATCTCTTCAAGGCGGTTGATCTCGGCGATCGGGTCGAAACCATCGACCTCACCGTCATCAAGCAGACCATCGATGAACTGGGCGGGCTTATCCAGGTCACCGGCTGCCGGCAGGAAGTCCGGGTGATCCCAGACCGCGTCACGACGCTGCTGACCCACCGCCTGATCCACCCGACGCCACAGCTCCATCGCCTCGGCGACCTTCGGGGCGGCGAACTCAATGCCGACGACCTTGGCGAAGGCCTGCTCGGCGGAACCCCCGGTGGCACGGCGGCGACGCCACGCCTCATTCAGGGCATTGGTGGTGGGGATCCGCTCACCCATCGCCTTGGTGACCACGAACTCCACCCAACCCTCCACCAGGGCCAGGAGGGTCTCCAGGCGGGTGACCGCACCGGCGTTACGGGAGGAGATCTTCGGGGAGAGATCCATGTTCTGCAGCTGGGACATCGCCTCCTGGATGGCGGCTGGATCACCGGACTCCAGGTTCAGGGAACGCGTCGCCTCCTCAATGTGGGAGGTGTCGATGACCAGGCCGACGGCATATTCCTCCACGGAGGAGACCAGGCGCTCCACCAGCCAGGGCACATGCTTGAACAGTCGCTGGCGGGCGGCTTCCCGGGTGCAGATATAGACCAGCACATCCTGGGAACCGACATTGAGATCCTGGGAGATCTGCGCAACATGCTTCGGCAGCACCGCGATGGTGCCGTTGGGGGCCACCGGAAGACCGAAATCAGAGGCGGTGAGTGACTGGGCCGCCAGATCACCGAGCGCATTACCCAGCTGCATGCCGAAGTTCATGCCCGACATCTGGTTCATCATCTGCAGCATCGGACCCATCATCTGACGGGCCTCCTCCGGCAGGGACTCCAGCTGGGCCTCATTCATGTGCTCCGCGACCGGGGTCACCAGCCGCTTCCACATCGGCATGGTCTTGCTCAGGTAATCCTCGGCGTTCCAGGTCTCCACCGTGGCATCCGAGGTGGGGAGAATGGTGGCGTCATCGAGCCAGAGCTCAGCCAGACGCACCGAATCCGCCACTGCCTTGGTGTCCTGCTCACGGACCGGATCAATCTTGCCGATCTGCTGCCGGGCGATTCGCTCTGCCAGGGCATAATTGACCGGGCCGGCACCCTCGGGGGAGTTCATCGAGGAACCCATCCCCGAAAGCATCTGCCCGAACTGGTTGAGCATGTCGCCCAACCCGCCGGATCCGAACCCGCCGAAGGGGTTCTGGTTGTCACGACGTTCATCGTCGTTGTCATCATTGCCGAAGTGAAAGCCGAATCCATTGGAGTTCATACCATTTAATCTACAAGGCCGGGACCCCTTAGAGCCACGGGATTACTAACGCTCTGAGCGAACAAGGGTAACCTCAGTGAGGTGTCACGCCGAAGCCGAACCCTGATCTGGGGAGCTGTCCCCGTAGTCCTGCTCACCGGACTCGTCTCCTTCGAGTCCATCCCCGGGACAGACATCAGCCTGACGGTGCCCTATGCCGCGGAGGGCCCCGGACCGACCTTCAACACCCTGGGAGATGTTGAGGGGGAGGAAGTGGTGGAGATCAGCGGGGCCGAGATCGACGAGGTCGCCGGCAACCTCAACATGACCACCGTCTCTGTCCGCAGCGGTATGACCCTGCCGCAGGTCATCGGACGCTGGCTGACCACCGGTGACACCCTCGTCCCCCTGGAACAGGTATTCCCGCCCAACCTCTCCCCGGAGGAGGTCCGGGAAAGCAATGAGATCGCCTTCTCCACCTCTGAGGCCGCCGCCACCGTCGCCGCCATGAACTACCTCGGCCTGCCCGTGCAGGTGGAGGTCGCCGGGGTGCTGGAGGGAGTGGCTGCCGAGGGGCTCGTCGAGCCCGGGGATGTGATCTTGAGCGTCGACGGCAATGAGGTCTCCGAACCTGGTCAGGTGCGCAGCGCCGTGCTGGGCAAGGCCCCCGGGGAGAGCGTCGCCCTGGCGATCCGGCGCGGCGAGGAGGAGCAGACCCTCGACATTGAACTGGGTGAACACCCCCAGGACGCCGCGGTCGGTTTCCTCGGCATCACCATGTCCTCCGCCTCGGCCACCGGGGTGGAGGTCGAATACAACCTCGAGGACATCGGGGGCCCCAGCGCGGGCATGATGTTCTCTCTCGCGGTCGTCGATAAGCTCAGTCCCGGGGAACTCAACGGGGGCCACTTCGTCGCCGGCACCGGCACCATCGACGAGGATGGCGGTGTCGGGCCGATCGGCGGCATCGTGCACAAGGTGGCCGCCGCCGAGGACATCGGGGCTGAGGTATTCCTCGCCCCCAGCGCGAACTGCGCCGAGGCCACCAGCCGGGGGCACGGCGAGCTGATCATCCTCAAGGTGGACAGTCTGCGGGAGGCCATCGATCAGATGGATGCCTACGCCAACGGCGGGGACTACATCACCTGCGAATAGTTCTAGGCTTCCTCGATGGTTCCGGCTGTGGTGGCGGAACCCGCGGGAGAAGAGGTGGTGGACTCGGCGGGACGATCCGCCAGACCCAGCTCATAGATCAGATCCTCCGGATCCTCCCGATCGGAGCTGATCATCTGCTGCATCACCAGACCACGATCATTATCGACGACCGTGATCACCGCCGTGGTACCCAGCGTCGACCACCCCACCACCCGGACACCGGTGTCCTCCACCACCCGGGAAGAACGCAGCTCAGTCAACAACTGCGTGGTCGAGGCAGCTTTCGCGGAACCAGTGAAGAATTGGAACTGGCCCACCTTCGAACCGGAACACTGCCAGGAATCCTCCAGGCCGCTGGGGCTGCAGGCATCAAACTGGGCGAAAAGGGAGGCGGGGGCCAGGGAAGCGAAGCTCTCGGCCACCTCCGTCACACTTTCATCCAGGCTGCCCTCCGAGGTCCGCTGTGTGGTGGTGTTCTCCTGACCCGAGGTGGTGCTCCGGGTTGTCGACTCCGGGGTGGTCCCGGTTTCCGTACTGGTGAGGGTGCTGCTGCTGGGGGCAGTATCGGATTCAGTTGAGGTGGCCGTGGCCGTGGTTTCCGCCGGTGGGGTCTCCTCCCCGCCGCAGGCGGCCAGCCCCAGCCCCAACACCGGGACAGCAGCCACGGCGAAGGCTAGACGGGCGAAGCGGTGGCGGAAGACTGACACGATGAGGCCTCTCCAGAGAATTCTAGTCCTGAGAACTGGTTATGCTTTTCGACCAGTCTAATACCCCGCGACTAGTCCAGGTCGAACTCGGCCGGATCCAGCTCCAGGCCATAACGCAGCGCAGCGATCACCCCCGGGGCCACCGTGGGACCGCCACGCAGCTCCACCTCATCCTCGGCGAAGGGACCCCGCTCCGCGATCTCTTCCTCAGTGGGGCGCAGCTGCAGCAGCGTCAGCTCCGGCTTGGAGCGCAGCACCCCGGAAAACAGTCGTGCCGGGCGGGGAGTGCCATCCCCGCTGGTGTCCCGGAAACGGATCTCCTGAGCCAGGACCGCGCCCACCACCTGCGTCGGCCAGGCGATACGGGAGACATAGTCGGCCAGGGCCTCGGAGCCCGCCTCGAGGTTGTCGGGGAGGTTGTCCTGGACCACCAGGGTCAGCGGAGAATCCTCATTATCATCTAATTGATCGCTCAGAAGGTGATAAGGAACCAGAGCGAAAAGAGTGGGGGCGGCGTCCCATCCCTCGGCGTGGACAAAGTCCACCGCCTCCAGCATCGCGCGGTTCAATGCCTGTTCATTAAGTTCTGGAGAAGTCATTTTCGCTTTCCTTGTTCGTCAAATGGGATATAAAAACCGTAAGGTGGGAGAATACCCCGGTATCCCCATTTATAAGGAGTTGAAGTGGCTTCCGGCCTTTCACAACCCTCACCCGCAATGAAAAGATCGACACGAATACTCAGCTGGATCATAGGTGTCGTTGCGGCACTGGTAATCCTGGCGCCGGTTTTCGTCGGTGTCTACACCGATTGGCAGTGGTTCGGTTCGATCGATTTCCGCGGTGTCTTCACCACGGTCGTGCTCACCCGGATCGTCCTCTTCTTCGTCTTCGGCATCATTTCCGGCGTGATCATCTGGGCAGCTGCCTGGTTCACCTGGAAAAACCGGCCCCGGGACATCCTTTCTGAGGATCCGAACTCGCCGATCCACCAGTACCGCGTCATGATCGAACGCTCCGTGAAGGCGGTGCTCATCGGTCTGCCGGTGGTCGTCGGCATCTTCTCCGGCTTCATCGGCCAGGGCACCTGGCGCACCGTGCTGATGTTCTTCAACCGACAGCCCTTCGGTCAGACCGACCCGCAGTTCAATCTGGATCTGGGCTTCTACGCCTTCACCCTGCCGGCGCTGCGACTGCTGCTGGAAACCTTCTCCACCCTCCTGGTCATCGCCTTCCTCATCTCCCTGGTCGGCCACTACCTGACCGGTGCAATCCGGATCGGCAACCAGGCACTCGGTGTCAAGGGCTCGATCTCCCGCCCCGCCCGGGTCCAGCTGGCCATCACCGCCGGCCTGTGGATGCTGCTGCGCGTCGCCGGCTACTGGCTGGACCGCTATGACCTGCTGCAGGGACGTAACCAGACCTTCACCGGTGCGTCCTACACCGATATCAACGCGGTGCTGCCGGCCAAGATCATCCTGATGGTCATTGCCGCCGTGGTCGCCGTCGCCTTCTTCTCTGCGGTTGTGATCAAGGACCTGCGGATCCCCGCCCTGGCCACCGTTCTGCTGGTGCTCAGCTCCCTGGTGATCGGCACCGCCTGGCCGATCCTGCTGGAGCGCTTCTCCGTTGACCCGAACCGTGCGGCGAAGGAATCCGAGTACATCGCCCGCAATATCGAGTCCACCCGCTACGCCTACGGACTGACCGGGGAGGATGTCAACTACCTCGATAACTGGGGTGCTGAAGGTGCCTCCAACGATGCCGTCGCAGCGGATGAGGCCACCGTCTCCAATATCCGCCTGCTCGACCCGGAGATTCTCTCACCGACCTTCACCCAGCAGCAGCAGCTGCGAAACTTCTACGGCTTCCCCGAGACCCTCGCCATGGACCGCTACATGGTCGACGGCGAGCTCCGTGACTTCGTGGTGGCGGCCCGTGAGATGGACCCCAACTCCCTGCAGGACAACCAGCGCGACTGGATCAACCGCCACACCGTGTACACCCACGGCAATGGCCTGGTGACCGCCCCGGCCAACAAGGTCGATGAAGTTGCCCGTGATGTCGGATCCACCCGAGGTGGCTACCCGGAGTATATCGTCGCGGACCTGTCTACCATGAACAATGATGAGCTGCGTGCCGAAGCTGAAGCACTCGGTATGGCAGTGGACCAGCCTCGCATCTACTACGGCCCGGTCATCGCCTCCGCAACCGATGGGGCGGACTACGCCATCGTCGGCGCCAACGGCAGCGGCCCGGTCGAGTACGACACCGACAACTCCAGCTACACCTACAGCGGTGACGGCGGAGTCAGCCTCGGCAATCTCTTCAACCGTGCCGCCTACGCCCTGCGCTACCAGGAAATGAACCTGCTGCTCTCCGACCGGGTCGGATCCGAGTCGCAGATCCTCTACGACCGTGACCCCCGGGAACGTGTGGAAAAGGTCGCCCCTTGGCTGACCACCGACTCCAAGACCTACCCGGCAGTGGTGGACGGCCGCATCAAGTGGATCGTCGACGGCTACACCACCCTCGACAGCCTGCCCTACTCGGAGCGGACCTCCCTGACCGCAGCCACCGAGGACGCCCTCAACCCGGACGGCACCACCCAGCGTCTGATCACCGATGAGGTCTCCTACATCCGCAACTCCGTCAAGGCAGTTGTGGACGCCTATGACGGTTCCGTGGAGCTCTACGAGTTCGACACCGAGGATCCCATCCTCAAGGCATGGATGGGAGTCTTCCCGGACACCGTGAACCCGGAGTCCGAGATCACCGATGAACTGCGCGAACACATGCGCTACCCGGAGGACCTCTTCAAGGTCCAGCGAGAGCTGCTGGCCCGCTACCACGTCAGCGACCCGGGCGTCTTCTTCACCAACGACGCCTTCTGGTCCGTGCCCAGCGACCCCACCTCCCCGGATGGTGCGAACTCGCTGAACCAGCCGCCGTACTACATCGTCGCTGATGACCCGGCCACCGAGGAAAATGACGCCAGCTTCCAGCTGATCACCCCCTACCGTGGTCTGAACCGAGAGTTCCTCTCCGCGCACATGACGGTCACCTCTGATCCGGACAACTACGGCCAGATCACCGTCCGCGTGCTGCCCACCAACACCCAGACCCAGGGCCCCCGTCAGGCACAGGACGTCATGATGTCCTCTGATGAGATCGCCCGGGACCGTACCCTCTGGGAGGGCACCAACCAGCTGCAGAACGGCAACCTGTTGACCCTGCCGGTCGGTGGGGGAGAGATCCTCTACGTTGAGCCGATCTACTCCCAGCGTAAGGATCAGGCCTCGGCCTTCCCCAAGCTGCTGCGCGTACTCGTCTCCTACAAGGGTGAGGTCGGTTACGCACCGACCATCTCCGAGGCACTGGCGCAGGTGAAGATTGACCCGCGTGCCGCCCAGGATCTCGAGGAGGCGGAGGACATCACGGTTGATTCGGAGGCCACCGAGCCGGATGAGACTGAGGCGCAGGCCCCGGAAACCGATGAGGCGGCCACCCCGCCGGCCAGCGGTAGCGGCACCGAGGGTGATGCCATCAGTCGCATCAACGACGCCCTCAGTGGTCTTGAGTCCGCCCGTTCCGGAAGCAATGAGGAATATGGTCGTGCCCTGGATGAACTGGATGCGGCCATCGAGGACTACCAGAGCCTGGTTTCCCAGTAAGGAACGTCATGAGCAGGGGATTTGGGTAAAATGAGTCGGGTGAGTATAGTTCTTCATGTCGCCAAGAGCAGTTAACAACTGGTTTCGGCGAGGTGAATTGAAGAAACACCCGACGCGGGGTGGAGCAGCTCGGTAGCTCGCTGGGCTCATAACCCAGAGGTCGTAGGTTCGAATCCTGCCCCCGCTACCAACTTCTTCAGCACAAAGCCCCTGACCTTAAAGGTCAGGGGCTTTTTGTGTGTGCCTGGGTGGCGGATTCTGGGGGTCGTTGGGAAATACGGGGCTCCTCAGTCCGGCGATTGGGTTCTTCCGTGGAAGGTATGTATAGTGTTGGTTATCGCACAGAGCTTCGAGTTCTGGGCGAGGTGAATTGAAGAAACACCCGACGCGGGGTGGAGCAGCTCGGTAGCTCGCTGGGCTCATAACCCAGAGGTCGTAGGTTCGAATCCTGCCCCCGCTACCAACTTCTTCAGCACAAAGCCCCTGACCTTAAAGGTCAGGGGTTTTGTGCATTTCAGTCCTCCAGATTTACAGTGGCTTCCGTTTGACCGTGACCTCGGGGTCGGCTTCGCCGATGGCATCGGTGTACCAGTCGGTCAGGGCGGGATCCTCGGAGTCGAAGTTCGCGCCAGCGCCATCCTCCTCGGAGACCTCGGTGACCCCGAAGACGAAATCATCACCGTGTTCCTCGATACCCTGGGCGACGCCCTGACGGATGGCCCTCAGGGCATAACCGCGGCGGATGATCAACGGGTCATTTCGCAGGTCGATGGCCCAGGAGATCATCACCCCCACCAGGATGAAGGCGAAGGGCAGGGCGCAGGTGACCATGATGGACTGCAGTCCGGAGAGGGCATTCTGGCCCCCGGCCAGCAGCAGTGACATGGCCACCAGTCCCAGTGCCGCACCCCAGACGATGGTGACGGGCTTGGAGGGAACCGCACGACCGGACTGGGACATGGAGCCCATCACATTGGTGGCGGAGTCCGCGGCGGTGGTGAAGAAGATGATGATGGCGATCAGCACCAGAATCGAAGTCACGATGCTGAAGGGAAGGTGGCCCATCAGATCGAACATCACATTCTCGCCGGAGCCGATGATGCCCATTCCAAGCCCCTCCATCCGCTGGTGGATGGTGGAACCGCCGAAGATGATGAACCACATGGATGAGATTGCGGCAGGGACCAGAATCACCACGGTGACGAATTGGCGGAGCGTGCGGCCACGGGAGATCTTCGCGATGAACATGCCCACGAAAGGAGACCAGGAGATCCACCAGGCCCACAGCAGGGTGGTCCAGGACTGCAGAAACTCCTGTTCAACCTGGCCCTCACTCGGGTAAACCGAGAGCATCTCGGGGAGACCGGCGAAGAAGTTCAACATGGTGGCAGGCACCAGATCCAACAGGAAGACGGTTGGACCAGTCAGGAGCGCGAAGAGGGAGAGTGCGATGACCAGGAACATATTCGCGTTGGAGAGCATGCGGATGCCCTTCTTCACGCCGGAGACCGCGGAGAAGATGAAGATGATGGTCAGCACGGTGATGGTCACGATGAGGAAACCATCGCCGCTGAGGTCACGGCCGGTGACAATGGACGTGCCGGTCTGAATCTGCAGGGCCCCGATGCCCAGGGAGGTGGCCGTCCCGAAGAGGGTGACCAGCACGGCGAAGATGTCGATGATCTTGCCGGCGACGCGGTTGTTGCCATTCGGGAACACCGGTTCAAAAAGGGATGAGATCAGCGGCAGACGGCCACGGCGGTAGGAGGCGTAGGCCAGGGCACCACCGACCAGGGCGTAGATTCCCCAGGCCATGGATGCCTGATGCAAGATGGCCTGGGAAAGTGCCTGCACGACCAGGTCAGTGCTCTCCGCCTGGAGATCAGAGGCCGGGGGAGGGGTGATGAAGTGGACCAGGGATTCCATCGGCCCGTAGAAGATCAGGCCGATGCCGAGTCCGGCGGCGAAGAGCATGGAGATCCACGAGGTGGTGGAGTAGTCGGGTTCACTGTCATCGGCCCCGAGCCGGATCCGCCCGGTGGGGCCGAAACCGATGACGAACATGAAGATCATGATCAGGATGACCAGGCTGCTGAAGAGCCAGCCGAAATTGGCCACCACCCAACCCTGCATGGTGGTGCCCACTGTGTTGAGCCCCTCGGGGGAGATCATCGCCCATATGAAGATGGACAGGGAGGCGAGCAGGGCGACCGCGAAAACCACCTTGTTGGTGGGAAAAGGCGTGTCGGTGTCGTCCACGCTGATTCCGGGGACCAACGCCGGGTGGATGGAGCGCTCGCCGGAGGAGGCTTTCCGCAGTGCACTCTGAATTTTTCCGAACTCAGACTTCGGGACTTTGTCGTCCATGGGAGCTCTTTCTGCTGGGGAATGGATGGGCGCACCATTTTAATGGTTGTTATTTCCATAAGGAGAAACTTATGTCCCGTTTTGCACTTTCGTCGCTGAAGTCACAGAAGTTGCAGGGTTCAATGCACCCCGCGCATGGCATGATGGATAAAAGCTATCGCCTGGAGTGAAAGAAAGTTGAAGTGAATGCGTAGGAAGCACCGACTGAGGTCGTTCATCGCTGCCGGAATCATGGGGGCTGCCGCCCTCTTCGCCGTCCCGGCAGCTGGTGCTGATGAGCTTCCGGATATTCCCGCCTCCGTGGGGGAGGCGATCCAGCAGGGTTCTGACTATGCCCGTGCGGATGGCCCGAACTACCACTGGCGCAATGACACCTCCTCGCAGGTGCTGGCGAGTTCCGTGGGTGACCCGGTACTGCAGCGCGTGCAGGGAAGTTTCTTCGACTCCCCGGACATTCCCCAGGATTCCCATGACGCTCAGGCGCAGGGTTTCTCCCTCTACGGTCCGGGTACCCCGATCTTCGTCGGGGACACCATGATGTGCACCCTGGGTGTGGCGGGATATGATGCCGCCGGCCGGATGGTCGGTCTGACCGCCGGACACTGTGGCCAGCCTGGTGATGTGGTGATGTCGGCGGACTCCTGGGAGATCGGGGAATCCGGCAGGGTGGTCAGTTCGAACGCGGCCCAGGACTTCTCGGTGATCCAGTTCGGGGGCAACGCCCGCATCACCAACAGCTACAACGGCTTCCGGGTGGACTCAGTGGGCGGCGCCGCCCCCGCCGCCGGTGAGACCCTCTGCAAGCAGGGGGTGGCCACCGGTCACAGCTGCGGCAATGTCTGGACCGCGAATAACTCGATGACCATCGCTCAGGTCTGCGCCATGCAGGGTGATTCCGGGGCCCCGGTGATGCGTGGGCGCCAGATGGTCGGCATGGTGTCCGGCGGTCTGCTGCCTTACTACCAGCTGCAGTGCCAGACTCCGCTGCAGGGTCAGCTGTTCATGCCCACCGTGATCACCAACATGAACGCCATCCTCGCCACCCTCAACGCCAGCGGTGGCGTCGGGGCTGGCTTCCGCGTCGCAGGATAGCGGGAATCGGCTAGGAGAACTGGGCCAACACGGCGTCGTGAAGCACGCCGTTGGTGGCCACCGCGTCACCACCGTGCGGGCCGGAGACCCCGGCCAGGGAACTGAAGGTGCCGCCGGCTTCCTCCACGAGGATGGCCAGGGCGGCCAGGTCCCAGAGGGAGACCTCGGGTTCGGCGGCGATGTCCACCGCACCCTCGGCGACGAGACAGTAGGAGAAGAAATCTCCGTAGCCCCGCAGTCGCCAGGTCTCATCGCTCAAGGCCACAAACTTTTCCCGTAGCCCCCGCTCCTGCCAGCCCGAGAGGGATGAGAAGGAGAGGGAGGCATCGGAAAGGTCGTTGACCTTGGAGACCTGCAGGCGCTTGGGGGAGCCGCCGCTGAAGGTGCGGAAGGCACCGCTGTCCTTGGCTGCGTACCAGCGGCGGGCCAGGGCCGGGGCGGAGATGACACCAACCACCGGGACACCGTCCTCGAGCAGGGAAATCAGGGTCGCCCACACGGGCACCCCCCGAACGTAGTTCTTGGTGCCGTCAATGGGGTCAATGACCCACTGGCGGCCGGAATGTTCCACCTCGCCACCGAATTCCTCCCCGAGGAGGGCATCTGCGGGGCGGGCTTCGCTGAGCTTCGCACGCAGCGCCTCCTCGCAGGCGAGGTCCGCATCCGAGACCGGGGTCATGTCCGGCTTGGATTCAATCGCCAGGTCAGTGGCCTCAAAACGGTCCAGGGTGATGCCATCGGCGATATCAGCCAGCTCCAGGGCAAGAGCGAGATCATCTGCATAGTGATACATGAAAGCTCATTCTAGTTGGCTAACCTTCCAGAAGGGCGACCACCTGGGAAACCGCCTGGGAGTTGCCGGCGATGCACCAGGTGACCCCACCTGCCTCCACCTTGGTTCCGGTGCCGCCGGCACCCTCAACCAGGGCCAGGCCCGGCAGCCAGTCCCAATCCGCCACGGAGTGCTGCATCCACACATCCAGGGTGCCATCGGCGACCGAACCCAGATCCACCGAAGCCGAACCCAGCATGCGGACGGTGGCGAATTCGCTGGCCACCCCCAGCCAGGCTGCGCGGATCGCATCATCCTTCATGAACTGGGGATGCAGGTAGGTTCCCAGGCAGAGCTGGTCGACGGGGGCGTCGACAAGCTTCTCCACTCCCTGTCCGTCCCGGGTGGTCGGCTGGGTGAGGCCGCCGAACCAGGTGTACCCCATGGCGGGGCGATGAACCGCCCCGAGCAGAACCTGACTGGGGTTGGTCGGGTCGCCTTCAACCAGGGCGAGAGCGGAGCACCAGTAGTCATTGCCGGCGGCGAAGTTGTAGGTCCCGTCCACCGGGTCGATGATCCAGGTGCGGCCGGAGGTGCTGGCGCGGCTGGCACCCTCCTCGCCGATGATGCCGTCCTCCGGGCGGAGCGCCTCCAACACCCCGGAGACGAACTGCTCAGCACCACGGTCAGCATCGGTGACCAGGTCAGACACCGAGGTCTTGAACTCGGTGTCCACCCCGGCCTCACGCATCCGCCAGGCCATCCGGGCGGCGTTGTAGACCAGGGACTGGGCCAAGTGCTCATCAGAGTCCTGCTCGTGGGCGATGATGAAGGTCTTGGTCACGGCACTGATCATGTCCGGAAAAGATTGAGGAGAGGTCATGATCTCCATTGTGCCCTCTGACACCTCAAGGTTCCGCTTGAGCACCGGGATAAGGGGGTGTCCGGCGGGGCAGGTATATTTGTCTCCATGCGACCGGAAATCACCTCAGCGCTCAATGAACTAGACGCCACCCTGAGCACCATCGAGAAAGTGATGGACCCCGAGGAGATGTCCGACCGGGTCCGCGAACTCGAGGCCCAGGCCTCCGACCCCTCCCTCTGGGACGACCCCGACCATGCCCAGGGGGTCACCTCGGAACTCTCCGCGGTGCAGTCCCGCCTGCGCAAGATCACCGACCTGCGACAGCGCGTCGCGGATCTGCCGGTGATGTACGAACTGGGCGAGGACGAGGAGGGCGGCGAGGAGATGGCTGACGCCGAGCTGGCGGAACTCCGTGAGGAGATCGAGGCCCTCGAGGTCAAGACCATGCTCTCCGGGGAATATGACCAGCGTGAAGCCGTGATCAACATCCGTTCCGGCGCCGGTGGTGTGGATGCCGCCGACTGGGCCGAGATGCTGATGCGCATGTACGTCCGCTGGGCGGAGAAGAACGGCCACAAGGTCGACATCTACGACATCTCCTACGCCGAGGAAGCCGGCATCAAGTCCGCCACTTTCGTGGTGCACGGTGACTACATGTACGGCCAGCTCTCCGTGGAGCAGGGTGCCCACCGCCTGGTGCGCATCAGCCCCTTCGACAATCAGGGCCGCCGCCAGACCTCCTTCGCCGAGGTTGAGGTGCTGCCGGTGGTGGAGAAGGTGGACTCCATCGACATCCCCGACAATGAGGTGCGGGTGGATGTCTACCGTTCCTCTGGCCCGGGTGGCCAGTCGGTGAACACCACCGACTCCGCGGTCCGCCTGACCCACATCCCCACCGGCATCGTGGTGACCTGTCAGAACGAGAAGTCCCAGATCCAGAACAAGGCCTCTGCCATGCGGGTGCTCCAGGCCAAGCTGCTGGAGAAGAAGCGTCAGGAAGAACGCGCCGAAATGGATGCCCTCGGTGCCGGTGGCAACGCCTCCTGGGGAAATCAGATGCGCTCCTATGTCCTGCACCCCTATCAGATGGTCAAGGATCTGCGGAATGACTTCGAGGTCAATGACCCCTCCAAGGTGCTGGGTGGTGAGATCGACGGTTTCCTGGAAGCCGGTATTCGTTGGCGCATGTCGCAGCAGCAGAAATCAGGGGCCTGATTTTGCGCCTGGGTTGGGTACGGTGTCTTAGGTGATCACGTTTGACTCGGTGACGAAGGTCTATAAAACTTCCCCGCGCCCCGCCCTGGACAATCTCTCCCTGCAGATCGACAAGGGGGAGTTCGTCTTTCTCATCGGCCCCTCCGGCTCCGGCAAGTCCACCTTCCTGCAGCTGCTGGTCCGGGAGGAGAATCTCACCTCCGGAAATATCCACCTCGATGATGTCCACGTCAACACGCTGCGGGGGCGGAAGATCAATGAGCTGCGGCAGCGGATCGGCTACGTCTTCCAGGACTTCAAGCTGCTACCCAAGCTCAACGTCCACGATAATGTGGCCTTCGCCCTCGAGGTGATCGGGAAGAAGCGCGCCACCATCAACAAACTGGTGCCGGAAACCCTCGACATGGTCGGGCTGGGTGGTAAAGCCAACCGCATGCCCCATGAACTTTCCGGGGGTGAACAGCAGCGCGTGGCCATTGCGCGGGCTTCCGTCAACCGCCCCCTGGTACTTCTGGCGGATGAGCCCACCGGCAACCTCGACCCGGAGACCGCCGATGAGATCATGAACCTGCTCACCCAGATCAACCGGGGCGGCACCACCGTCATCATGTCCACGCACAATGCCCGCGCCGTGGATGAGCTGCGCCGCCGGGTGATCGAATTATCGCTGGGCAAGCTGGTGCGTGATGACGCCCGCGGTATCTACGGCGAATCCCGATAGGGGAGAGGAAGCACAAAGATGAGACTCGGCTTCGTTCTCCGCGAAACTTTCCGCGGCCTGGGCCGCAACATCACCATGACCGTGGCGCTGGTGATCACCACCGCCATTTCCCTGGCGCTGCTGGCCACGGGCTTTGTGGTCACCAAGGTCACCGATGACACCAAGGATATCTACCTCGACCGGGTCGAGGTGATGGTGCAGTTCGACCAGGACACCTCCGCCAATGACGAGGACTGCTCCAGCGAGGCCTGCCTCGAGGTCCGGGAGCTTCTCGACGGCGCGGAGGGCATCGAGGCACTGATCTTCCGCTCCCAGGAGCAGTCCTACCAGCGCTTCGTCGAGGTCTTCGAGCTCACCGACCCCCAGCTGGTCGCCGAAACCTCACCCGATGCCCTGCCCGCGGCCCTGCACATCAGGCTCGCCGACCCCCTGGACACCACCCCGCTGGATCCGGTGCGGGAACTTCCCCAGGTTGATGCGGTGGTGGATCAGGCCGATGACCTGCGTGGGGCGGTGGAGAATCTGGATGCGGTGCGCTGGGCCACCTTCGCCATCGCCGCGGTCCAGGCCCTGGCCGCCATCTTCCTGATCGCCAACATGGTGCAGATGACCGCCTATAACCGCCGCGATGAAATGGCGATCATGCGCATGGTGGGAGCCTCCCGCTGGTACACCCAGACCCCCTTCATCCTGGAAGCCGTGATCGCCAGCCTCCTGGGTTCCGTATTCGCGGGCCTCGGGCTTTTCCTGGGCAAGGAATTCCTGGTGGATAAAGCCCTCAGCGGTCTCTATGACGCCCGGCTGATCGCCCCGGTGCAGAGCGGCGACATCTGGGCGGTGATCCCGGTGATCACGGTCATCGGGGTGCTGCTTTCGGTGATCACCGCAGAAATCACCTTGCGCTTCTACGTGCGTAAATAAGTGGGTCTGTAGAGTCATAGGGGTTATGGCAAAAAAGAAGAAGACGACCAATAAGGCCGGTGCCGACGGTCAGGTCGTGGCCAGCAACCGAAAAGCCCGCCACGACTACACGATCCTCGACACCTATGAGTGCGGCATCGTGCTGCTCGGCACCGAGATCAAGTCGCTCCGCGAGGGTAAGGCATCGCTTGTCGACGCCTTCGCCACCATCGATGGTGGTGAGGTCTGGCTCCGAAACCTCCACGTCCCGGAATACACTATGGGAACCTGGACCAACCACTCGCCGAAGCGTACCCGCAAACTGCTGCTCCACCGCCGTGAGATCGACACCCTCATGGGTAAGGTCCGCGACGGCAATAAAACCCTGATTCCGCTGAAGCTCTACTTCAAGGACGGCCGCCTCAAGGTGGAACTCGGCCTGGCGCAGGGTAAGCAGGACTATGACAAACGACAGGACATCAAACGTCGTACCGAGGAAAGAGAAGTGACCCGCGAACTGGGCCGCCGCATCAAGGGGATCAAGGGTTGAGTATCCACGCGGTCAATGTCCGGGACCTCGAAAGTGCTGATGCACCCGGGGTGAAGGTTCTGGTGGACCGGATCTGGCCGCGTGGCATAAAGAAAACCGAGCTCGGCCATGATGAATGGCTGAAGGAGGCGGCACCCTCCACCGAACTGCGCAAGTGGTTCAACCATGATCCCCAACGCTTCCCGGAGTTCGCGCGGCGCTACCGCACTGAACTGGAGGCCGCTCAGTCGGAAGCTAATGCGGATCTGGTTAAGCTCAAGAAACTGGTGGGGGAGGGGGATATTGTTCTGCTGTACTCCGCCCGGGACCGGGAACACAACCAGGCCGTGGTGCTCGCCGAATGGCTGTCATCCTGATCTTGTGCTATCTCCCCGGGTGAGTTATCATGAACCATCCACCGGGAAGAACGCAGCATCCCAACCGGTGGGATACGGGGCTGATTATGGTTTCGACTTCGTATATTAAGCCAGGGGAAGCGTGCCGGTGCAGGCTGGTGACCACCGTAAGCGTCGCAGCAAAATGATAAGCGCCGAGAATACTCAGCGCGACTACGCCCTCGCTGCCTAAGTAGCGACCGCGTGTCTGTCAGCCCGGTTAGGTCCCTGATCCGGTGTCTGGCAACGACTAGAGGGACTTGCTGTTCAGCCGTGTCAACGGGGCTGAACGGGACTTCACACCGCTGACTGGGCCCATCATCCGGAACGAGTTCGTCCGCGCCGGAGGGCCGAGTAGAGATCCCGCGCGAACTGCGCACGGAGAAGCCCTGGCGAGGTAACGGAGGACCCGGGTTCAATTCCCGGCAGCTCCACCAAAGGTAAAACCCCCGGTCGATAGTGACCGGGGGTTTTGTCGTATCTACGGGTGAATCTGCCGCAGGGTTGCCAATGTCCCAGGCTGTCCCTTTCGCAATCTGCGGGGTTATCTCCTCGTGTTCGGAATGACCTTTTTCGGGAGTGTAATGGTGACTCTAGCGATTGGGAAGTATGGGTGTGAGTCAATCTACCCCCACGAGAATAAATGCCTGGTCTAACATGAGGGGATAAAAGGGCAGCTAGAGGGCTATTTGCTCAGTATTTTGGGGAATGTTCATTTAACCAAGGCTTGGCTAAGTTTGAAGGCTGTGTTAGTTTCCATAAACGTAACCTAACCTCACTAAAACAACATGCCTGGGGCTCCTCGGGGAGCCTTCAGTGCATTGAAAAAGGATGTCATGGCGCACACTCGTTTCAAGCTGGTTTCCCTCGTCACCGCCGCTGCACTGGCACTGGCAAGCTGCTCCTCCACCGAGGAGAGCACTGAGGCAGATAACACCACCGCCGCCGCTGAGACCAGCACCCTGAGCGTCGAAGACAACCACGGCACCGTTGAGGTTCCGCAGCCGGCCACCGCCGTCGCCGCGACCGATAACCGCGCCTTCGAGCTGCTGGACCGTTGGGGTGTCGATCTGGTTGCCGCTCCGGTGGCTCTGGTTCCCTTCACCGTGAGCGGCTACAAGGAAGATGAGTCCATCGCCGACATGGGTTCCCACCGTGAGCCCAACCTGGAGGCCCTGACCGCCGCGCAGCCGGACCTGATCATCAACGGTCAGCGTTTCGCCCAGTATTACGATGACATCTCCACCCTGAACCCGGATGCCGCCATCGTCGAGCTGGACCCCCGCGACGATGAGGCCCTGGACCGGGAGCTGATCCGTCAGGCTGAGGCTCTCGGTGAGATCTTCGGCGAGGAAGAGGACGCAGCTGTGCTGGTCGGGGAGTTCGAGGATGCCCTTGAGCGTGCCAAGACCGCCTACCAGGCAATCTCCGACAAGACCGTCATGGCCGTCAACGTCTCCGGTGGCAACATCGGCTACATCGCCCCCTCCGTCGGCCGCACCTACGGCCCGATCTTCGATCTGGTCGGCCTGACCCCGGCCCTGGAGGTCGACAGCGCCTCCGACGATCACGAGGGTGATGACATCAACGTCGAGGCAATCGCCCAGTCCAACCCGGACATCCTGCTGGTCCTGGACCGTGATGGCGGCACCAACACCCGCGATGAGGCCGAGTACGTCGCGGCTGAGAATGTCATCTCCGAGAATGAGGCGCTCTCCAACGTCGCCGCCATCCAGGATGACGTGGTGTACTACGCTCCGGCTGACACCTACACCAACGAGAACATCATCACCTACACCGAAATCCTCAACGGTCTGGCCGATCTCTTCGAAGGTGCGGCTAAGTAAGTAGGACGAAGGATTCCCCTCGGGGGAACCTGGGTGCTTCCTGCTGAATTCGGGAGGCTGTCTCGTTCCATCGAGACAGCCTTCTTTTCCATTTAAAGCACCATCTATCATTAGTTGTGGTTAGCCAAACTTAAAATCCGAGTGCCACAGTAGAAATCAAGGTATTCCGCATGTTCAACGCCAATCGGCGTGCCGAGACCAGAAGGAGGGTGTGAGTCAATGTCCACCGCTTCTGCTGCGTCACCCCGGCCAGCGCAAGAAATTCCGAATGAGCAACGAGGACAGACTCGCGCCAAACTCTTCGACTGGAAATTGCTCCTCGGCATCCTGGCTGTCGCAGGATTGCTCTTCATCTCCCTCTTCACCGGTCAATATGACATCTTCGGTGGTGAGGACGGCACCCTGATGTTTGAGGCGGTGCGTATCCCGCGCACCATCTCTCTGGTGCTGGCGGGCGCGGCCATGGCGATGTCCGGCCTGGTTATGCAGCTGCTCACCCAGAACCGCTTCGTGGAACCATCCACCACCGGCACCACGGAATGGGCGGGCCTGGGCCTGCTCTTCGTGATGTACTTCGTGCCGGCCGCCACCATCCTGGACCGGATGTTCGGTGCCGTGGTCTTCTCCTTCATCGGAACCATGGTCTTCTTCCTCTTCCTGCGCCGGGTGACCCTGAAGTCCTCACTGATCGTCCCGATCATCGGCATCATGCTCGGTGCGGTGGTCAGTTCCGTCTCGACCTTCTTCGCCCTGCAGACCGATATGCTCCAGCAGCTCGGTATCTGGTTCGCCGGTTCCTTCAATACGGTTTACCGCGGTCAGTATGAGGTCCTGTGGATCGTGCTCATCGTCGTGATCGCGGTGTTCTTCTTCGCTGACCGCCTCACCGTGGCCGGAATGGGCGAGGAGATCGCCACCAATGTGGGCCTGAACTACAACCGCATGATCCTGATCGGCACCGGCCTGATCGCGATCGCCACCGGTGTGGTCACCGTGGTCGTCGGCAGTCTGCCTTTCCTGGGGCTGATCGTGCCCAATATCGTCTCGATGTTTCGTGGCGATGACCTACGCTCCAACCTGCCCTGGGTCTGTCTGGCAGGCATTGCGGTGGTCACCCTCTGTGACATCATCGCCCGCCTGATCATCGCCCCCTTCGAGGTTCCGGTGTCGGTGGTTCTCGGCATCATCGGTGCCGTGGTCTTCGTCTATCTGATCGTGAGGCGGCGTGACCGTGGCTGATAACTCGGAAAAAACGCTTATCGACGCCGCGGAGCGCCGCACCGTCCCACGGCCCCGCAGCGCAGGTGCCTTCCAGGGCACCAAGGCGCGACGTAGGTACTGGATCATCCTCGGTGCGATGATCCTTGCCGCTGTGGTCTTCACCTGGGGTCTGATCTGGTGGGATAACCCGATGCCGGTGGGGCACCCCGGTTTTGTGCTGATCGCGGAACGACGGATGGAGTCCGTCTTCGTCATGGCGATCGTCGCGGTCTGTCAGGCGCTGGCGACCGTCTCCTTCCAGACCGTGACCAATAACCGCATCATCACTCCTTCGATCATGGGTTTTGAGGCGCTCTACACGGTCATCCACACCACCACGGTCTTTCTTTTCGGTGCCACTGCACTGCTGGCCACCCGTAACCTGGAGATGTTCCTCGGCCAGATGGCGGTCATGGTGCTGTTGAGCCTGGCGCTCTACTCCTGGCTGCTGACCGGCAAGCGTGGCAACATGCACGCGATGCTGCTGGTCGGCATCGTCATCGGCGGCGGACTGGGTTCTCTCTCCACCTTCATGCAGCGTGCCCTGACACCCTCCGAATTCGATGTGCTCTCCGCACGTCTCTTCGGATCCGTCAACAATGCCGAGACCGAGTACTTTCCGATCGCCATCCCGCTGGTTCTCATCGCCGGCGTGCTGCTGGTGCTGAACTCCCGGAACCTCAATGTGGTTTCCCTGGGTCGGGACACCACCACCAACCTGGGAATGAACCACCGTCGGAACTCGATCTACACCCTGATCCTGGTGTCGGTCCTCATGGCGGTTTCCACCTCCCTGGTCGGGCCGATGACCTTCCTCGGATTCTTGGTGGCCACCCTGGCCTATCAGTTCGCGGACACCTATGATCACCGCTATATCTTCCCGATGGCCGTGCTGCTCGGTTTCGTGGTGCTCACCGGCTCCTACTTCATCATGAACCACATCTTCAATGCGCAGGGCGTTGTCTCGATCATCATCGAGCTGATCGGTGGCTCTGTGTTCCTCATCGTCATTCTCAGAAAGGGCCGACTGTGATCACGCTAAAGAACGTCAAGAAGGACTACTCCAGCTCAGTCAAGATCGGCCCGGTGAACCTGGAGATCCCCTCCGGCGGACTCACTGCCCTGGTCGGACCCAATGGTGCCGGCAAGTCGACCCTGCTCACCATGGTGGGCCGACTGCTGGGAATGGACGAAGGCGAGATCAAGGTCGGTCAGTACGATGTTTCCTCCACCAGCTCCAAGGACCTGGCGAAGATCATCTCCATTCTCCGGCAGGAGAATCACTTCGTCACCAAGCTGACGGTTCGCCAGCTGGTGGGCTTCGGCCGTTTCCCCTACAGCAAGGGACGTCTGAATAAGGAAGACGAGGAGATCATCTCCCGCTACATCGACTTCCTGAACCTGACTGAGCTGGAGAACCGCTATCTTGATCAGCTCTCCGGTGGTCAGCGTCAGCGCGCCTACGTAGCCATGGTTCTCTGCCAGGAAACCGAATACGTTCTCCTCGATGAGCCACTCAACAACCTTGACATCGCCCACTCGGTGGAGATGATGAAACATCTTGAGCATGCCGCCCGGGAATTCGGCCGCACCATCATCGTGGTTCTCCACGACATTAACTTTGCCGCCCGCTACGCCGACTACATCATCGCGATCAAGTACGGAAAGCTGGAGAAGATGGGAACTCCGGAAGAGATCATGCAGGATGAGATCCTCAGCGAGATCTTCAATACTCCCATTCAGGTGATTGATGGGCCGCACGGAAAGATCGCGGCTTATCACTAGAGAATGAACAACGGCTGCCACTTCCCCAGGGAAGTGGCAGCCGTTTAATGCTTTCCAGGCCTTCGAAAGGCCGAAGATGAACTTCCAGGTTCGCTTCGGTGTGGATGAGGAATCGTCTATACCTGGCGTGACCTGGTGATTTGTGGGAAATTGGGAAGGTATGTAGATTAATGCCCTGTCGCCGCAACGAGGTGTTACACCGAGTTGAAGCGAAGATGAACCCGAAGTTGACATTCTCTGAATGTCGGGAGTAGGGTTGCAATTCAGCCGCAGAAACACCTGCCCCATGATAATGGGTGTGAGTGCTGTGTGTGAATGTTGTGTGAGAACTCAATAGTGTGCCATTTTATTTTTTGTTTGTCGTGGCCTGCCTGCATCCGGTTTGGGTGTGGTGGGTCGGGTCATACCGGGTGTGAGAGATCGTTGCTTGCACTGTAAATCATGGGCCGCATCTTTCGGGGTGGGGTCAGTCGGTATGGTTGACTAAGTTTTTATGTCGGATCCCCGTTTGTTTTTCCCCGTCAGGGAAGGGGGGGTCTGATGGTTGATCAGTAATTTTTTGGATGAATTGCCAGTGGCCTGTTCCTCTTTGTGGGGGGTGGGTCGTGGTTTGTTTGTCAGGTTGTCGGGCTTTTCAGTCTGATTGATCGGCGTCCTTCGGGGTGTTGGTTGTCTTTTATGGAGAGTTTGATCCTGGCTCAGGACGAACGCTGGCGGCGTGCTTAACACATGCAAGTCGAACGGAAAGGCCCCTTCGGGGGTACTCGAGTGGCGAACGGGTGAGTAACACGTGGGTGATCTGCCCCGCACTTCGGGATAAGCCTGGGAAACTGGGTCTAATACCGGATAGGACCGCATCGTGGAGGTGTGGTGGAAAGATTTTTCGGTGTGGGATGAGCTCGCGGCCTATCAGCTTGTTGGTGGGGTAATGGCCTACCAAGGCGTCGACGGGTAGCCGGCCTGAGAGGGTGGACGGCCACATTGGGACTGAGATACGGCCCAGACTCCTACGGGAGGCAGCAGTGGGGAATATTGCACAATGGGCGGAAGCCTGATGCAGCGACGCCGCGTGGGGGATGAAGGCCTTCGGGTTGTAAACTCCTTTCGCCAGGGACGAAGCCGCAAGGTGACGGTACCTGGATAAGAAGCACCGGCTAACTACGTGCCAGCAGCCGCGGTAATACGTAGGGTGCGAGCGTTGTCCGGAATTACTGGGCGTAAAGAGCTCGTAGGTGGTTTGTCGCGTCGTCTGTGAAATTCCGGGGCTTAACTCCGGGCGTGCAGGCGATACGGGCATAACTTGAGTGCTGTAGGGGAGACTGGAATTCCTGGTGTAGCGGTGATATGCGCAGATATCAGGAGGAACACCAATGGCGAAGGCAGGTCTCTGGGCAGTAACTGACGCTGAGGAGCGAAAGCATGGGTAGCGAACAGGATTAGATACCCTGGTAGTCCATGCCGTAAACGGTGGGCGCTAGGTGTAGGGGACTTCCACGTCTTCTGTGCCGTAGCTAACGCATTAAGCGCCCCGCCTGGGGAGTACGGCCGCAAGGCTAAAACTCAAAGGAATTGACGGGGGCCCGCACAAGCGGCGGAGCATGTGGATTAATTCGATGCAACGCGAAGAACCTTACCTGGGCTTGACATGGACCAGATCGGCGTAGAGATACGTCTTCCCTTGTGGCTGGTTCACAGGTGGTGCATGGTTGTCGTCAGCTCGTGTCGTGAGATGTTGGGTTAAGTCCCGCAACGAGCGCAACCCTTGTCTTATGTTGCCAGCACGTTATGGTGGGGACTCATGAGAAACTGCCGGGGTCAACTCGGAGGAAGGTGGGGATGACGTCAAATCATCATGCCCCTTATGTCCAGGGCTTCACACATGCTACAATGGTCGGTACAGCAGGTCGCGAACCCGTGAGGGTAAGCTAATCCTTCAAAGCCGGCCTCAGTTCGGATTGGGGTCTGCAACTCGACCCCATGAAGTCGGAGTCGCTAGTAATCGCAGATCAGCAACGCTGCGGTGAATACGTTCCCGGGCCTTGTACACACCGCCCGTCACGTCATGAAAGTTGGTAACACCCGAAGCCAGTGGCCCAACCGTAAGGGGGGAGCTGTCGAAGGTGGGATCGGCGATTGGGACGAAGTCGTAACAAGGTAGCCGTACCGGAAGGTGCGGCTGGATCACCTCCTTTCTAAGGAGCTTTAGAAAATCCTTTCATCCACTGTGTGGGTGGGGTACACCGGTTGGTGGTCACGTTTGTTGGCCCGCCGGCATTTTAATCGGGTGGATATGATTCCCCACGCTTGGATGCGTGGTCGATGAGCAAAAGATAACTCACTGTCTGACGGTGGTGGGGTGGCATGCTGTTGGGTGTCTGGGACAACATTTTTGTTCCGTGACTGATCATCTACGTATCAGGTGTCTCGTCTTCGGGTGGGGTGTGTGGTGGTGGGTGGTGTGTTGTGTGAGAACTGTATAGTGGACGCGAGCATCTTTATTCTTGTTGTAAGTAAGCAATTTCATCGCGACCTTGTCGTGATAGAAGTTTTGTGTGTGTTTTTTAAGGGCACACGGTGGATGCCTTGGCATACTGAGCCGATGAAGGACGTGAGAGGCTGCGTTATGCCTCGGGGAGTTGCCAACTAAGCGTTGATCCGAGGATGTCCGAATGGGGAAACCCGGCTGTCGTTATGGGCGGTCACCCTTCCATGAATTCATAGTGGTTGTGGGGGTTACGCGGGGAAGTGAAACATCTCAGTACCCGCAGGAAAAGAAAACAATAGTGATTCCGTGAGTAGCGGCGAGCGAAAATGGATTAGTGGCTAAACCTGTGATGTGTGATACCTGGTAGGGGTTGCATTGTGGGGGTTGTGGGATTTAAGCGTGTCTGGTCTACCAGCCGGGCGCAGGGTGCACGGTGTTAGCGGAAGTGGTTTGGGATGACCTGCCGGAGAGGGTGAGAGTCCCGTACGTGAAGACACTGTGTTTCTTGTTGTTTATGTCCCGAGTAGCAGCGGGCTCGTGGAATCTGCTGTGAATCTGCCGGGACCACCCGGTAAGCCTGAATACTCAGTATGACCGATAGCGGATTAGTACCGTGAGGGAATGGTGAAAAGTACCCCGGGAGGGGAGTGAAATAGTACCTGAAACCGTGTGCTTACAATCCGTCAGAGCTGTAATAGGTGATGGCGTGCCTTTTGAAGAATGAGCCTGCGAGTCAGCGGCATGTCGCGAGGTTAACCCGTTGAGTGGGGTAGTCGTAGCGAAAGCGAATACTAACTAGTGTGTTTTAGTGGCATGTCCTGGACCCGAAGCGGGGTGATCTACCCATGGCCAGTGTGAAGCGATGGTAAGACGTCGTGGAGGCGCGAACCCACTTAGGTTGAAAACTGAGGGGATGAGTTGTGGGTAGGGGTGAAAGGCCAATCAAACTCCGTGATAGCTGGTTCTCCCCGAAATGCATTTAGGTGCAGCGTTGTGTGGTGCTTGCCGGAGGTAGAGCTACTGGTTGGTTGAGCGGGACTACAATCTTAGCAATGTCAGCCAAACTCCGAATGCCGGTTTAAGTTAGCGCAGCAGTGAGACTGTGGGGGATAAGCTTCATAGTCGAGAGGGAAACAGCCCAGATCGCCGGTTAAGGCCCCTAAGGGTGTACTAAGTGGAAAAGGATGTGGGATCGCGAAGACAGCCAGGAGGTTGGCTTAGAAGCAGCCATCCTTGAAAGAGTGCGTAATAGCTCACTGGTCGAGTGGTTCTGCGCCGACAATGTAGTGGGGCTCAAGTACACCGCCGAAGCCGCGGCAATGATATTTATATTATTGGGTAGGGGAGCGTCGTGCACGGGGTGAAGCGCTTGGGTGACCGGGTGTGGACTGTGTGCGAGTGAGAATGCAGGCATGAGTAACGAATTGATGAGTGAGAATCTCATCCGCCGGATGACTAAGGGTTCCTGGGTCAAGTTCGTCTTCCCAGGGTGAGTCGGGGCCTAAGGCGAGGCCGTCAGGCGTAGTCGATGGATAACGGGTTGATATTCCCGTACCCGAGTGTGTGCGCCCATGGTGAATCAGTGATACTAACCACCCATAATCCTTCGGATGTCATCTTTGATGGTGTCTGTCGGGGCGTGCGTGGAGCCTGAGCTGGTAGTAGCTAAGTGATGGGGTGACGCAGTGAGGTAGCCGAGCCACTTATTGGATTGTGGTGTAAGCGTGTAGCACGGGTTGGTAGGTAAATCCGCCGGCCCAGGTGTGTGAGGCGTGATGCGTAGCCCTTCGGGGTGATGTTGGTGATCCTGTACTGTCGAGAAAAGCCTCTAGCGAGTGCACATTCGGCCCGTACCCTAAACCGACACAGGTAGTCAGGTAGAGAATACTAAGGCGTTCGGGTGAACTGTGGTTAAGGAACTCGGCAAAATGCCCCCGTAACTTCGGGAGAAGGGGGGCCATGGCTGGTGACGGGTTTTACACCTTGAGCTGGTTGTGGTCGCAGAGAATAGAGGGAAGCGACTGTTTATTAAAAACACAGGTCCGTGCGAAAACGTTTAAGTTGAGGTATACGGACTGACGCCTGCCCGGTGCTGGAAGGTTAAGAGGACCGGTTAGCTCATTTATGGGCGAAGCTGAGAATTTAAGCCCCAGTAAACGGCGGTGGTAACTATAACCATCCTAAGGTAGCGAAATTCCTTGTCGGGTAAGTTCCGACCTGCACGAATGGCGTAACGACTTCCCTGCTGTCTCAACCACAGGCCCGGTGAAATTGCAGTACGAGTAAAGATGCTCGTTACGCGCGGCAGGACGAAAAGACCCCGGGACCTTCACTATAGCTTGGTATTGGTGTTCGGTTCGGTTTGTGTAGGATAGGTGGGAGACTTAGATCACATGACGCTAGTTGTGTGGGAGTCGTTGTTGAAATACCACTCTGATCGGATTGAACATCTAACTTTGGCCCATGATCTGGGTTGGGGACAGTGCCTGGTGGGTAGTTTAACTGGGGCGGTTGCCTCCTAAATGGTAACGGAGGCGCCCAAAGGTTTCCTCAGCCTGGTTGGTAATCAGGTGGTGAGTGTAAGTGCACAAGGGAGCTTGACTGTGAGAGTGACAGCTCGAACAGGGACGAAAGTCGGGACTAGTGATCCGGCACCTACTTGTGGATGTGGTGTCGCTCAACGGATAAAAGGTACCCCGGGGATAACAGGCTGATCTTCCCCAAGAGTCCATATCGACGGGATGGTTTGGCACCTCGATGTCGGCTCGTCGCATCCTGGGGCTGGAGTAGGTCCCAAGGGTTGGGCTGTTCGCCCATTAAAGCGGCACGCGAGCTGGGTTTAGAACGTCGTGAGACAGTTCGGTCTCTATCCGCCGTGCGCGTTGAAACTTGAAGAAGGCTGTCCCTAGTACGAGAGGACCGGGACGGACGTACCTCTAGTGTGCCAGTTGTTCCGCCAGGGGCAGGGCTGGTTGGCTACGTACGGGAGGGATAACCGCTGAAAGCATCTAAGCGGGAAGCCTGTTTTGAGATGAGGTTTCTTTTGAGGTTCCCTATAGATTATGGGGTTGATAGGCCGGATCTGGACGCATCGTAAGGTGTGGAGGTGACCGGTACTAATTTACCGATAACACACATATATCTGCTGGCCCTTGGGGTTGGTGGTTGTGCGTAACTTGTAACGAGTGATCTTGAGGGTTGCTTCGCGTCCACTGTGCAGTGTCTGACACGACACGCATCCCCCTGTGTGGTGGGGTGTGGTTGGTTCGTGTTGTTTGAGTGTGTTGGTGGTTTATTGCGGCGGGGTCACGCCCGGTCCCTTTCCGAACCCGGAAGCTAAGCCCGTTCGCGCTGATGGTACTGCACCTGGGAGGGTGTGGGAGAGTAGGTCGCTGCCAACCTTTAACTTCATGCAAGAAAAAACAAGGGGTAGGCCCCGGGAAGAGAACATGGTTTCTCTTCCCGGGGCCTACCTCTTTTTTCGTATCCCACAAAAACCTGGGACAGCCCCACTGGGGGAGTGCAGCCAACCCAGGAAAACCTAGGAGCCCAGGGCTTCTCGCAGTCGCTTTGCGGCCTCAGCCATGGTGGCCGGCTGTTTGCAGAAGGCGAAGCGGACTTTCGTCTGCCAGAGCTCAGGATAGTCAGTGAACACCTGGACGGGGATGGCTGCCACACCGGCCTTCTCGGGCAGCTGGAGACAGAACTCCACCCCGTCCTCATAACCCAGGGGAGAGATATCTGCGATGAGAAAATAGGTGCCCTGGCTTGCTGCCACCTCGAAACCGACCTCCAGCAGCACCTCCCTCAACAGATCCCTTTCTCGCTGCAGCCCGCTGACCATCTCGGTGACCCAACTTTCCTCGGCATCCAGGGCATGCGCCACGGCCGCCTGGAAAGGAGTGGCACCCACATAGGACATAAACTGCTTGGCCTTGAGGACGGCGTCGAGAAGCGGGGCGGGGGCCAACGCCCAACCGGTCTTCCATCCGGTGGCGTTGAAGGTCTTGGCGGCCGAGGAGACGGTGACGGTGCGTTCCCGCATGCCCGGCAGCATCGCCATGGCGGTGTGGGTGGAAGCATCGAAGGTGAGGTACTCATAGACCTCATCGGAAAGCAGCAGGAGATCATGCTCGACCACCACCTCGGCCAGCTCCGCCAGGTCTGCTGCCCCGAAGACCGAGCCGGTGGGGTTATGGGGGCTGTTCAGGATGATCATCGAGGTCTTTTCGGTGATCGCGGAACGGATAGCCGCGATATCCGGGGCCCAGCTGTTGCCGCTGGTTTTCAACGGGACGGGGATGCGCACGGCGTCGGCAAGCGCGATGGCTGCGGCGTAGGCATCATAGTAGGGCTCCAGGAGGATCACCTCGGACCCCGGTTCCACCAGCCCGAGGACAGTAGCGGTGATCGCCTCAGTGGCTCCCACGGTCACCAGGACCTCGCTGGCGGGATCATAGTCGATACCGTAGCGGCGGGAGCGCTGCCGGGCGATGGCCTCACGGAGCCGGGATTCTCCCCGACCGGGGCCGTACTGGTTACTGCCCGCCCGGATCTGCGCCACGGCGGTGTCAAGCATGGAAGAAGGGCCATCAGAGTCAGGGAATCCCTGCCCCAGGTTGATGGCCCGGTGTGCCACGGCCCTTGCGGTCATCGTGGCGAAGATGGTTTCAGTAAAGGGCTGGAGGCGTTTGACTACCTGATTCATAACCCCCGAGCTTAGAGGAAAACCCTAGAGCACCAGCATGTTGTAGCGGGTTCCCTTGACCTCTTCATAACGGTTGCGGTGCTTCTCCAGAAGTACCCACTGTTCATGGGGGATGGACTTGCGGGCCTCGTTGACCACATCCTTGTCCTTGGTTCCCCAGGTGATCGGCATGGGCAGAATCTGCAGCCAGTGGTGGGGATCCTTGGTGGCACGCTGACCATGGACAGCGGCCACGGGCACCTGGGTGCCCACCTTGTTCTGGTGCACTCCGGTGCGGTTGATGGTGCGCAGCGCCAGCCCCCACCGCGGCGGGATCTGGGGATCCACGTTGGTGTTGACCAGGGCCATGATCACCGCATCCCGGGCGTTGGCCTCCACGATGATGGCCGGGGCCAGGGGATAACGGTCGTAGAGCTCCTGGGGGCTGCCCATCTTCTGCGGTGCCACGAAGGTCACCCCGAGGAAGATCAGGGCCAGCACGGCGAAGACCAGGCCACTGATCCAACCCCAGGCGGCACCATCGGCCAACCACCACATGACCCCACCAAAAACCAGCAGCACCAGTGAGAAGATGCTGCCGGAGAGTTTGAAGCGGTTGTTGTCCCGCAGCATCTCATTGTTTTCCTTGGCGTAGGCCTCATCGACCTCGAACTTGAATACCTTCACTGGAGTTCTTCCTCAGCTGCATCAGCTGCGTCGTTGTTTTCACTGATCTGTGTGTCCTCGGCCGGCAGGGGAGGAACCACCAGGTCCTCGGCGTCGAGGATGCGGTAGGCATAACCCTGCTCGGCGAGGAACCGCTGGCGGTGGGCGGCGTACTCCGCGTCCAGGCTGTCCCGGCTGACCACGGAGTAGAAGTGGGCCTCCCCACCATCGGCCTTGGGGCGGAGGAGACGACCCAGACGCTGGGCTTCCTCCTGTCGGGAACCAAAGGTACCCGAGACCTGGATCGCCACGGCGGCCTCGGGCAGGTCGATGGAGAAATTCGCCACCTTGCTGACCACCAGCACCGAGACTTCCCCGGAACGGAATTTATCGAAGAGTTCCTGGCGTTTCTTATTGGAGGTCTTGCCCTCAATCACCGGCGCCTGGAAACGGGCCGAAAGTTCCTCCAGCTGATCCAGGTAGGCACCGATGATCAGGGTGGGCTGCCCGGGATGTTGTGCCAGGAGCTTCTCCACCACCCTCAGCTTCGAACCCGCACAGGCCGCCAGGCGGTAGCGGTCCGCACTTTCCGCGGTGGCATAGACCATCCGCTCCGATTCGCTCATCGTGGTGCGGACCTCCACGCATTCCGCGGTGGCGATGAAACCCTGGGCCTCAATGTCCTTCCAGGGGGCATCATAACGTTTCGGCCCGATCAGCGAGAAGACATCACCCTCCCGACCGTCCTCCCGCACCAGGGTGGCGGTCAGTCCCAGGCGACGCCGGGACTGCAGGTCGGAGGTCATCCGGAACACCGGGGCGGGCAGGAGGTGCACCTCGTCGTAGATGATCAGGCCCCAGTCGCGGGAGTCGAAGAGCTCCAGTGCCCGGTACTCACCCTTGGTTTTGCGGGTGACCACCTGATAGGTGGCAATTGTCACCGGGCGGATCTCCTTCTTTTCGCCGGAGTACTCGCCGATCTCATCCTCGGTGAGCGTGGTGCGCTTGATCAGTTCATCCCGCCACTGTCGGCCGGCCACCGTATTGGTCACCAGGATCAGGGTGGTGGCCTGGGCGCGAGCCATGGATGCCGCACCGACCATGGTTTTACCGGCACCGCAGGGCAGCACCACCACCCCGGAACCACCCTCCCAGAAAGAATCAGCGGCATAGCGCTGATAGTCACGCAGCTCCCAGTCCTCATTCTCGGTGGACAGGGCGATGGGGTGGGCTTCACCGTCGACATATCCGGCCAGGTCCTCCGCCGGCCAGCCCACCTTCAGCAGTTCCTGTTTCAACCGCCCCCGCTCAGAGGGGTGGACCAGGATGCTCTCGGGGTCGATCGGGGCGCCGAGCATCGGCTTGATCTTCTTGTGGCGCTGCAGTTCCGCCAGGATGGCGGGCTCCGCAGACTCCAGGAGCAGGCCGTGGGCGGGGTGCTTGTGCAGGCGGACCCGGCCATAGCGCGACATTGTCTCCGCGACGTCGATAAGCAGTGCCTGGGGCACCGGGAAGCGGGAGTAGCGTTCCAGCACATCCACCACCTGCTCCGCATCATGCCCGGCGGCGCGGGCATTCCACAGCGCGAGCGGGGTGATGCGGTAGGTGTGGACATGCTCAGGTGCGCGCTCCAGCTCCGCGAAGGGGGCGAGCGCGGCGCGTGCGTCAGCGGCCAGGGCGTGGTCGATCTCAAGCAGCACGGTTTTGTCGGACTGGACGATCAGGGGGCCGTCACCGAAGCCCAAATTTCCTCCTTGAAGGGGATCAGATGCCAAATGCACTCATTATGTCACTGACATGGGCCAAAGCGGAACCAGGTGTCTACCCCGGCTTCTCATCCACGATCACCTCGGTGATGCGGTGCAGGGTGAAGCGGTGTGCCGAACCACTCACCGGGTCCACCGCATCCACCTGACCCCCGCCCACCTTGATCGGCCGGACCACACGCTGCACCGCCACACCCTGCTTATCGACGAACCCGAGGGTCACAGTCCGTCCCGCCCGTGCCGCGGCCTGCAGCACGGGCAGGGGATCGTTCAGGGGTGCCCCCGGTTTTTCGGCATCTTCGGCCCGCCTGATGGCGGCGACAGCAGCCCTGATCCGGGTTTCATCCAGGGGCTGCGGCCGGATAGTGGGGCGCGTCTTCACATTCACCCTGGCCGCAGGTGGGCGGATGTCCAGGCTGGCCCCACTGGTGTCCTCGGCCACCGCGTGGATCCCCTGCTCCCTCAGGGCAGCGATGACCCGGGCCAGGGGAGCCTGGGCGATCACGATGGTCGGGGCGATCTGGCGCAACCCCAGCAGCTCTGCGGCAGGGGAGTTGCCTACCTGGGCCATCACCGCCGGATCATCACAACGCAGGTAGCTCATCGCAGGCCCACCCCGCAGGGTGCCGTGACGGCGGGCGACATCATCAATCAGGTAGCTGATGGACTGTGGCACCTCACCCAGGGAATGATCACTGAGGAAGTCCTTGAGATCTTCCGAACTCCGACCGGTGTCCATGGCGCGGCGGAGGGAGTTTTCCGTGACCCGGTAGATGCTGGCCAGTCCGGCGGACTCCAATTCCGCCAGCAGATCCAGCTCCGCCTGCAGCTCACGCGGCAGGGGACCCGGCGCCATGATCGTCATGTCCGCCTGGGGAATCACCTTCTCCACGGTGCCCGGGGTGATCTCAGCGGCGATCTCCGCCGGATCCTCACCCGCCACCAGGGCGCGGAGCACCGAGGTGGCCACCCCACCGGAGAGCGCACCGATCCAACGGGCCTCGGCCAGCAGCTCCTGAGCCATGGTGGTACCGATCCGCAGGGCCGCCACGGGGGCTGAGAAATGCAGATCCGCCAGCACCTCATCCTCACTCAGGGCGGTGCCGATGGCGGGGCGGGTCAGTTGGGAGCACAGCAGGCGACGGGTCTCCGGGAGATGTTCCCGACGTGAGTTCTCCGAAAGCAGGCGGTCCTCCTCCTGCCAGGTGTCCCAGGTGGAGGTCCACCAGCCGCGCAGCAGCAGGGACCAGCGAGTAGCCAGATCCGCATCCAGCCACTCCTCAACAGCTGGGGTGGGTGCCAGATGATCGCCGCTCTCACCTGCCGGCTCCCCGCGACCCAGCAGACCCGCGGCCTCACCCAGGCACACCAGGCGGATCAGATCTGCCTCGGAAAGGTCCAGGTCCCGCGCCAGTTTCGTGGCCGCCCGAACCCCGACATCACCATCCTTGAGCAGGGCCACCGGCTGGGCACCCAGCAGATCAATCAGCTGGTGCAGCTGGCGGGCCACCTCCAGACCGGCCGCCGCCCCGGACTGATCCGCCCGGGTCTGGGCCCGGGCATCCGGTTGCCCCGCCGCAAACCTGGGGGAGGGGAGCAGCGGTACCTCCAGCTCCCCCTCCCCCCGCATGATGCGTCGGATGTTCAGCGGCAGACCGACGGTCTCTGCATCAATGCGGGTGAGTAGGCCGGCGGCAATCAACTGGGGGATCGGCCGGGTGGGATCCGCATCCGGGGCGGCATCCCGGGTCAGCCCACGCCCCCCGGAGTTATTGAGGGTGTCCAGCACCTTCCGCTGGCGCAGATCCAACTCCGCCAGGAGCTCCCCGATCCGGGCGGCGGAGAGTCGGCTTTCATCGGCCGCGGGGAGCAGCTGCCAGTCCGCCGGCAGGGATGTCATGGCTTCGGCCACCAGCTGCAACCGGCCCTCGCCGAAGAGCAACGCCCGTTCCCGCAGACCCTGGATCGCCTCCTCGATGAGCCCACCGGGGGCATCAGGGCTCCGGGACTGGAACTCCTTCACCACTTCGGGGGCACTCACCGGATGAAGTTCCGCCCCCACGTCAGCTGCCGCCTCCAGGACCGCCAGATGCAGGGCATCCAGGGTCCGCACCGCCCGGGACACTGAGGCGCGAAGCCTTAAACGTGCAGCTAGGGGGCCGAAACCAGGAGGAAGGGGAAGGACCGCATCGGGGCGGGAGCGCAGAATAACTGCCAGCTGTTCATCCTCCAGATGGGAGAGCCAGCTCCGGAAATCTTCGTCACCAGGGCCCTGAGAGCGGGAATTTTTCATGGTATGAGGAACTTGAACCCTTCTTAAGTTACTTTTTGTGCCGGTATTTGACAGAATAGGGCTTATGGCAAACGTTGAGAAGAAGGGCTATGTCGATCCGGGCTGGCCGAAGCAGGTCCCGGGTGGCGGACATGTAGTCACCGAAATTAACTCCCTCCTCGCCGGAGCTTCCAGCCCCTATGGCGATGACATCGTATTCCCGGTTCCCCATGAGGCGACCGGCTACGTCCACCCCTACACCCGCTTAAGCCGGGACTGACCTTTTCAGCAGATATCCCCGCCCCACCGGAATTCTCCCGGTGGGGCGGGGATATCTGTCTCTGTGGTCCCGTGTTGAAGGACTCCAGCCCACGCAAAAACCGGATCCGAACCCCCTCTGGGGGCTCAGATCCGGCTGCAGGTACCAGCGGACTTACACCAGGACGGAGTCGATGACCTCGCGGTTGGCGGTGTAGAAGGAGTTGAAGTCGTGGCGGTTGGCGGCGTAGTAGGACTCAACCTGTGCCGGGACACCCACACCGTAGGAGGCGAAGGTTTCGCGCAGCAGACCGTAGACGGCGTCGACGGCGAGGGCATCGTCCTGGGAGCTGCTCTCGGCGACAGCGGCGGTGGCCTCAGCGACGACCTGCTGGACCTGCGCCGGGGCATCGGCGGCGACATCCCGGGGGGTCGGGGCGGAGTTCAGGCCCAGACGTGCGGAGCAGGCCGGCCATGCGCCCCAACCCTGGCCGGCGAGGGTGCGCTCGGCGACAGCGATCTGCTGCTCCCGGGTGGCCTGGTAGGCGTAGGGGGCGAACTGGGTGCCGCCGTAGGCAGCCCAGGTGGAGGGGGAGAACTGGAGACCACCGTGGTAACCGTTACCGGTGTTGATCTTCCAGTTGCCGCCGGCCTCGCACTGTGCCAGTCGATCCCAGTCGGAGTCCGGGGCGGCGGTTGCGGTCGGTGCCATGATGGTGGCTGCTGCGCCGAATGCGGCGGTGGAAGCGGCGATCTTGGCGAAGGTAGCGGACTTGCTGTTGTGACGTGCCATGAAAAAGGATTCCTCTCATTGTCCGCCTGCGAGGTGAGCTGTCGGGTTCGGGCTGTGAGGATTCAGACTGCCCGGCCGCGTGCTGCGGCTTCACCCCAAGGAGGTTGTCCTCCGGTGCGGATGGTTCCGCGGTGGGTTCCCCGCCCCTGTCTGTAATGTCGATGTTCAGTTTCAATGAGCGGCTATTTCCGCCGCTCTGACGGGTTATCGTGCACATCTTCCGGGGCCCGTCCGACGCTCAGACAGGGTTAGGCGTTAGCGTCGGCGGGGATCATTCCCCTTGTGCCTGCCGACCACAATAACGTTTTATAACGTTTGAGTCACGTTAAAGGCGCGGAATGATTCCTAAAGGGGAAAAGGGGGAATAACGGCGCAGGTCAAAGCGTTATGGAAACGGGTGTGATTTGTATCTCATGCGTGATTTTTGTGCTTCAGGGGGGTGGTTATCCCGGGGTGTATAATCACTGCTTCATGTCATTCAAGGAATCGCCTGCGGCAAAGATCTTCCGCCGCGCTGATT
Source organism: Corynebacterium occultum (assembly GCF_009734425.1). Classification (NCBI taxonomy): domain Bacteria; kingdom Bacillati; phylum Actinomycetota; class Actinomycetes; order Mycobacteriales; family Corynebacteriaceae; genus Corynebacterium; species Corynebacterium occultum. The sequence goes on from NZ_CP046455.1 coordinate 779,670, forward strand.
CATAGAGAAAGCGGTGAGATCAAGTGCCGATTGGCAAGGTGAAGTGGTACGACGCCGGTAAAGGCTTCGGTTTTGTCTCTAACCCGGGGGACGAGGACGTCTACGTGGGCAAGCAGGTGCTGCCGGAGGGCGTTGAAGAACTCCACCCCGGTCAGCGCATTGAGTTTGATTTCGCGGCAGGTCGTCGGGGCCCCCAGGCGCTCCGCGTCCGGGTACTGGAGGAACCGAAGGCACGCCGTCCCCAGCACAAGTACCAGCCGGAGGAACTGCACAGCATGATCTCGGACCTGGTGACCCTGCTTGAGCTCAAGGTGCAGCCGGATCTGCGTTCGGGTCGTTACCCGGAGCGTAAGGCCGGCCACCAGGTGGCGGAGATCCTGCGGGCCGTGGCCCGCGAACTCGACGTCTGACCCCCAAGAGGGGTTCACGTCAGCCCAGCTAATTCTCCACGGCCTCGCCCTGGGTGTTGAGGGACCAGACGACGCTCAAGGGAGTTTCCTCCCCATCAGCGTCCGTGCCAATCATCACGGCGGACACCTCAACCACCACCAGGCGGGGCCGTTCTGCATTCCCTTCTTCGACCGGATCCACCGACCCGGGGATCTCCGCGCTGTCCGCGTCATAACCGGCATGCAGGATCTGGTCATTGGCGGCCGGATCATCGTAGATGCTCAGCAGGGACCACTCCCCGCGGTGCACCTCCTCGGGGATCTCCAGCTCCAGGGTCTCACCGGGGCCGACCTCAAGGGCGGGGATATCACCCTCCTCACACTCGGTGCCCGGCTCACAGGCGAGGTAGGGGAGAAGTTCAATCTCCTGCTCGCCGACCCGGGCGGTGAGGGAGATCTCCGCCGGTTCTGGTCCGGGACGGTTATTCCACCAGGTCTGCACCAGCACAGAGGCGACCACCACGATCACCACGGCGATGATCAGGGTGAGCACCCGCAGCAGTGACTTCTTCTTGGCTTTCTTAGGACTGACCATGATCATCCATCCTAGGCGGAGGGTACGAAACGAACCTCGTAGAGGTCCGGCCAGCGTTTACCGCCCAACAGGAAGCTCCCATTATCCAGGTGGGCGATGCCGTTGAGGACGTGGTTGGGGTCCGGGGTGGCGTTATTGGGCAGGTTGGCGGCGTCAATGACGGCGGTGACCTCCCCGCTCAGGGCGTCGATACGCATGATCTCGGTGCTCAGGAAAACATTGGCGTAGACCTCATCTCCCACGCACTCCAGCTCATTGAGCCCCTCCACGGGCACACCCTCCAAGGTGACCCGAGTTTGTTCGCGGAGCTCAAAGGTCTCCGGATCAAGGCGGGAGAGAGCGGCGGAACCATCAGAGAGCAGCAGCTCATCCTGGCGGGAGCAGATTCCCCAGCCTTCGGTGCTGAGGGGGTAGCGGCCCAGCTCCGCCAGGCTTCCGGCATCGCGCCGGATGGCAACCCCGTCCTGCCAGGTCAGCTGCCAGAGGTCCGCTCCGGCCACGGTGACGCCCTCCCCGAAGAAAGCGGGGTCCAGGTCCACGGACTGCAGTTCCTCACCCTCAGGGGTGACGCGGTAGAGCCGGGACTCACCCACCATTCCGGTGGCCACCAGCAGATTGCCCTGCTCATCCACCTCCAGACCCTGGGTGAAACTCCGCTCATCGAAGGGGTGCACCTGGATGATCTCCGGTTCCAGGTACTGCACCCCGGTTTCGGCCGGGGTGGCGGCACCGGAGGCGCAGGAACTGAGCATCGGGAGCAGGCTCAGGGCAGCAAGAATTTTAGGCATGTGCAGGGGCATGTTAACCATAATGCCGCAGGACATGGATAATAGGGGCGTGTCCCGTCAACGTCAACGTAATCCCCGAAGGAAAAACACCAACCCGCTTCTCGACGCCCGCGCCATCCAGGTCGCGAGAGGCTCGCTGGAGGAACTCGGCGATGGTGAGGTCGGAGAACACATCGGAGTGTCGATGTTGGGCCCTAATGTGGCCACCCACCGTTTCCAGGCAGCAGTCCCCGGCTATCACGGCTGGGAATGGAATGCCGTGCTGGCCTGTGCCGAAGGTTCCCGCCACGTCACCGTCAATGAAGTAGCCCTGGTGCCCGCCCACGAGGCGCTGCAGGCACCTGATTGGGTGCCCTATGAGGAAAGAGTCCGCCCGGGTGATCTCGGCCCCGGAGACCTCATGCCGCCGATGCCCGGCGATGAACGCCTGGACAAGGTTGAGGGGCGCTACCGGATCAGCCGCCATGGCCTGGAGGAGGCCCGCCACCGCTGGCACACCGGGGACTATGGCCCCACCTCCGAATTTGCGGAGAAAGCCGCCCTGCACTGCCGTAGCTGCGCCTTCTACCTCAAGGTGGAGGGAGCCATCGGGGAGAACTTCGGGGTCTGTGCCAATGAATATTCCGCCGATGGTCACCTGGTGCACGCCACCTATGGCTGCGGCGCCCACTCCGAAACCCCGCCCACCCCGAGCCAGGGGGAGGAGCCACCGAGCGCCTTCGACGATGAGCTCCCCGTCGACTACTAGCTTTTAACTCAGATCGGTGGCCTGCTCCCAGCGCCAGGCCTCCACCTCCAGGTGGGTCGGCGGAATCCGCTGGGGCAGCGGTCGGGGAGTCACGATGGAGCCGTACTCCAGCCAGCCGGAGACCTTGCAGAGTCCACTCAGCGGGTTGAGCACCCAGACCTCCCCGCGCCGCAGTGGCGGCATGGTGAAGCCGGCCGGGTAATGGATCAGCTGCAGACCATGCTCCAGCAGATGGGCCACCACCTCATCCAGCATCAGTGAAGGGGTGAGGAGTGGGTGATCGCTGACATGCACATTGGCGCCCTCGAGCAACACCAGGGGGGCGGTGATGGTGGAGATGATCTGCCCAGACTCATCCAGCAGCACCGAATCCCCGGCCCCGCCCCGTCGGATCCGGGAGAGCTGGGTGAGGATCCAACCGCGGTCCCCACCCGGCTGGTGGGGATGCTGGCGCTGATCCGGGGTGCCGGCGGCATCCATGATGATCTCACTGCCCCGGTCTTCCATGGGGCGAAGATCCACCGTGAAGGTGCCCGGTCGGGACGTCAGCACAACGCGATGTACACCGGGCCCGGAGGCGCGGAGCTTTTCAATCAGCTCTTCTTCCTGGGCTGGGCTAAAGTCTTCTTGTCGATGCAACATCGCTAGGAGCGTCTCGAAGTGGGCGACCCGGCGGTCCTTAACCGTAAAATCAAAGGTAACCATCACAACTTCCCTCTTGAACTGGAATTCTCAAGGTAGCACCACCTGTGATTTTGCTCAGTAATGTGCTGAATTTTTTTGAGAAACGGGGGTGTGAGTGGGACTCTTAGACGGTGAATTACCAGTTCATTATTGATATGGAGATCTCCGGATGACCCAACGCCTGGACGAATCAACCGCTGCCAAACCATCGGGTGGCGCGCTTGACCGTTACTTTAAAATCTCGGAACGGGGTTCCACGCTCGGCACTGAGGTCCGTGCCGGTGTCGTGACCTTCTTCGCGATGGCCTACATCGTGATTCTGAACCCCCTGATCCTCGGCACCGCTGAGGACAGTGCCGGCAACACCCTGGGCATCCCCCAGGTCGCCGCCGCCACGGCCCTGGCCGCCGGCGTGATGACCATCGCCTTCGGCCTGATCGCCCGCTATCCCTTCGGTATCGCCACCGGCCTGGGACTGAACACCCTGGTCGCGGTGACCCTGGTCGCCGGTGAAGGCCTGACCTGGCCGGAAGCCATGGGCCTGGTGGTCCTGGATGGCATCGTCATCGTCATTCTGGCGGTCTCCGGTTTTCGAACCGCCGTCTTCCGTGCCATCCCACCGGCCATGAAGGCCTCCATCGGTGTGGGCATCGGCATGTTCATCGCCATGATCGGTCTGGTCGACGCAGGGTTTGTCACCCGCGTCCCGGATGCCGCGATGACCACCGTCCCGGTGCAGCTGGGTGACGGCGGATCCATCAACGCCTGGCCCACCCTGGTCTTCATCATCGGTCTGATCATCTGCGGCACCATGGTCGTCCGCAAGATCCGCGGTGGACTCTTCATCGGCATCCTCGCCACCACCATCATCGCCATGATCGTCGAGGCCGTCGTCGGGGCAGGTTCCTCCGCGGAGAACCCGGGCGGCTGGTCCCTGGCGGTTCCGGCGCTGCCCACCTCCTTCGGTGGTCTGCCTGACCTGTCCATCGTCGGTGATGTCAACCTCTTCGGTGCCTTCACCCGCATCGGCGTCGTCGCCGCCACCATGCTGGTGTTCACCCTGGTGTTGGCCAACTTCTTCGACGCCATGGGAACCATGACCGCCCTGGGCAAGCAGGGCAACCTGGTCGATGAGAACAATGAGCTGCCCGACATGAAGAAGTCCCTGGTGGTTGAGGGTGCCGGCGCCATCGTCGGTGGTGTCACCTCATCGTCTTCTGCCACCGTCTTCGCGGACTCCGCCGCCGGTGTCGGGGATGGTGCCCGCACCGGTCTGGCCAATATCGTCACCGGTGTCCTCTTCCTGCTGGCGATGTTCCTGACCCCGCTCTATGAGGTCGTCCCCATCGAGGCCGCCGCCCCGGTCCTGGTCATCGTGGGTGCCATGATGATGGCCCAGGTCATCGACATCGACTTCTCCAAGTTCCACATCGCCCTGCCCGCCTTCCTGACCATCGTGGTCATGCCGATGACCTACTCCATCGCCAACGGCATCGGCGTCGGTTTCATCGCCTTCACCCTGATGACCGTCGCCGCCGGCAAGATCCGCGAGGTCCACTGGATCATGTGGCTGATCTCCGCCCTCTTCGTCGTCTACTTCGCGATGGACCCGATCATGGCTCTGCTGGGCTAATTTTCCGCCCTGGGAGCACCGCCCTCTAGCATGGGGGGTGTGATCCGCATCGAAGACCCCGCCGACCCCCGCCTGGACGATGTCCGCAATCTCAACCACTCCGATAACCGCCCCGATCTACCGGGTGGCAAAGGACTGGTGATCGCGGAAGGCCCCCTGGTGGTGGGTCGGCTTTTCGCTTCCCGCTTCCCGGTGCGTGCCCTGGTGGGCTTCCCCGCCAAATTGGAGAGCTTCCTCGCCGAACCCGCGAACCGGGCGGCAGTGGGGGAGACCCCGGTCTATGCCGTGGACCGTGCCACCCTCGCCGAGGTCGCCGGTTTCGACATGCACCGCGGGTTGCTCGCCGCCGCTGAGCGGGTCGAGGAAACCCCCGTGGCGGAGATCCTGGAGAGCGCACGCACCGTGGTGGTGCTCGAGGGCGTGGGTGACCACGAGAACATCGGCTCCCTCTTCCGCAACGCCGCCGGCATGGGCGTGGATGCCCTGCTCTTCGGCAACGGCTGTGCGGACCCCCTCTACCGCCGCGTGGTGCGGGTATCCATGGGACATGTCCTGCGCACCCCCTTCGCCCATTTCGGCGGCACCTACACCACCTGGCAGCGCGAATTGGAGGAACTCCGGGCGGCCGGCTTCCGCCTGGTGTCCCTGACCCCTGATGCCAGCGCCGCCCACCTCGCTGATGCGCTTGTCGACGCCGCGGGCCGGCCCTGGGACAAGATCGCCCTGCTCGTGGGTGGGGAAGGCCCCGGCCTGACCGAACACGCCATGCGGGCCACCGATATCCGGGCCCGGATCCCCATGGCCCCGGACACCGACTCCCTCAACGTGGCCACCTCAGCGGCCATCGCCTTCTACGAAAGACAGCGCTCCCTGCGTTAAGGGCGGTCCGTGTGCCGCAGCTTATCGACGACCGTCTCCCGCAGGGACCGCGCCCGGGAACGCAGTCCCCGCCCCGCACGCTTCGCCGCCCCGGCGGCGGCACCCGCCAGCCGGGCCAGCTCCTCCGAGGTGGAGGAGCTTTCCTCATGCTCTTCATAATCGTCATAGTCACCCCGGCTGGCCCCGATACCCAGGCGGGCAGTGGCCGCACTGGCGATCTCACCGACACTACGGCGCAGCTGCGTGGGATGGGGCTGCACCTTCGGCTCCGGACGGCCATCCACGGCATAGGCCACCACATTGATGTCCGGGCCCGCCGGGCTGACCTCAAAACCCAGCCAACTACGCTGCGCCTCCACCACCAGATCCGGAGGATCAAAGGGAAGATAGATCCCTCCCCGCGGCGTTCCCCGTTCCCCCGCCCAGAAAGGACTCTCAAAAGGCTCCGGCAGACCCAGATCCTCCCGCAGCTCCATCGGCCTGGCACAGAGCGAACGCTTCAACTCCCCGCGGTGCCAATGCGCCAGACCACCGAAGTCAGCCGCCTCATTCAACGCGAAAGCATAGACATCAGGGGCCTTCACCGCATTGCGTAACCGGGGGCTGAGCTCGGAAAGCAACTCCAGATCCGGCACCACCGTCTGAATCACCGTGACACCCGGAAAACCCGCAATATAGAATTCCCCCTCAGCAGCCGGGGTGGAACGGTTCAGCGGGAACTGCCCGATCGGGCTGATCGGCCAGGCGGGGTTCATCTGGGCCAACAGTTTACGGCCATAGCCACGGTCCGCCCGGGGTTCCGCGGCGATCACCTCAGCAGGGGAGGAGGCGGTGACAAACCACAACGTCACCACCGTCCCACGGGGATTTTCCGCCCGGTCCCAGGAATCCATCATCGCCAGCGCCCCTGCTAGTTCTTGGGACGCTTGGTGTTGGTCCGGACCCCGAGGAGGACATCCTCCCAGTGCGGGGTCACCGCCTTACGACGCCGCTTCACCGGAGCCTGCTCCGGCTCCGGTTCACGCAGCTCATCCTCCTCCGGAGCCGTCACACTCTCCTCCGGCTCCTCCTCATCCCCGAACTCCTCCACATAACGGATCCCGCTGCCACCCACCGAGGAAAGCGAACGCACCGGCTGAACGAAATCCGGATCAGTCAGCTCAGCGGCCACCGCATTACGGGCCACCGCAGTGGGGGAGCTGGTGGCATGATTCTGGAAGGTCCACTCCGCCACATTCTGGGTGTGCCCGGCCTGCCAGGACACCTGGATCACCCATTGACCGGAGGCATCCCGGTAAGCATCCCAGGTGGCCTGGGAAAGATCATTACCCCGGGCGGTGAAAGCGGTGGCCAGCACCTCCCAGAGAGTGAGGCGGGCAGGGCCATCATCACGCACGGGATGCGCCCGCTTGGCGGTCTCCGCCACCTGGGCGCGTTCCAAGAGAACCGCGTAGGCAAAAGGTTCCACCCGGGCCTCCGTCACACCCATCTCCTCCGCCAGCTCAGCGGCGGTGGCACCCGCACGCACCCGATCCTGGATTTCCCGGGGACGCATGGTCATCGGCGCCGAGATTCGGGGATCGGTTTCCACGCGCGCTGGGCGGGGTTCGGTGGGTGGTATCACCGGGGTACGGACCTCCGGTTCGGGGGCGAGGGCGGGGTCCTCTCCGGGTTCCGGATTGGGGGGCGCCTGACCCAGGAGCACAGCGCGCAGATTTTCGTCGACCGCCAGGAAGAACTGCTCGGCGGCCTCCGAGGGGTCTGCGGTGCTCCGGAAGACCAGGGAGGAATCCGTCGATTCACTGCTGACGAGGAATAGCTCGCGCATGCCGTTCTCCTTCGGGGATGGGCAAAGTGTTGATAAGTGCAACCCTAACGCAGAAAAGCGCCGCGACGTGTGAAGTCGCGGCGCATGTTAGGCGGTCAGGCCAGCTTAGGCGCGGGCGTGACCAGCATCGAGAACGAAATCGATGGCCTTGGTCAGCTTCTCCACGTCGGCGGTGTCAATCGCCGGGAACATGCCGACGCGCAGCTGGTTGCGGCCCAGCTTGCGGTAGGGTTCGACATCCAGGATACCGTTGGCACGCAGGATCTTGGCCAGGACTGCGGCATCGATGGTGTCATCGAAGTCGATGGTGCCGACGACCAGTGAACGCTTGCTCGGGGCAGTGACATAAGGAGAAGCCTCCTCGCGCTGCTCAGCCCAGTTGTAGAGGGTGTTGGAGGAAGCGGTGGTGCGGGCGACCATGCCGTCCAGGCCACCGTTCTCGTTCATCCACTTGACCTGGGCATCCAGCATCAGCAGGGTGGACACGGCCGGGGTGTTGTAGGTCTGGTTCTTGCGGGAGTTATCCACCGCGGTCTGCAGATCCAGGAAAGCCGGGATGAAACGGCCGGAAGCCTTGATCTTCTCGATGCGCTCGATCGCGGCCGGGGACATCGCAGCCAACCACAGGCCACCGTCGGAGGCGAAGCACTTCTGCGGGGAGAAATAGTAGACATCGGACTGGGAGATGTCGACGGGCAGGCCGCCGGCGCCGGAGGTGGCGTCGATGGCGATCAGGGAACCCTCAGAACCTGCGGGGCGAACAACCGGAACCATGGCGCCGGTGGAGGTTTCATTGTGGGCCCAACCGATCAGATCGGCGCCTTCAATGGCGGTCGGCTCCGGGGCATCGCCGGTCGGGGCTTCCAGGATGGTGGGATCATCCAGCCAGGGTGCCTGCTTCGCAGCCTTTGCGAACTTGGAGGAGAACTCACCGAAGGAGAGGTGTCCGGACTTCTGCTCGATCAGACCGAAGGTCGCGGCATCCCAGAAAGCGGTGGCGCCACCCAGCGAGAGGATAATCTCATAACCCTCGGGCAGGGAGAAGAGGTCGGACAGGCCCTCGCGGACGGAGCCGACCACGTTCTTCACCGCCGGCTGGCGGTGAGAGGTGCCGATAACGGATTCAGCACCTGCAACGATGGCCTGGATCTGTTCGGGGCGCACCTTGGAGGGGCCACAACCGAAGCGGCCGTCCGCCGGGAGCAGCTCTTCGGGGAGGGTGGGGAACTGGGAGGACTCGCTCATAATCTCCTGCACACTTTCACGACGGTCACACAATTTGGACGTTTCCACCATAACCAAACCTGTTGATAGATAGATAGCCATGGGTGACTTTTCCCCGGTGACGGGGGTGACCTCTCTGACTACCCCAATAGGGAGGGAGATTGTGGATGTGGCCACATTGTTGTGGCAATCATTACAAAATTTGCTAGAGTGTGCTGTGTCCCACGATGGGTTGTGACGAGTGGCACGGGTGTTGGCGGAAATAGGCCGGTGACACGCTGGTTACCGTCGGGGCTCCACGGTCTCAAGGGCAGGTAATAATTCCATAGGGATTACCTAGGGTTCCCAGGGCTGGCAAAGGCCGACCTGGGGAGCTAGCCCGCACCCCATTCCGTGGTAGCGTCGCCTTAGCTGAAATATGGCTTATACTCCCCGGCGGGATCGGCGTGGATGCGATCATCTCACCCTCAGGGGTGTGGTGGCCAGGCTGCGGTATGGCGGCCCGCCTTGCGGTGGGCATCCTGGGACCCGGGATAAATTGACAACTGATGTTTGAAAGGGAAACTGTGGCTTCCGAGAACAACGACAAGGCCGTCCTTCACTACCCCGGTGGTGAGTTTGAGATGCAGATCAAGCAGGCCACCGAAGGTAGCTCTGGTATCGAACTGGGCAAGATGCTCTCCGAAACCGGATTCACCACCTTCGACCCGGGTTATGTGTCCACCGGCTCCACCGAGTCGAAGATCACCTACATCGACGGCGATGAAGGCATCCTGCGCTACCGCGGCTACGACATCGCTGAGCTGGCTGAAAACGCCACCTTCAACGAGGTTTCCTACCTCCTGATCAAGGGTGAGCTGCCGACCACCGATGAGCTGCACAAGTTCAACGATGAGATCCGCCACCACACCCTGCTGGATGAGGACTTCAAGTCCCAGTTCAACATCTTCCCGCGCAACGCACACCCGATGTCCGTCCTGGCTTCCTCGGTGAACATCCTCTCGACCTACTACCAGGGCCAGCTGGATCCGCTGAACGAAGAGCAGCTGGACAAGGCCACCGTACGCCTGATGGCCAAGGTACCGATGCTGGCCGCCTACGCCTACCGCGCTTCCCAGGGCAAGCCCTACATGTACCCGGATAACTCGCTGAACGCCCGCGAGAACTTCCTGCGCATGATGTTCGGCTACCCGACCGAGCCCTACGAGATCGACCCGATCCTGGTCAAGGCCCTGGATAAGCTGCTGATCCTGCATGCTGATCACGAGCAGAACTGCTCCACCTCCACCGTGCGCATGATCGGTTCCGCACAGGCCAACATGTTCGCCTCCGTCGCCGGTGGCATCAACGCCCTGTCCGGCCCGCTGCACGGTGGCGCCAACCAGGCTGTTCTGGAAATGCTCGAGGACATCCAGAACAACCACGGCGGTGACGCCACCGAGTTCATGGACAAGGTCAAGAACAAGGTTGACGGCGTCCGCCTGATGGGCTTCGGCCACCGCGTCTACAAGAACTATGACCCGCGTGCGCAGATCGTCAAGGAGACCGCACATGAGGTGCTCGCACACCTCGGTGGCGATGAGCTGCTGGACCTGGCCATGAAGCTTGAGGAGATCGCCCTGGCTGATGACTACTTCATCCAGCGCAAGCTCTACCCGAACGTGGACTTCTACACCGGCCTGATCTACCGCGCCATGGGCTTCCCCACTGATTTCTTCACCGTTCTCTTCGCAATCGGCCGCCTGCCGGGCTGGATCGCCCACTTCCGCGAGCAGCTGCAGATGAACACCAAGATCAACCGCCCGCGCCAGATCTACACCGGCGAGACTCTGCGCAGCTTCGTTCCCCGTGAACAGCGCTAATCCCTCCCATTAAGAGGGTGGCCGCCAGTCAACGGCGTGCCTGACGGGTCGGATGCGACACCAGCCACTTATAATGGCAGGTGAAGTATCCGGCCCGTTTTCTGTCCCGGTCCGGAATCATACGCACTACCTGAGAAATCCAAGGAGTTCTGATCCTCATGGAAAAGCCGCAGATTGAAATCCCCGCCGGTCCGGCACCGGAAGACCTCGTCATTGTCGATCTCATTGAGGGCGAGGGGGACGCGGTCCAGCCAGGCGGGCTGGTTGAGGTCCACTACGTCGGTGTCGACTACGAGACCGGCCAGGAATTCGACTCATCCTGGGACCGGGGCGAGAGCGCCCAGTTCCCGCTGAACGGTCTGATCGCAGGCTGGCAGGAGGGGATCCCGGGCATGAAGGTCGGCGGACGTCGTCAGCTCACCGTCCCTCCGGAGGCAGCCTACGGCCCGGCTGGTGGCGGACACCCCCTGTCCGGTCGCACCCTGGTCTTCATCATCGATCTGATCGGTGTCGGTAGCTGATCGGGCTACTGAAAGCAGCTTTGTGGTGTTGAATAAGGGCATGAACCAAGTAGTGGTACCCACCTTCACTCTGAATGACGGGACCGAGATGCCGCAGATCGGCCTCGGCACCTGGAAGATCACCGGCGAGGATGCAGTGCGGGTGGTCCGCGAAGCAATTGACGCGGGCTACCGGCACTTCGACACCGCCGCCATGTACGGGAATGAGTCCGAGATCGGGCGGGGGATCGCCGAGGCCATCGCGGCCGGCGATGTGACCCGGGATGAACTTTTCATCACCTCGAAGGTCCGCAATGAGGACCACGGATCGGAAGCCGCCTCACGGGCCTTCCACGCCTCCCTCAGTCGACTGGGGCTGGACTATCTGGACCTCTATCTCATCCACTGGCCCTGGCCCCAGCGCGGGTTGTATGTGGAAACCTTCGAGGCAATCGCCAAGATTCAGGGACTGGGCACCGTGCAGTCCATCGGCGTAGCCAACTTCTATGAAGAGGTGCTCCGCGAAGTGGTGTCCAAGACCGGGGTCGTACCGGCCCTGAACCAGGTCGAGCTGCACCCCGGATACTCCCAGGCGCCCCTGCGCAAGGTGCATGAGGAACTGGGGATCCTCAGCGAAGCCTGGTCCCCCCTGGGGCGGGGGCTGCTGCTGATGAACCCCCTGATCTCTGATATCGCCGATCAGGTGGGGCGCTCACCCGCCCAGGTCATCCTGCGTTGGGCGACCCAGCAGGGTATTTCCGTGGTGCCCAAGACCGCCTCGCGGTCCCGGTTGCAGGAGAACATCCAGCTCTTCGATTTCGAGCTTTCCACGGGGCAGCTCAAGCAGATCAACGCCCTTGATGAGATGCGCGGTTTCGGTCGCGTTTTCGGGGATCCGCTGACCTATCCGGGTGAGGTCTAGTCGCGGTCCTGAGGTCCCCAGTGGCCGGGTAAGAAGATGTTAACTCACCCTTCTTACCCGGTTTTGTTTTGTGAAGACATCTAGTGAAGCTAGTGAATCCTGTAATGACAGACTTTGCAGAATTTGCAAAACTTCCTTTTTGAACATTGTGGGGGTGATGTCATTTGTCTTAAATCTGCTGGTGAAAGAGATTCTCGGGGGTAGATTATTATGAAAATTCAAGAAAGTAGCCAATTGCGCTTACTCATTGCAATGTGAGTTGGGTAACTTAAGTTTGCAACAAGGATTGTGACGGCACCCACATTGGGTGGTCACCTTCTATGTCTTCTAAAGACCGTCATTCAGCGGTAAAGAAAGTGAGATGAGCAGCCGTGAGCGCGACACCTCCGATTCAACAACGGCGTGAGCCAACCGCCGCAGATTTTGTGGCGATGCAGAAAAGCCCTGAGTTCCAGGCCCTCCGGTCCAAGTTCCGGGGCTTTGCATTCCCCACTTCCATAGCATTTTTTGTCTGGTACATCGCCTATGTTGTGGTTGCCACCTTCCTTCCCGAGGCAATGTCGGTGGAGCTCATCCCGGGCTTCAATGTCGGCCTGCTGCTTGGTCTGGCGCAGTTCGTCACGACCTTCCTGATCACCTGGATTTACATCCGTTTCGCCAACAAGAACCTGGAACCGCGTCAGACGGCCATCCGGGAAGCAATGGAAGGTCGTGCATAGAAGATGAACAGCACCCTTTACCTGGCGCAGGAAGCGCCATCCACCGGTAACCCGATCCTCAACATCTCGGTTTTCGTGGTCTTCATCGTGGTCACCATGACCGTGGTGCTCCGCGCCGGCAAGACCACCAAGGAGTCCTCCGACTTCTACACCGGTGGTGCCTCCTTCTCCGGTACCCAGAATGGTCTCGCCATCGCAGGTGACTACCTTTCTGCGGCATCCTTCCTCGGTATCGTCGGCTCCATCGCCCTGAGTGGTTACGATGGCTTCCTCTACTCCGTGGGCTTCTTCGTCGCCTGGCTGGTGGCCCTGCTGCTGGTCGCTGAGCCGCTGCGTAACGTCGGCCGCTTCACCATGGCGGACGTGCTCTCCTTCCGCCTGCGCCAGAAGCCGGTCCGAATTGCCGCTGCCTTCGGCACCCTCTTCGTGACCCTCTTCTACCTGATCGCTCAGATGGCCGGTGCAGGTTCCCTGGTCTCCGTCCTGCTGGATCTGCACTCCTTCGGCTCCCAGGCACTCGTCATCGCCGTCGTCGGTGTCGTCATGATCGCCTACGTCCTCATCGGCGGCATGAAGGGCACCACCTACGTCCAGATGATCAAGGCTGTGCTGCTGGTCGCCGGTGTCGCCGTCATGACCGTCTGGTCCTTCGTCGCCATCAAGGGCGGCTTCAACACTCTGCTGGACGAGGCTGTCGCCATGCATGCCAGCTCCGCCACCCTGGCAGACAAGGGCTATGAGGCCATTGACATCCTCAACCCGGGCCTGAAGTACGGTGGCGACCTGGCTTCCCAGCTGGACTTCGTCTCCCTGGGCCTGTCCCTGGTGCTGGGCACCGCGGGTCTGCCGCACGTCCTGATGCGCTTCTACACCGTGCCCACCGCCCGTGAGGCCCGTAAGTCCGTGGTCTGGGCCATCATCCTCATCGGCGCCTTCTACCTGATGACCCTGGTGCTGGGTTACGCAGCTGCTGCACTGGTCGGCCCGGACCGTATCCTCGCTGCACCGGGTGGCGCCAACGCTGCCGCGCCGCTGCTGGCTCTCGAGCTCGGTGGCCCGATCTTCATGGCACTGATCTCGGCGGTCGCCTTCGCCACGGTGCTTGCCGTGGTCGCCGGACTGTCCATCACCGCCTCTGCGGCGGTCGGCCATGACATCTACGACGCGGTCTTCCGTAACGGTGAGTCCACCGAAGCGGAGCAGGTCAAGGTTTCCCGTATCACCGTGATCGTCATCGGTGTCGTCTCCATTGTCCTGGGCATCCTCGCGATGCAGCAGAACGTCGCCTTCCTGGTCTCCCTGGCCTTCGCCATCGCAGCTTCGGCGAACCTGCCGACCATCCTGTACTCCCTGTACTGGAAGAAGTTCAACACCGTCGGCGCAGTGGCCTCCATGTACACCGGCCTGATCTCCGCGCTGGTCCTGATCTTCTTCTCCCCGGCAGTCTCCGGAACCGATACCGCCATGGTTCCGGGTGCCGACTGGGCGATCTTCCCGCTGACCAGCCCGGGTCTGGTTTCCATCCCGCTGGCTTTCCTGGCCGGTATCGTCGGTACCTACCTCGGCAAGCCGGATAACATGGAAGAACTCCAGGCTGAGATGGAGGTTCGCTCCCTCACCGGCGTCGGCGTTGAAGCTGCGGTCGATCACTAAGATCTCCGGCTAAAAGTCCACACCAGAAGATTTACACAGTACCGCCCCAGTGCCGCGCACTGGGGCGGTACTAGTATTTGGGGCATGACACCCTCACCCGCGGCGGTGAGAGCCACAAAGCGGAAAAAAATCCGCCCCTGGGGGGTTCTCTTCACCCTGATCGCTCTAATCGCCCTCTCCTCCATTCCCTTCGTCGTATATTTCGGCGGCGGGAATTCTTCTGTCCAGAGCCAATCTGAAAGGCCGGGCGGACTGCCCCCGACCCGGGCCACGCTTTCGGTGCCGGAGTCCTTCAGCCGAGCTCCTGAGGCTGATGAGGGGGACGTTGAAGAAGGTGAGGCTGATGAAGAGGATGTCATCGAGGAATTCCTGCGGCACACCACCGGTTCCCAGGTGACCTACATCAGCCTCAGCGAGGACTATCACGCGGGCACCGCCACGGAACGTTTCGCCCGACCTGCGCTGAGCCTGATAAAGCTCTACCTGGCGGACTACGTGCTCAAGAACGGCACCACAGCGGAACGCTTTGCCGCCCTGGACATGATCAGCTCATCCAGCGATGAAACGGCAGAGGAACTCCACCGGAAATATCCGGAAGCCATCGATGAGACCGCGGCGGAATATGAGTTGTTGTCCACCCGTTCCAATGAGCGCTGGGGCTACAGTCTCACCTCCACCTATGATGTGGTGACCTTCATCGCGGCGTTGCTGGAGGAGGACCCCACCCACCCCATTCTGGTGGCCATGTCCAAGTCTGATGAGGTGGCCTCCGACGGTTATGAACAGAACTTCGGCACAGCGGTGCTGCCCGGGGTCATCGGCAGCAAATGGGGCTGGTCCGATGACCTCGAGCTGCACTCCTCAGTCTCCTTCGGCGAAGATTTCGTGGTCGCCGCCGCCGTGACGGGATCAGCGGAAGACCTGACCTCGCTGGTGGAGAATCAATTAAAGGACCTGCCCGAGAAGAACTGATGGGCAGATCCTTGAACTGAGGGTTCGACCGTGGTGGGACTAACCCATGCTGGAAAGCACGTTCAACAGCTGGGCTCCCTGGTTGATCTGCTCCGCGGTGGGAGCCTGACCAGCTGCCGGCAGGGAGGAACCAGCCGCCGGCGGGGGAGTGGTACCCGGGTTCACATAGTCGGAGTTGGAACCACCGGAGTTGCCCGGGATGGAGGGAAGCGCCACACCCGGGGTCCACTGGCCCCAATCAGCGGCGTAGACATTGTTGATGTCAATGCCCACGCCATCCAGGGTGTCCTTGTCGATACGGATCTGGTGGATGGTGGTACGCGGGTGGATCTTTCCGCCAGAACCCCAGTTGTGCATCCAGAAGAACTCACCCAGGCCATCTTCGGTGGCCCACTGGACTACGTTGTAGTTGCCGTAGATGCCCATCTGGTAGCCGGCCGCGTGCAGCGCCACCTCGAAAGCCCGGAGGTAGGGGCTGATCTGCCCGTTGAATTCGCTCAGGCTGGGGTTGTCATCGATGGCAACGTAGATCGGCCGATTGGTGGGACCACCGGCAGCCACATGCAGGGCAATGGCCTTCGGTGCATGGATGGCGGCACCGGCGGCGCCCCGCTTCCAATCAGCGGTCTCTGCCTTACCGAACTGGTAGACGCTGGCGGTCTGCAGACCCAGGGCAGCGAATGCCTGAGTCTCCCGCAGAGTCACCGGCTTGCCCACCATCCAGCTCTCCGTGCCCGGCCGACGATCCGAGACATAGCGGACCGCACCCAGGTGGCCGGCATTCTTGATCGACTGGGCGCTGGGAACCCCGGCGGCGTAGTCGATTACGGTACCGAGCACCGGTCCCAGGGCGAAGGCCTTGGGGGCGGCCTGGACGGCGACACCTGCGGTCACCGCGACGGCAGCCGCCCGGAAGAGCGTCCGGCGGCTGATGGGGGCATTGAAGGGCGATGTGGTCATCCGAGTGACTTCCTTAGGGGTTCAACCGCTCACCCCGGAGGGTGAGCCATGCGAAATGCACCTGAAAAAATGCAACAGGAGTCACGTTAGCAATAGCCTTATGCTTCTACCAGATGAATGTGGACACACTTTTTCAGGATAAAGCACCTGAAAGTATCACCCAACTGGGTGAATGCGGGCTTGATTGGGGAAAGAATATCTACAGGCTCTTCTGGGATCCCGGGGGAGAGAGCCAACCATTGTGTGGGGGAATTCGTGTGTCACGGTGAATGAGAAATGAAGCAACCCCCTGACCTTCCACTTCATCGTGGCTGTTCAGGGGGGTGTTTCTGTGGTGCCCCAGAGAGGAATCGAACCTCTGACGTTCTACTGTTTACCTGCAGTTATCGTCAATTTACCTCGCTTTCCACGACCTTTCCACGATCCTGGGGGAAAGCATCCACTATGGCGTCGAGGTCGGAGTCGAAAAGATGACTGTATTTATCGAGGGTCATCTTCGCTGAACTGTGGCCCAACTGGCGCTGGATTACCAGGACATTGGCACCGGCAGAGTGAAGCACTGAGGCAGCAGCATGGCGGAGATCGTGGGGGGTGACATCGGGGAAAGAGCCGTCGATCTCTTTGCAGGCATCGACCGCAGAGTGCCACCAGGAGCGGCGGCTCGGGGTTGTCACATGCCTGCCGTTCCGATTAGTCCATAGAAGAGCGGTGGGGCGTTTGTCCTTCATCGCCTCCTTGAGGTGGGGAATGACTGGTGTTGGGATGGCGACGCTCCTGGCGGTGCCGGTCTTTGTTCCTCCGACAATGACCTTTCCTCCCACAGTGGAGGCTGACTTTGTGATGGCAGCCCGCTGCTTCTGGAGGTCCACGTCGGCCACAGTCAAAGCGGCTGCTTCCCCCCAGCGCACTCCCGTGTAGGCGAGGAAGGCCACTAAGGACTTGTAGCGATTCGTCTGTTTGATGAGAAGACTGACTTGTTCTTGATTAAGTGTCGTGTCCTTCGACTGCTGTCGGGACGGTAGCTGCACCCCAGCGCAAGGGCTCGTGCGCAATTGACGAAGACGAACCGCGTCATCGAAGAGGTTCCTCAGGAGGTTGAAGGCGCGATGAATAGTGGAGGCTGACAGGTTGAGTTGGTCTACCCAGTCCTGAACCTCGGCGGGATGGACACTCCCCACGGTCCTGTGTCCCCACACCGGCTCCACATGATTGCGCCAAGCCGCTTCCATGCTGCGCCACGAGGACACGGTGAGTTGTTTCTCGCGTGCGATTTTCCACCGGAGCCACACCTCGGCGATTGTGGTGCGCTGGTCCTCGGGCCTGATCCATTCGCCGGTCCTGGCAGAGACAGCGTTGCTGTCTGCCCATGCTTGGGCCTCATCCTTCGTTCGGAATCCCTGTTTGGTTCGACCGACACCGTCAGGGCCAGCGTATTGAACTCGCCACATGTAGCCTTTTTTGGCCTTTTTTGCTGGGTACTTTTGGATTGATGCCATGGGGTGATCTCCTCTAATGAGTAGGGGGTTTGTCGGGGGAATTTTCATCAGTTGCTTCTGCGGCCCGTAGTCGGCGAGTGACCTCAGTGGCCAGCTCTTCCGCCGTGGCTGACCCCAAAGCTGCCTCTCTGTCAGCCCTTGAAGGGATCGCCCATTTGGGGTTCAGGAAGCCTAGGTCGATGAGGGTTTTGACCGGATTCACGTCGTAAGCCTCCGAGATGTCGATGACAGTTTCGATTCGAGGGCCCCGGTAGATCTGATTTTGAAGTGTGCGTCGGGATACACCGATCTTCTCGGCGATCTCGCCTTGGCTGTCCTTGGTGACGTTCGATAACCATTCACGGAACTTCATGTGCTCACGGTAGCGTCCGATGCGCTCTTGCGCAACATTCAAGTAATTCTTCCGGTACTTGAAAAATTAGTCCCCCGGATTGGGCGGGAAAAAATTCAAGTAGATTGCTCTCCATTTGAATATCTTTCCGCAGGTCAGACGGTTGACGTGGTGCGCTTAGATATGCAATGGTGATCTGTGGCAGGCCAGCGTGTTGGGAAGCTGGCTGCGCACCTGATGAGCTAAATGGTTCTCTAGAGGAGGGGCATAGATGGAGTACGGCACCTGGCTGACAACGGACGAGGCGGCGAGCTATCTACGATGCTCCCCGTCACATGTCCGGCGAGAGCTGCGTAGGAAGAACCTTCAGGGAGTGCTTCTCGGGCAGACCTACCGAATCCGCCGCGAGTGGGCCGACGAGTACCTGGAGGGGTTGGCCGCATGAGACGCGACAGGATCGACCGCGATCTCTCCACCGATGGTGACCGTCAAGGCGGAGGATCAGGGGCAAGAGTTGTAAAGAGGGGAGTGATGTGAAGCAGGACGATTCGCACCCGGAATTCAAACCACAGCGATACATAAAGCAAAAAAGGACCCGACGTTCGCACACGTCGAGTCCCAGTCAAAATGAAAGGTGTCTCCCTTGTTTGACCACCGTAATCCTAACATGCATGAGAGCCGTAGCTCATGTCCTCCGTGGGGAGCTCATTCCCCCTGGCTCTGCCAGCAGCAGGGTGGGGCAAGGGCTCTGGTGTGCAGCCAATATGACTGTATTGAGTGTGTTCCCACGAATGGAACTCACAGCATTGGGGTTCTCGCCAAGAGCATGGGGATGGGCCGGCAGCAGTTGTTTGATGAGCTCCATGAGAAGCGGATCTTGATGTCTGGAGCCGGCATGAGGAACACCCCATACCAGCCCTACGCACACCATTTTGAGGTGTTTCAGGTCCAGTTTCCGAGGATCGACGGAACCTATGGTGAGGGCTACACCACAAGAGTGAAAACTTCGGGGATCAACTACGTCAGGAAGCGACTGGAGCTTCCTCCTCTGGACTTCCCCTTTCCACTAAGAGACGGGAAGCCCACCAGGTAAACGACCCTCCTTTTCCTCCTCGCCCTGATACAAGTCAGAGAGCGGAAACCTTCAAAGAATGACCGCAGGGCGGGGAGGATGCGCTCTTGAGTGCTGTAGAGGACCGACCGCCCAGCTCCGGCTCGTGAACAATCCTCCCATCTGGTCAAGACAGGTGCTGAGCCTGGACAGGGCTTGACGAACGAGATTCGAGCTCACGACTGGACCTGCCTAACCACAGGCCCAGTCAGCGCCCTGGAACAGCAGAGGCACAGCTCGTTCTTGCACGATTTTCCGCATCAAGACTTCAACAAGAAATCCACCCACCGTCCCCTATGGGGACACTTCAGAAGTAAGGAGGTCTTCTAATGGCCACACCGACAACATGGGACGGGCTATCTCCCAGGCACCACGCCGCGTTAGAGCTGGCACAGCTAGGATTCCGAGTCTTCCCACTCAATGGAAAACTCCCGATTCTCAAGGGATATCAGAACGAGGCCACCCGTGACCCGAACAAGATCAACTGGTGGTGGTACCAGATGCCCTTCTCCAATATCGGAGGGATGGTCTTCAACGGGCACATCGTAGTTGATATTGACCCTCGAAACGGAGGTGACGACACCTGGCAGGAACTCAACGAGGGTTGTGACCTCCCGACAACCCTCACTGCCCGCACAAGTCGAGGGGGACGCCACCTGTGGTTCAAGCTCCCCTACAACCTGCCTGTGCGAGGCAAAGCCGGCCCGGGAATCGATCTGAAGAACTCACGCCAGCTCACGGTCCTGCCCGGGTCAATCCATCCGACCACTGGAGAGGCGTACAGATGGGAAACTATGACACCAATAGCCATGCTCCCGGACCATCTGATCAGGACGGTGTTTAGGGCGAGCTGGAATCCAAAGAAGAGGGCACGCACCTTCGTAGGTAAGGAGGACAGGGCTTTGCTCCGGACGCTGACCGGTGCTCGGGAGGGAGAAAGAAACAACCTGCTCTTTTGGGTGGGTTGTCGGGTCTACGAGAAGGGTCTCAACCTCGACGAGGACCTGCTCGAAGTCGCACTAGATATCGGGCTCGACCTCCCCGAAATCGAGGGAACCCTTGAAAGCGCCCGACATGCGGTTTTGGGGGGCAGCCGATGATCTCCTTTGGTGACCATGAACCAGGCCCCGCACCGGAGGAACTGTCAATTGAACTAGAGGAAGAACAGGAACGTGAAGATCCGAACCAGCCGGTGGCGGTGAAGCTGATTCGCCTCGCGGAACAGCGCTTCCAGTTTGGGGTCACTCCATCCGGTGACCCGTTTGCCTACCAAGAAGACAAGCCACACCTGGTCCACATGTTCAGAGGAGGCCGTAGGGGGCTTCGGGCAGACCTGGCGCGTGCCTTCTTCGAAACGGAAGGACGAGTGGCTAATCAAGCAGCTCTCGCGGATTGCCTGGTGGTTCTGGAAGGTGTCGCAAGCGACGTCTCTCCGGAAGAACTCCACCTACGAGTAGCCGAGAAGGACGGGGCTGTCTACATCGACCGAGGTGACCCGGAAGGAACTGTCTTTCGGGTGGCCGGAGGAAAGTGGACAGCACAGACCACCGCTCCGGTGAAGTTCCATAGGACTGAGCTCACGTCGGAGCTTCCCGCACCGGGAGAGCACCCGGAGGGAGCCGTAGGGGTCAGGGATCTCTTCGGTCATCTCAATATCGTCGAGGAGGATCATCGTCCCGTTCTCGCCTGGCTGGTGGCGTCCCTCATCGCGCCCAATATCCCGCATCCAGTCCTGGCTCTCTTAGCCGAGCAGGGGACCGCCAAAAGCACGGCCACAAAGAGACTAGGGCAAATGGTTGACCCCTCCTCTGTGCAGAATCGGACAGCACCCCGCGGGGAAGAACAATGGGTGACAGCAGCGGCTGGTTCCTGGGTCGTCGGGATTGACAACGCCTCTTCCATCCAGCCCTGGTTCAGCGACGCTCTTTGCAGAGCAGTCACAGGCGACGGCGATGTGAAGAGGAGGCTCTACAGCGACGGCGACCTAGCAATCATCCGATTCCGTCGCTGCGTAATCCTCAACGGAATCGACATCGGGGCCCTGCGGGGCGATCTATCCGATAGGCTTCTCGCCGTTAACCTCCACATGATCCCTGAGGAGGAAAGAAGGCCCGAGGATCAACTGAACGCGGAATGGGACGAGAACTACCCGTACTTGTTCGGGGCTCTCCTGTCCTTTTCTGCTGAAGTCCACGAGCTTCTCCCGTCGATCAAGCTGGAGAAGATGCCCCGTATGGCCGACTTCGCTCGAATACTCGCCGCAGTCGATCAAGTCGCCGACAAGTGGGGGCTGCCCGGAGAATCTGGACTCGACCGGTTCACCCGCCGCGCAGAGGACTTGGCGAAGGACTCGCTGGCATCGAACGCCTTCATTATGGGGATTCTCGTAATCGCTGAAAAGAATGGTATCCGAGAGAAGACTTCGGCGGAGATCCTGAAGGAGGTGGAGCTCCACATGCAGCTCACCGAGGCGGACTGGCGGCGTCCTCAGCGTGGATGGCCGACGAGTCCGAAAGCCGTCACGGGTTTCTTGAAGCGGAACATTCCTCAAATGCGCAAGACTGGATGGCAGGTCTTCGATGATGAGGGTCGCAATAAGGACGGAACTATCAGGTGGACGATCGAGCTAGAGGAGGGGAGTAATCCTGCCCCGCCATCCCCGCCACCCCTGCTTTCACAGATGACTGAGGTGCAACACGACGGGTGATTCGTATGATGTCCTCTGCCCGACTCCAACCTTCCCCGCGAGGCGGGGAACCGAAGACGATGGCAGAGGATTGTCCCTTCCTATCACCCGCCTGATACCTCCCCCTTGACCAGTGGGTACAGATAAGCGGGGACGACGGGGATGAAAACACCCTCCTCTCTAGCTAGTGCCGAAGGTCGGAACCTTGCAAAATAGCAATCCACGTATCAGGATCATCATTTATTCAAATCCTGAGTTAAACCTCAGGACGTCGGACCCGGCGTCTTCGCTCACGTTCTGCTGCCGGAAGCACAGTCTCTACCTTGATGTTTAGGAGCCCCGGGCGGGTGCTCAGTCATGGTGTCCTTGTTACTGCAGTTGAAGCGCTGAACCCATAGACCCAGGTAAACTTTCAAGTTCTCAAGTGTCAAAATCACAGACGGACACATAGTGAAATGTCCTCCCCCAGGCCTCTTCTGAGGAGTCGCGCCAGCCTCCTATCCAGGAGGAGTACACGATCCTCGACTAGGGCGAGACACCTCACTGTGTCCCTAACGCGACTGCCAGGAGTCCCACCGCTCTACGCCCTGCTGTCGATGGAGTTGACGATGCGGACAGTCTCCACGGCCACCCGGGTGACCTTGCCGATGAGGTCAACGATGTAGCGAGGGTTGCCGACCTCATCCGCCCAGTCATTGGGGTCGTTGACGATGCCGGAGGCTTTGTCCGTCTTCACCTGGTAGCGGTCGATGATCCAGGCCAAAGCCGACCTGGATCCGAGCATGTACTCGTCTGCATCCAGGGGGATGCCGGCGATGGTGACCTTCGGGTTGTAGACCATCGTGGTGACGTCGTTGACGAGCTTCTTTGTCTCCGGGTCGCGCACCTTCGCCCACTTGAGCTTGCTCACCCTCCAGCTTTCCCGGTCCTCCGGGTCAACACCTGCCTTGAGCTGGATGTCCAGAGGCCAGGGCTCGACGTCCTCATAGCCGATGTGCAGCTCCATGAGTTCCCTGCCGGCCTTGACGAGCTGGTCGAAGCGTGCCCGGTCAGTTGGAGTCTCGATGTGGGGCAACATCTTCTTCAGGTCAGCAGCGTAGGCCTCCCGGTAGCCGGGGTCATGGAGCTGGCCATAGACGAAGTAAAAGATGTCGTCCTTGGTCACATCCTCCCCGAGTGCCTCCCGATAGAGGGCATGGATCTCGTCGGTGATGTTGTCGACTCGGCGGTACCCCTCGAGTACCTCGCCAGCAGTGCCCGGCGCGCCTGCTGTGACCTCACTGTTGCTGCCGAAGTCCAGTTCACCCTCCGGTGCCTCGACGGGCTCCCAAGTCCAGCGGGGGAAGAACAGGCCAGCATTCGAGCCCCACATGGCAAGATCGGGGAGGATATTTGTGGCCAGAGCCGAAAATGGTTTCGCGCTCCCAGGGTTCACCACATAGAACCCGATGTTGTTGTGGCGAAGGGTAGGGAACATTGAGGGGAGCTGATATTGCCTGTGCATCAACATTGGATTTCGGTAAAGGCGTTGGGGGAAAAATGGCCGATACAGGGAAACCGTGATGAAGGAATCTGACGATTCCAGTTTCGTGCCATTCTTGAGATGCCGATGCAAGATATCAGTCCATTTAATCTTGTCAGACTGGTTGAACTCAGGGTTCTCCTTAAGCCAGTCGATTATGGACCGGTTCGGATTCTTCGAGTATTCACCTTCTGCTTCTCGGTAGGTCTCGGAAAATCTTGACATTGACTCTTTTAGCCTAGGAGTAGAGGAGTTGTACACCCACGCATCGCGGCTTGTAGCCATGCCACTAGAAGAAAGCGAAAAGACCCCGAGTGATGAGTTGTTTTTGCTGAAAAGCGATGGCCATGTTTCGAAGTCCTCGGACCGCTGATTGGTCCAGTCACCGTACTGGTTTGGTGTGATCAATTCCCAGTCAATGCTCTCCATGGTGCTGTGGTCAACGATCTCCAGCTTCTCCTCAGCAGTGAGGTAGTCGCCGATGTCGCGGTAATGGATGGCACAGCCTGTCGCGCCGGGTTGTTTGACTCCGATGAAGATGGCGACCGTGTTCCGGCTCCCAGAACCGAACACCTTGCCGCCCTCCTTCCGGGACTGCTCCCCGGCGGTACGTTGGTTTCCCCGCAGGTTGAAGACGTAGATGTCGGAGTAGTCCTCGGCCAGGCTCAGGCGGACGCCGTCGGCAGTGTTGCCGTCGATCCATCCACCGTTGGACACGAACGCGACGACACCCTGGTTCCCGATACGGTCAGTGGCCCAGCGGAAGGCACGCAGGTAGGAGTCGTAAAGAGAGTTCTTTAGCTGGGCAGTAGATTTTTCCGCGAAAGTCTCCTCAATTTTTTTATCAAGCGTCGGATACTTGACGTTGGCATTGAGGTCATTGGCGCTGGTCTGCCCTTTGGAGTAGGGCGGGTTGCCGACGATGACATTGATCTTGGCGTCGAGCTGGCGCTTAATGCGCTGGTTGTTCTGCTTGAACACCTCGGAATCGAGCTTGTCTTCCTCCTCGGTGATCTGGAAGGTGTCCGCCAGCACGATTCCCTCAAAGGGCTCATATTCCGGCTTTTCTGTGTCCTCTCGAAGGGCCTTCTCGCCGAGCAGAGCGTGGTAGGTGGTCTCGATGTTGACGGCCGCCACGTAGTAGGCCAGCAGCATGATCTCAGTGGCATGCAGCTCGGAGGCGTACTTACGGGCCAGGTCCTCCGGTGTGATCAACCCGGACTGGAGGAGCCGAACCATGAAGGTGCCGGTGCCGGTGAAGGGGTCAAGGATATGGACGTCCTCGTCTGTCAGACCCCGACCAAAGTGTTTCCGGGAGACATGGTTTGCGGCTCGGAGGATGAAGTCGACAATCTCGATCGGGGTGTACACGATGCCCAGGGCTTCGGACTGCTTCTTGAACGCTTTTTGGAAGAAGCGCTCGTAGAGTTCCTTGATCACCGTCTGCTTGCCCGAGGCTGAGGTGACGTCGGCAGCGCGCATCCGTACCGAGTCGTAGAACTTCTCCAGCTTCTCCGTCTCAGCATCCAGCTGGGAGTCGTCGAGGACGTCCACCATGCGCTGCATGACCTTGGAGACCGGGTTGTGGGAGGCGAACTCGTGCTCAGAGAACAAGGCATCGAAGACGGGAGAGGTAATCAGATGCTGGGAGAGCATCGACACCGCCTCATCCCGGGTGATCGAGTCATTGAGATTGCCACGCAGCCCCTCCACGAAGCGCTCGAACTCCTCCATCACGGTGGAATCCGCGCCATCAAGCAAGGAGGTTATGCGGGTGATCTGAGCCTGGGCGATGTCGGCGACATCATCAGCCCAATCCTCCCAGTAGGTGCGGGTGCCGACCTTGTCGACCAGCTTGGTGTAGAGCGCCTCCTGCCAGGCCTCCAGTGAAAACAGCACCATCTGGGTGACCTCGTTGTCCCGCTCGTCGGCGGGTTGGTCAGACGGGCCTGGAGTGACGGGCTCGACAATGACGGGGAGATCGCTCGGACTGCCCTCATTGAGGGCGATGGAGTTGATCTTCGCGTTGAACCGGTCATCATGGGCACGCAGAGCATTGAGGATCTGCCACACCACCCGGAAGCGCTTGTTGTCATTGAGCACGGTCGAGGGTTCCGCGCCGGGTGGGACGGCCACCGGCAGGATGATGTATCCGTAGTCCTTGCCCTCGGCCTTTCTCATCACCCGTCCCACAGACTGGACGACATCGACCATGGAGTTACGGGGGTTGAAGAAGACCACCGCGTCCAAGGCTGGCACGTCCACACCCTCCGACAGGCACCGGGCATTGGTGAGCATGCGGGTCTCGGTGTCCGGAACCGGGGCTTCCAACCAGGTGAGCAGGGATTCGCGCTGCATGGCGTTCATGGTGCCGTCGACATGGTTGGCGGCGATAGAGACATTGACGTTGTGGAGGGAGACGTCGTTGGTGGCGGCCGCCTCGTTCAGGGAGTCGACGTGGTTGGCGATGAGGGTGGGGAAGGCGTCGGTGATCTGCTTGGAGGTCTTGATGTCTCGTGCGAAGGCCACCGTGCGCTGCATCGGGGCAGCACCGTGTTCGAAACCAGACTTGGTGCCCTGCTCCCGTCCAGAGCGTTTGGTCAGGCCATTCCAGGTACCAATCATGGCTGAGGCCAGATCGAGGGTCAGCTCTTGTCCTGGTTGTGGGGTGAACCGGGCCAGGGTGTCAGAGGCCAACTGCTCATCGACGGTCATGACCAGGACCTTGTAGTCGGTGAGCAGACCCCGCTCAACGGCCTCACCGAAGCCGAGGCGGTGGAACTCCGGTCCGTAGATGGCCTCATCGTCCATGGAGACCAGTTCGGCGGAGTGCTCGGCGGCCTTGCCCTTGATCTGATCGTCGAACAACCTCGGGGTGGCGGTCATGTACAACCGCTTGGCGGCCTTGATGTAATCGGCGTCGTGGATGCGCACGAAGTGACTGGCGTCGTCGCCTGCCAGGGTGACACCGGTGGTGCGGTGCGCTTCATCGCAGATGACCAGATCAAAGTCCTCCAGACCCTGCTGCTGGGCCTCGTGGATGGCTGGTAGGGACTGGTAGGTGGAGAACACTACTGTCAGTCCTGCAGCGCGTTTGCTGCGTCCGAGACGCTCGGCAATGTCCTTGCCGTTGGTCGAGACCGGCACTTCCAGGTCATAGGAGGCGATGTCTTCTGCACCCCGGGAGACCTTGGTGTCGGAGCACACCGCATAGGAGCGCAAGTCCACCTGGGTCTGCGCGGTCCACTCCTTCAGAGTCTGAGACAGCAGAGCAATCGAGGGCACCAGAAACAGCACGCGAGCCCGGCCACCATTGTTCTCAGCCACACGTTCAGCCAGGCGAAGGGCAGTGAAAGTTTTCCCCGTACCACACGCCATGATGAGTTTGCCTCGGTCGTGGGTCTCAAAGCCCTCGATTGCCTTGGAGATGGCCGTCTCCTGGTGCGGGCGGGGCTCAAAGGTTTCCTTGCGTTCTAAGTTGATGGTCAGCTCGGAACCGGGGTAGGCGATGTCCCAGTTGATGGGGGACTCGGCGATGGCTCCTAGACCAATCCTGTTGGTGGGGATGACCTGGTTGTCCATCATGGCCTCGGCATTCGACGACCATTTGTCGGTGGTGGAGATGATCAACCGGTTGGCGAACGAGTCGGTGCCCTCTTCGGTGAGGAAGCTTCGCCCCGAGGCCTCGAAGAAGGAGTCGAGGTGGCGTTTCTGCAGGCTGGTCGAGGGGAGGTAGAACTTGCACTGGATGGCCGTCCAGCGTCCATCCTCACGCCGGCGGGCCACCAGGTCGATGCCGGTGTCGGCCTTGCCTCCGTTGTACTTCCAATCGCCCCATCGGTAGACCTCGTCATACTGCTGCGACAAGGTGGGGTCCTGCTTGATGAAGTTGACCATGAGCTTTTCGAACGCCAGACCCTGGTGGGCCTGGGTGGGAAGTTCACGAAGAGCAACAACAGCATCAACAATGGTGGACATGGAACCCATTGTGCCCGAGCCGAGGTGCCTCCTCCCCAATTGACCGCTGTTTGGAGCCCCCGGTGGGGTTAGTTCGCCGCTGTCTGGCCCTGCTCCCAATCCCCGAAGGGCTGTCCTGATTCCGTCCTCCATGTGGTTCGTCCATTAGCACTAGCCCGGCCATAGACAATTGAGGCGGCCGCTGAGGGGGAGGTAAAGACAAAGTCCTTCGACAGCGTGACCAGACCCGGTGTGGGACCCGGCACCGAGATCTCCAAGACCTTGGCGTGCTGGGCCTCACGGACGATGAATTGCTTTCTTGTGGAGTCAGCCATGTGCGGGTTGTCTTTCATCGCGCTGGGAATCACCGATCCCTGCAACAGGGTGAACTCACCATCGATGATCTGGGCTTGGGCATCGCTACCCTCCCTCGTCTTCATATAAAAGACCGGACTATCCGAGGACTCAGCGATCTCATCCGACACTGAGGAACTAATCGAGGTTGCAGCCTCTTCGGGTATACCCGGCGCGACAGGAAAAGGTTGTCCTTGGGTGGAGCGTCCCCGGAAGATATCGAATCCGAGAACCGGCATGAGAATCCGGATCTGACTGATGAAGTACTGCATATCCGACTGATCAGCCTCAGGAAGCGCTGCACCACCGGTGGGGTCGTTTCCGTTGAGTAGGGATACCCGGCCGATCGACTTGGCGAGCTTGATCAGCTCAGATTCGAGGTATCGCGCGTGGGCCTTGGTGAGGTTCATGTCCTTGGAAGTGATGATGACGACGTCTTCCCAGAAATCCTTGTTGGCGTTGTGGTTCTCTAATCGTTTGACCACGTTGTCGCCTTCACCGATGTATGCGGCTGGCTCTCCTTCCTCGTTGGTGCCGAAGAGGACATAGACACCGGTTCGTTGGGCTTCCTCGCGGGTCTTGATTCTGCCCAAGTCCTTGCGTCGGGCCCGGAGCATGTGGCCGGTCCAGTTGAGGATCTCCGCTGTCATCAGGCCACCGACGGTGCCGTCGACGAGGAAGAGACGGACTTGCTTGCCATTCATGCAGATTCCTTCAGCTTCTACCGTCAGCCCTTTCCCGAGGCTGATTTCCCACAGCGCCAGCAGGGACGGGAGACCGCCTCACCCTGGTCAGCTAACTTGTTGTTCCAGCCTATCGGGCCGGAAGGGACTACAGGGCCGTCCACGTAGGGCACTGGCCTGGAAACCAGAGGACTCCTGGAGGACATAGGGTGGAGATGACTGAGTTCCTGCCCTGAGAGCGTGACTGGAGGGTTCTGCCATGGACGTATCGCCGGAGGAGCTGTCGACCGCCCTGGCGGCTCTGGGGCGACCGGAGGAGGCTGTCTCCCCTGACACCGTTTGGGGGCAGACAGAGATCTTTTATCCGGAACGCTGGACGAAAAGATGGCCTAAGGACCTTCCTCTCCCAGGGTTCTTGAAGAGGCCGGAGCCGGCTCTTTCGGTCTCCCGACAGAGACTGTTCGAGTTCGGGGAATCCATGGATACGGAAGAGGACGCCGTGAATTTCTACGTCGCAGTGTGCTCCTGGGGGGCTGGTATTGACGCTCAGCAAACCTATCGGTGTGTCCAGCCTCTTCACCAACCCGGCGCGCCTGGGAAGCTGCTGGAGGGGTTGAAGGTCGCCTCCACCGGGTCTGCAGACGAGGGGTACTTCACGTTCAACAACTACAGCCAGGCAAGGATCAAGTACCTTGGCCCGGCGTTCTTCACCAAGCTGCTCTACTTTGCCGCTGGTCGACCTACCCCGGCTGATACCCGCCATCCCCTTATCCTGGATAGGAGAGTGGCTGTCGCCCTGGGATGGACAAAGACCTCCGGATGGCGGACCTCCGAGTACTCCCAATA
Organism: Corynebacterium occultum; assembly: GCF_009734425.1. Taxonomy (NCBI): domain Bacteria; kingdom Bacillati; phylum Actinomycetota; class Actinomycetes; order Mycobacteriales; family Corynebacteriaceae; genus Corynebacterium; species Corynebacterium occultum. Next base: position 809,012 of record NZ_CP046455.1, read on the forward strand.
CCTGGACCTGGTGGAGAAGCTCCATGAGTGCTGGCGTCCGGACCTGCCCACTGATGTCATCGAGTACACCCTCTTCCAGGCAGGACGCGCTCCGGACGCGCCCAGCATCTAGAGGACCGGACCTCTCACAGCATCGGGGTTGACGAAGTTCGGCCATTGATCCGGGGTCCCGGAGTAACAGACCTCGCCGTACTAAGCCCCAGGGTCCATGTAGGTGGCCGTGGGAGAGGCCGGCTGAACTGAGGGAGCTAATGGAGCCGCTGATTCGACGGCGGTCGGGCCGGGTTCTTGTGCCGGTTCGGTAGTGGAGGCCTCCGGCACATGGGCCTCACTGCTTGGGGGAGCCGACGAAGAAGTTGAAGCGCTGCTGGTTGTGGAGGACCGCGCCGGCCACACGGAGGCCCGCATCACGCCGCACTACGACAGAAACTGGATCATCACTACCCTCGCCGAGGCAGGCATGACGCCGGTGGCGATCGGCCAGATCCTCGGCCAGCGCGACCTCAAAACCATCACCGAGGTCTACATGCGCGCTACGCAGGCCAAGACGACGTCCATCCTCGCCGAGGTCGGCAAGACCCTCGACAAGTCCGCCAAGGACGAGCTCAAAGCAAAGCGCCGCGAGAAGGATCACCAGCGGAAGACCAGCTAGAGGGCAGGGTAGCCGGTTTTTAGTAAGAAAATGATGGGCGAGCCAAGGATCCAGTGCCGAACACTAATCGGCGAAGAACATGGAGCTCTGCTCGCCCTCTACCAGTGGCTCGATCTCGACGATCTCGAACGATCGGCTCGGCTCAGCACCATCCTCAACAGGAGATTCCTCGACCCGCAGCTTCGCCGTAAAGCGCTTGCCGGTGGCGAAGGACACCTTGCTGTCGACAACTTCGTCCGCGAAGTCAGTGTCCAAGAGTGCCGCATTAATCGAACCGTACTGCGTATGGAGCAGTCCCCACTTGCGCTTGAGGGGCTTGCTGATCTGGGGAGTGCCGATCTCCACAACGGCGTCTTCGTAGCGCACTATGGGCTGGAGCATCGGCTCAAACTCCGTGATCTTCTCAGCCTCAGTCTCCGAGACAGAGACTAAGTCAGCTCCTTGCTTGTCGAAGAAGGTGACCTCCTCGATGCCGTCTTCTGTCAACGGCTTCACAACTCGACCGACATTCTGACGAAAGTTCCTGCGATTCCGAAGATCTTCGACATGCTGAGCAAGAAGCTCATCACCTAGTTCAGTAACGAGCTCATCACGCGAGGGGCGTCTGCCGGTGGCAGCCTCTCGCTTAAACATGCTGATTGCGAGGGTGACGAGGGCGACAATGCCTCCGCCGATGCCCGCGGCATTCGCGAGGGCAGTGGACCTGTTGCCAGTGAAAAGGTTGACCGCTTCCTCAATCAGCGAAAGGTCGACACCTAGAGCAACCTCAAATGATCCGGGGCGGACCTCCTGGACCTTCACGGTCGGGAAGGAGTCATCCATCGGAGAGATGACGGAGTACGCCTCACGGAAAATCTCGCCCATACCAAGCAGCGCTGGCCCCAGGACGGAGACATCCATGGTGTGGTCGTCCACGGCGGGGCCACTGTATCGGGCAGAGAATTCGTCAATCTTCACGAAACTCATGTTATCGGTCTCCCGGAGGGCCAGTGTCCACTATCCCCCGATTCTACCGTCGACGAGACAAGCAAACGAGCGGGCATTAACCTCACGTGTGCCAGGCGGCCCCCGCGCCGGGCATGACAGAAGCCCCGCACCACCATTCCCCCGAAAGTGGTGCGGGGCTTTTTGTGGTCAACGACTACCTCTCCACGATTTCCGCGACCCTCGCGCAATATTCCGGGTCGGTGATGGTTCCGAGCTGGCAACCGTGGTGGCCCTGAATCTCGCCTGAACTTGGGTTTCGGTTTCCGTTTTCATCGGTCCCATACCCGCAAAGGTAGGCCGGGCACGTGCCGCCATCCGCGTAGGGAACCTGGGATGCTGGATATCCGCCGGGGTACATTTCGTCGTAAGAAGGCTCACCGCCCAGATTGGCCGAGGTGCAGTCGGCGGGGTCGAACACGAAGGCGTCTGTGGCGGGGCACTGGTAATCCCCGCGTCCTTCTATGCCTTGCTGGTAGCAGTCTTCCGAGTGGGCGGTGGAGCCATCGGACCACAGGGCAGGACCAGGTGTGCCGAATAGGCATTCAACGACGTAGATCGAGGATTCTTCTGTCGGAGCCACGTAGTCGGCGGTAGGTTCCGGTGTGTTGACCGCTACGGCTTGCTCCGTGGTGGTCTCTGAGGAGTGCTCGGCGGTGCTTGTCGCTGTGGTGGTTGCTGTAGTAGATGACGTTTCTGCTGTTGTAGTCGAGGTGACCGGTTCCGGGGTCGGGGTCTCGGTCGATGTATTGCTGGAGCAGCCGGCAAGAGTCAGCGCCAGGGCGATGAGAACTCCGGGGATAAGTCTCTTCACAAGCATGTCCTCTCGTGGAGTCCGCGCCAGACGCGGATCATGTGGTTGGTGACGCCGAGCTCGCGGGTGAGAGCGCCTTCATGGGATCTTGCCAGGCTCTCGGCAGACTCGTAGTCCTCGGGGGTAATCAGAAGTCAGGCGGCGAGCCCATCGGCCCGGCGCGCCGGGCAAGTGATGGTGTCACTCTTTGGCGTGGATGATCATCACATCGAGGTCAGTAGAGCCGAGTCAGGCGGCAGCAAGGGCCGCGAGGTCCTCGTCATCCTGGACCTTAAGGTGCTCCAGGAGCTGCTGGGTGAGGTCGGTGTAGGTGTGGCCTATGAAGATGTGGTCGTCAGTGTCGAGAAGGATCATGCCTTATTAGACTCCGCCGAAAGGCTGAAGGTTCCCCGAACTAGCCAGAGCGAAGAGCTCCAGTCAGGGTGACGAGGGAGGCTGATTGGGGAGAGATACTGGGTAAGGGGCTGATCTTTGAAGAGAGGCCGCGTTGGCTTCCACGATTTCCCACGATTTCCCACGATCCACGAGGCAACATCAGGTCCCCCTAGGTCCCACCAGGTTGCGCACAAAAAGAAAGAAAACCCCTTGACCTGCAATAACTGCAGGCCGAGGGGTTATTCTTAAGTGCCCCAGAGAGGAATCGAACCTCCGACACCGGCTTTAGGAGAGCCGTGCTCTATCCACTGAGCTACTGGGGCGGGAATGCCGTTCTAATTTATCGTATAGCTGCATCCCCGAGCTAACTGGGGTCCGGTTGTCTGCTTAACCCCCAAACCCCCGGGGGACACCAGGAATGGGTTCACCAGATCAAACAAACTAAGCTGAAATTAAGAGCATCCGGACATTCCTAGCTTCGGATCACCCGCATAGAATCCAGGGGAGCTGACATGGATTATCACAAGCCTACCTTCCTCGACATCCAGCGCAGGGAGATTGTCGCCCGCATCGTGGAAAAGGACGAGATCCCCGCTCTGTCGATCGATCAGATCCAGGAAGATGGCTCCCTCAAGCGCCTGCTGTTGCTGAACAGTGTTGATGCCCAGCAGCTGACCAGTGTCTGCGAGATCTACCTCAAGCAGGTCTACTCTTCCGAGCTCAGCGGCAAGCATGTCGGACTTTCTCCGAAGGAGATGCTCGCCCTCTTCAGCGAGACCGACTAAAAGGCGGAATGGCGCAGCGTGGGGTCCCGCTGAAGGGGCGGTAGTAGCTTAGGCGCTCAGTTCAGCGTGCTTGCCGCGCACGTCCCCGGCTGGCGGGTTGGTGGCGTGGGTGCCATCGGAGTAGCGGACGGTGGGAACCACACGGTTTCCTTCGTTCACGGACTCCACCCAGGTGGCAGCCTCGGTGTCCTCATCAACATTGATGAGGGTGTAAGGGGTTTCGGTGCGATCGAGGTTGGAGATCAACTTTTTGCAGAAGGGGCACCAGTCGGTCATGTAGATGGTCACCGGGTCACTCATGGATCAACCTGTCTTTCTTTCGTGGCGCTGGAAGCGATATCTCACTCCGGTGCCTTCATCGTTGTGGTCATCTTCAACCTTAAGCTTTCCGGCGGCGGAGGTCAGCCATCCGGTGTCCGAGACGACCTCGAAGTCGGCCGGGATCTCGGGGGCGAGCACCGCGGCGTCGCCAAGCAGGCCGCGCAGTTCCTTGTCGATGATGGTGACCTCCAGGACGGAGACGTCGTCAAGCGTGGCGGCGTAGACGCTGCCCCCGCCCATGATCCAGGCATCCTCCAGCGGGGGAACCGCGGTGATCACCTCAGCACCGGCCGACCATTGCCCGGGGGGCCGGGAGGAGAGGATGAGGTTCTCGCGTCCCGGCAGGGGGCGGAAGCGCTCGGGGAGAGATTCCCAGGTGCGTCGGCCCATGATCACCGGGTGTTTGAGGGTGATGTCCTTGAAGTGGGCTAGATCCTCCGGGATGTGCCAGGGCATGTCGAGGCCGTCACCGATCACCCCGTCCCGGGACTGCGCCCAGATTGAGCCCCTCATTAGACGGAGACCTTGCCCTTGATCAGGGGGTGGGGGTCATAACCGATGATCTCGATGTCCTCGAAGCCATAGTCGAAGAGGGAGTCGGCCTTGTTCAGTTTCAGCTGCGGGTAGGGGCGGGGCTCCCGGCTGAGCTGCTCAGTGACCTGTTCCAGGTGGTTGTCGTAGATGTGGCAGTCACCGCCGGTCCAGATGAACTCCCCGACCTCCAGACCAGCCTGCTGGGCGAACATGTGGGTCAGCAGGGCGTAGGAGGCGATGTTGAAGGGCACCCCCAGGAACATGTCGGCGCTGCGCTGGTACAGCTGGCATGAGAGCTTGCCATCCGCAACATAGAGCTGGAAGAGCAGGTGGCAGGGCGGCAGTGCCATGTTCTCCAGCTCGGAGACATTCCAGGCGGAGACGATGTTGCGGCGGGAGTCCGGGTTATTCTTCAGGGTCTCCAGGGCACCACTGATCTGGTCGATGTGGCGACCGTCCGGGGTGGGCCAGCTACGCCACTGCACCCCGTAGACGGGGCCGAGTTCACCATCCTCGCCGGCCCATTCATTCCAGATGCGGATACCGTTATCCTGCAGCCAGCGGACATTGGAGTCACCGCGCAGGAACCACAGCAGCTCACCGACCACGGACTTGAGGTGAACCTTCTTGGTGGTCAACAGGGGAAAGGAGTCCGCCAGGTTATAGCGGAGCTGGCGGCCGAAGAGGCTGGTGGTGCCGGTGCCGGTGCGGTCGCCCTTCTGGGCGCCCTCGGCGAGGATCTCACGCAGCAGATCCTCGTATGGGGTGGGGATGGAATTCGCGACGCTCATGGCCCCTACCTTAGGGACTTTCCGGCGGCTGAGAAACTTCCGGGGGAGAGCGGGCCCTTTACTGGTACTGGCCGTTGGTGGCCTTGAACTCCGCCACCAGGGCGAGGATCTCATCCGCCAGCTCCGGACGGCAGACCAGGAGATCCGGCAGGTAGGTGTCCTCATTGTTGTAGGTCAGCTCGGAGCCGTCCAGGCGGGAGCAGTGGAGACCGGCGGCCCGGGCCACACCCACGGGGGCCGCGGAATCCCACTCGAACTGGCCACCTGCGTGAATGTACGCATCGAAGTCACCGAGTAGCACGTACATGGACTTCGCCCCGGCGGAACCGATGGCCTTGGTGCCGAAACCGAGCTTCTCCGCCACATGCAGGGCGACTGCCGGGGGACGGTTGTGGGAGATGGCGATCTGCTTCGCCAGGGGGCCACGCACCGCCCGGACATCATCGGTGTGGAAGACCACCCCGAGGTCAGGCAGGCCGACGGCCGCATGGGTGGGGGCACCATTTTCCACCAGTGCGATGTGCACGGCCCAGTCCTGGCGGCCGGTGGCGAATTCCTTCGTGCCATCCAGGGGATCGATGATCCAGACCCGCTCCTTGTTCAACCGTTCCAGGTTGTCGGCGGCCTCCTCGGAGAGGAAACCATCATCGGGACGGTGCTGCGCCAGGACCCGGGAAATCCAGTTCTGGGCCAGGTCATCGCCAGCATCGCCGAGACTGCGTCCGCTGAGCAATCCGACACCGCGGACCCCCTTGAGGATCTCGCCGGTGCCCTGGGCAAGAAGGTGGGTCAAACGGGAGTCATCGATATGAGCGGTCATGGTTGTGAGTCTAACCGGTCGGATAAAGTGGGGCATGGCCAATAACATCCTTGAGCGTTTTCGCCCCCAGGTAGCCACCTGGTTCCAGGAAGTTTTCGCTCGTCCCACCGCTGTCCAGGAGCAGGCCTGGGAGAAGATCTCCGCCGGGGACAACGCTCTGGTGGTCGCCCCCACCGGTTCCGGTAAAACCCTGGCAGCCTTCCTCTGGGCCCTGAATTCACTGGTGGAACCCAGTGGTCAGACCGTCATTCCGGTGGCAGGGGCACCAGCTGCCCCGGTGAAGGGGAAAACCGTCAAGGTCCTCTACATCTCCCCGCTGAAGGCACTGGGGGTGGATGTGGAAAATAACCTCCGTGCCCCACTGACCGGCATCTCCCGGGTGGCGGAACGCCTGGGCCTGGACATGCCCACCATCTCGGTGGCGGTGCGTTCCGGTGACACCCCGGCCGCGGAACGCAACCGCCAGCTGCGCAACCCACCGGACATCCTGATCACCACCCCGGAGTCGGCCTACCTGATGCTGACCTCCAAGGCGGCGGCCACACTGCGCAATGTGGACACCATCATCATCGATGAGATCCACGCCCTGGCCGGCACCAAACGCGGCGCCCACCTGGCCTTGAGCCTGGAACGGCTGGAGCGGCTGCGGCGCCGGGCCGCGGCCGCGGCGGACCCGGACACCCCCACCCACGTCCAGCGCATCGGGCTCTCCGCCACCGTCCGTCCCCTGGAGACCGTGGCCGGTTTCCTCGGCGGGGACCGCCCGGTGGAAATCATCTCACCTCCGATCGAGAAGCAGTGGCAGCTTGATGTCCATGTCCCGGTGCCGGATATGTCGGATCTGCCGACCCCGGAACAGGGCTCCACCATCGGTGAATTCGTGGTCGATGACCCCCTGGGACTGGGTGGCCCGAGTCCCGCCGAGGAGGAGGCCCGGGAACGGGCTGCGGCGATTGAACCCAGGGAGGTCAGCGAATCTGCCCTGCCCACCCAGAAATCAATCTGGCCCTTCATCGAGACCGAGCTCTACCGCGAGGTGATGGCAGCCAACTCCACCCTCATCTTCGTCAACTCACGCCGCACCGCGGAACGCCTGACCAGCCGACTCAATGAGCTCTACGCCGAGGAATTCGCCCCGGAAACCCTCTCCCCACCCACCCGGCGCGACCCGGCCCAGCTGATGGCGCAGAGCGGGGTGGCGGGTCAGGCCCCGGCGGTGATCGCCCGGGCCCACCATGGTTCGGTGTCCAAGGATGAGCGAGCGATGACGGAGCAGCTGCTGAAGGAGGGGGCGTTGAAGGCGGTGGTGGCCACCTCTTCCCTGGAGCTGGGCATTGACATGGGGGCGGTGGATCTGGTGTTGCAGGTGGAGTCCCCGCCTTCGGTGGCTTCTGGTCTGCAGCGGGTGGGGCGCGCCGGGCACTCGGTGGGGCAGGTGTCGGTGGGTTCCTTCTATCCGAAGCATCGTTCGGATCTGGTGCAGTCCGCGGTGACGGTGGACCGGATGCGGCAGGGGATGATCGAGGAGCTGAAGGTGCCTCGGAATCCGTTGGATGTGCTCTTGCAGCAGACGGTGGCTGCGGTGGCGGTGGAGGATATCGATGTGGAGGAGTGGTATGCCACGGTGCGGCGGGCCCGGCCTTATCGGGAGTTGCCGCGGGATGTTTTTGATGCGGTGATTGATCTGGCGGCCGGGGTGTACCCTTCGACGGATTTTGCGGAGTTGCGGCCCCGGATTGTCTTTGACCGGGTTTCCGGCATGATGAGTGCCCGTCCGGGGGCACAGCGGGTGGCGGTGACCAGTGGTGGCACGATCCCGGATCGGGGCATGTTCGGGGTGTTCCTGGCTGGTGGGGAGGGCGCGCCGCGTCGGGTGGGTGAGTTGGATGAGGAGATGGTTTATGAGTCCCGGGTGGGTGATGTGTTCACCCTGGGGGCGTCGAGTTGGCGGATTGAGGACATCACCCGGGATCAGGTGATTGTCACCCCGGCGCCGGGGCATACCGGCCGGTTGCCTTTTTGGACGGGTGATGCGGCGGGCCGTCCGGCTGAGTTGGGTCAGGCGTTGGGGGCGTTCCGGCGGGAGGTGCATGCGGATCCGGCACGCCTGGATGATCTGGGGCTGGATGTTTTCGCACGGGACAATCTGCTGCGTTATCTGGTGGAGCAGGCGGAGTCCACCGGCCTGGTGCCGGATGAGAAGACGCTGGTGTTGGAGCGTTTCCGGGATGAGCTGGGGGATTGGCGGGTGGTGTTGCATTCCCCTTATGGCCGTGGGGTCAATGCTGCCTGGGCGTTGGCGGTGGGGGCGCTGGTGGCGGAACGTACCGGGATGGATGCGCAGGCGGTGGCTGGTGATGATGGCATTGTGCTGCGGCTGCCGGAGGGGGAGGAGGAGCCTTCGGCTGCCCTGTTCCTGGTGGATGCGGATGAGATTGGGGATCTGGTGACTGCCCAGGTGGGTAATTCGGCGTTGTTCGCTTCCCGCTTCCGGGAGTGTGCGGCCCGTGGTCTGTTGTTGCCGCGCCGGAATCCAGGGAAGCGGGCGCCGTTGTGGCAGCAGCGTCAGCGGGCGGCCCAGTTGTTGGATGTGGCCCGGAAGTACCCGAGTTTCCCGATCATCCTGGAGACGGTGCGGGAGTGTCTGCAGGATGTCTATGATCTGCCGGCTCTGACGCAGCTGTGTCGGGATCTGGGGCATCGTCGGGTGCGGATCGCCGAGGTCACGGTGGAGCAGCCCAGTCCTTTCGCGGTGTCCCTGCTCTTCAATTACACGGGGGCCTTCATGTATGAGGGGGATTCCCCTCTGGCGGAGAAACGGGCTGCGGCCCTGGCCCTGGATCCTTCGTTGTTGGCGAAGTTGTTGGGTGAGGTGGAGCTGCGGGAGCTGCTGGACCCGGAGATCATTGAGGAGGTGCACACCCAGCTGCAACGCACCCATGAGGGGCGGCGGGCCCGTGATCCGGAGGAGTTGGCGGATGTGCTGCGGATCCTGGGTCCGGTCCCGGTGGAGGAACTCGGGTTGCACTGCACGTTTCCGGGGCCCCGGGAGGCGGCGCTGGCTCAGCTGGGGGACCGGGTGATGCAGGTGCGGATCAACGGCCGTGAGCATCTGGCCCAGACCCTGGATGCTCCGCTGCTTCGCGACGCCCTGGGGGTGCCGGTCCCACCCGGGGTGGCTGCCCAGGTGGCCACTGTCCTGGATGCCCTGGATCAGCTGGTGGGGCGTTTCGTCCGGACCCGGGGGCCTTTCACTCTGCGGGATCTGGCGGAGTCCTTCGGGTTGGGTGCCAGTGCCGCGCATGCCGCCCTGCAGGTGCAGATCAGGCAGGGTTCGGTGGTGGAGGGCCGCTACCGCCAGGGGGTGGATGAGCAGGAGTACTGCGCCACCGAGGTGCTGCGCATCATCCGTTCCCGGAGTCTGGCTGCGGCCCGGAAAGAGTCACAGCCGGTGTCCCAGACCTCCTTCGCCCGTTTCCTCCCCGAATGGCAGCAGCTGGCCCCGGTGGGCACGCGGCCCGCACTGTCCGGGGCGGATGGGGTGTTCGCGGTGATTGAGCAGCTGGCGGGGGTGCGCCTGCCGGCTTCCGCCTGGGAAACCCTGGTGCTGCCCTCCCGGGTGGGTAATTATTCCCCGGAGCAGTTGGATGAGCTGACCGCTTCCGGTGAGGTGTTGATCTTGGGTGCGGGTTCAGCCGGGGCCCGGGATCCCTGGTTGATGCTGCTGCCCGCCGACTATGCCGCCCAGCTCGCCCCGGAACAGCCCGAGGTGGGGTTGAGTGCGCTGCAGGAATCGGTGCTGGGGGTGCTGGGCCGGGGTGGTGGTTTCCACTTCCCGGAGATCCTCGTGGAGGCCACCGGTGAGGACCTGGGGTTGATCGGTGGGCAGGTCGCCCCGGAAGAGCTGCGCGAGGCGATCTGGGGTCTGGTGGAGGCCGGGTTGGTTGCCCCGGACAGTTTCGCCCCCATCCGGGCACGCCTGGCCGGGGGGAGTACCGCGCACCGTGCTGCCCGACGCCCCACCCGTTCCCGGCTGCGCATGGGGCGGACCAGTTTCGCCCAGGCCACCCGCGCGGCGTCGATAAGCCCCCCGGATATGGCGGGGCGCTGGGCGCTGGCGGTTCCGGCGGCCGCCGATGCCACCTCCCGTTCGGTGGCTCACGGTGAGGCCTGGTTGGACCGCTATGGGGTGCTCACCCGGGGCAGTGTGGTGGCTGAGGATGTGCTGGGTGGTTTCGCCCTGGCCTATAAGGTGCTCTCCCGTTTTGAGGAAAATGGCAAGGCCATGCGCGGTTATCTCATTGAGGGCCTGGGTGCCGCCCAGTTCTCCACCCCGGCGGTGATCGACCGGCTGCGTGGCATGGCGGACACCCCAGATCTGGAGGGCTGGCCCTCCGGCACCGACGATCCGGCGATCCACCTGATTGCCGCCGCCGACCCCGCCAACCCCTATGGTGCTGCCCTGCCCTGGCCGGAGAAGGGGCCTTCCCGGGCGGCCGGGGCCAGTGTGATCCTGGTTGATGGGCTGCTGCTGGCGCACCTGACCCGCGGGGGACGCAGCCTCAGTCTCTTCCTCGAACACCTCCCGGAGGGGATCCCGGCGGGGGAGGAGCAGCTGCTGGGCCTGGTGGTGCACGCCATCAGCGAGGCCAGTGCCCGCAATGCCATGTCCCGGGTGGTGGTGGAGAAGATCAACGGGACCCCGGCGCTGGAGCATCCCCTGTTGGAGAGCTTCCGCCGTGCCGGGGCGGGGCTCACGCCCCAGGGAATCCGGATCGGTGGGCGGCCGGTGGTGGCGGGTCCCCGCCGGGGTAGGAGCATGGCGCAGGCCCTGGAAGAAATCGACGATGAACCCCAGGTTCAATAAGAATAAGCTTATTAGATTGCGCTAACCGCCAACTTGGATAGGCTTTGTTTCCGGGGGGTGAGCCCCACCGGATCCAGGGTCTTCCCCGCCTGCTGGAAGTCGAGGATGGTGTGTCACCTCGGGAACCTCGACCGGGGAAGCAACGAGCGGGTTAGACCTCGGATCGTGAGGGGGGATATCCTCATCGTCATGCCAGAGGGAGATTCCGTCCACCAGCTTTCCCACCGCCTCCAATTCATGGTCGGCCGGGAAGTACTGGCCACCCAGCTCCGCGTGCCCTCCTACGCCCTGGCTGACTTCAGCGGCCGGGAGGTCACCGCAATCTGGCCACACGGCAAACACCTCTTCATGCAGTTCGGCCGGGAGATCCTGCACACCCACCTGAAAATGGAGGGCAGCTGGGCCATGCACCTCAAAGGCGACCGCTGGCGCAAACCCGGCCACACCGCCAGGGTGGTGCTCCACCTGGTCGGGGATCCCCATCCCCGCCCCATCGAGGTGGTCGGACACTCCCTGGGCCTGGTGAGGATCTTCCCCACCAACCTCTACCCCGAGAAGATGGGCTACCTGGGCCCGGATGTCCTCGCCGAGGACTGGCTTATCGACGGCGCGGACATCGCCCGCACCCGGCTGCTCGCCGACCCCGGCCGACCCATCGGCACCGCCCTGCTGGACCAGCAGAACCTGGCCGGGGTGGGCAATGAATACCGGGCGGAGATCTGCTTCATAGCCGGGGTCCACCCCGCCACCCCGGTCGCTGAAGTGGATGTGGAGCACATCCTGGACATCACCCGCCGCCTGATGTGGGCCAATAGAACATCCCCGGTCCGGGTGACCACGGGGATCAGACGCGCCGGGGAAAACAGCTATGTCTTCGGTCGGAACCGGAAACCCTGCCGACGTTGCGGCACCCTGATCACCAAAGACATGCTCGGTGGGGCAGACCTGGGTGGGCGGGAGAATGAACTGGAACGGGTCATCTGGTGGTGCCCCCGCTGCCAGCCTCTTTAATCACCGGCCCGCTCAGCGATCTTCCTCGAGTTCCCGCATCCGCTGCGCGGCACGGTGGATCCTTTCCTTCCGGGCCTCCGTCTCCACCTTCTTCAGTTCCTCATAGGTTTTTTCATCATCATCGCTATAACGCAGCATCAACCGGGGAATGGTCATGGTCAGTGCCAGGGATGGCCACACCACCCAGGCCCAGCCCACCCCGATCACGAACTGCAGAATCAAAAAGGCCACCAGGGTGACACCGAAGATGACACCGTTCAGGGCCTCCATCTTCTTGCCCCGGCGTTTGAGATCCTTGAGCTCCTCCATCTCCGCCAGTTCATCGGAAATCCGGGGCACCGCGGGCTGGTTCAACGTCACCGGAACCAGAACCCCCTGTTCCCCGACCTGCAAGGGCAGCCCGCCGGGTAGCCCCTCAAAGGCAGGTCTGAGATCCGCCACCGTCCGGGCCTGCGCGGCGAGCCCGGTGCGTTCATCGAACTCCTGGCTGTCCAGCCGGCCATCCGCATAATGGCTACCCAGCGACTGCAGTGCGTGGAGGCGGTCATTATCGCTCAAGCGGAAGTTCTCGTCCATGCCGCCTAGTCTAGGGCGCAGCGACGGCTCAGGCGGGGGATCCGGCAGCGGGAAGCTGATCCTCCATGAAGACATCCCGGGTGACAAACCAGGCGCCGATCGAGACCATCACGGTGCCAGCCACCAACACCCACACCGTCAAGCGGAAATCACCGCTGATCCCGTGGATGAACCCCACCAACAGCGGGCCGAAACTCGCCAGGGTATAACCCATGCCCTGCCCGAAGGCACTGAGTGCGGTGGCACCCGGGGTGCTCCGCGCCCTGGTGTTCAACAAGGTCAACGCCATGGGGAAAGCCAGGGGGCCCAGCCCGGACAGGGTGGTCCACACCCAGGGGGCGCTCAGTGGGGCGAAGGCCAACCCCAGATTGCCGATGATCAGCAGTCCACAGGCCACCAACACCGCCGGATAGATCCGCTGGAACCGTCCCACCAGCCACGGGCCGATCACATTCAGCGGCAACCCCAACAGCGTCCAATAGGACAACATCAGGGCACCGAACTGTGGTGTGGCCCCAGCTTCGACGAAAAGCTGCGGCAGGAAGGTCATGACTGAATAAGTCACAAAGGAGGTGAAACCGAACATCACCGCCAGACCCCAACCCACCGGGGTCCGCCACACCGGCAACCGCATCTGCATGGAAGGGATCTTGACCTCCGGGTTCTCACCGGGCCGGGTCAACAGGGGCAGCCAGGTGATCGCCGCCACCAGGCCCAGCACCGCCCAGGAACCCAGCGAGAACTGCCATCCGCCTAAACCGTGCTGCTCCGCCCACCGGGCCAGCGGTTCCGCGAAAAGTGGGGCAGCCGCAGTGAAGACCTGGCTGCTCACCAGGAAACTGATCGAGATCTCCGAGACCCGGTTGGGGAAGTACTCCCGCACCGCCACCGGCAGAGCCGTGTTGGTCACCCCGATCGCAAAGAGCGCCACCACAGAACCCGCCAGCAGCAGCGCCGTGGAATCACCCAGCACACGCAGCACCTGACCGGCAGCGGTGAACAGCATCGCGCCCAGCATCACCTGGGAAGTGGTCAACCGGCGCATCAGACCCGGAGTTGCGAAGGCACTGATCGCGAACATGGCGGTGGGGATCATGCCCAGCACACCCACCACCCCGGCCCCGAAACCCAGGGACTCCTGGATCCGGGGGACCAGCGGGGACAGGGCCGTGATCGCGGTACGCAGATTCAGCGAGGTCAGCAGAATCGCGACCAGCGCCGTCAACCGTGGGTAATGGGCGGCCGGATGCAGGAGAGACACAGCAACAGAGGATACTCCCCGCCCGGATGATCTACATTTGGGGCCATGCAGACAATTCTGAACCTGATCTGGTTCCTCTTCGCCGGACTGTGGCTGGCCATCGGTTATTTCTTCTTCGGGGTGCTGGCCTGCCTGCTCATCATCACCATCCCCGCCGGGGTGGCTTCCTTCCGAATGGCGAACTATGCGCTCTGGCCTTTCGGTCGGGCAGTGGTGCAGCCGGTCGGAGGGCCGGGTGGTTTCTCCACCATCGGCAATGCCATCTGGTTCCTGATCGCCGGGATATGGCTGGCGCTGGGGCATGTCACCACCGCCGCGGCCCAGGCGATCACCATCATCGGCATTCCCCTGGCCATCGCCAATATCAAGATGATCCCCGTGACCTGCTTCCCCTTCGGCCGCCAGGTGGTCGACTCCGACCGGATCCCCTACGGCTGGGAACCGATGGTGAAGTTCTAGGGGGTTTATCTCCCCGGGGCTCTCTTCACCCCGTTAGAATCTCCTTCACCAGGAGGGACAGGGAGATCACCGCCAGCTAGCGGTTCAGCAGCTCATCCAGGTTCAACTCATTGAGATCGAACTCCGGCAGGATCTCCTCCGGGTTGATTGTCGGCAGGTTGCTGGTCAGATCCGAGATTTCCGGGGGCAGCTCCGTGGGAATCTCAGAGGGCAGCTCGGTGGGAAGCTGCGGGGCGGAAGGCTCCGGAGTGGGCGTCGGGGTCGGAGTCGCGGTGACGGTGGTGGTCTGCTCCACGGTCCGGGTCTCCGTCACCGGGGTGGGGGTCTCATCCTCTGAGCCTCCGGAGGTGAAGAGGAACCCGAACACGCCGATGATCAGCAGAAGCAGAATCAGGCAACCGATGATCCAACCCCAGGGCAGACCACCCTTTCTGGGAGGTTCTTCCTGGTACTCCGGCTGCTGGTACTGATTCCCATAACCCTGCTGGGGTCCGTACCCCTGCGGCGCACCCTGGTGCTGCGTGGGTTCGGGCTGCTGGGGCGGGAAGTACTGGGTCGGTTGCTCCGAACTCTGGCTCCCCTGAGGATCCTGGTGATCCCCGACCCGGCCGATATAGCGGGTCTCCTCATTGGGGTTATCCGAGGATCCGAACCCCTGGTTGTGGAAACCATCCCTGCGGTCGTTCATCCTGGGCCTGCTCCTTTTGCTGGGGGTGGTTGATCCCCCACATTGTAGGGCTTTAAGCCCCCACCTCCCAGGTGTGAACCGGTTCGCCGCTGGCCTGGTGTCGGATGTAGAGGCGCAGCATTTCTGCCAGGGCGGCCTTGCGTTCAGGGGATTCCGGCCGGGTGCCATGCGGTTCCAGCAGGTCGAGGGTGCGTAGCTGCCAGGTGGCACCGTTCTGTCGGGTTTCGGCCCGGCCCTCGATGACCTCAAGGTAGGTGTCGATCAGGTCCTCATCCACCTCCAGGGCACGGAGCCCCTCCCTGGCCATGGGAATCAGGGTGTCCTCGATCAGGTCGGTGACATCAACCTGACCCTGGGTGGGCCACTGCATCCGGGCGTGCAGCCCATTGCGTGCCCCGGCGAAGAAATTCCGTTCCGCATCCTCGAAGGTCAACCGGGACCACACCGGGCGGGTCGCCTCGGCGAGGTATTTGACCAGGCCATAGTAGAAGGCGGCGTCTGCGATGAGGTCGGTGACGGAGGGGCCGGCGGGCAGGATCCGGTTCTCCACCCGCAGGTGGGAGAGATCTTTGCCGGGGGCGTAGATGGGTCGGTTCCACCGCCAGACCGTGCCATTGTGCAGGTTCAGATAATGCAGCCCCGGATTCTTGCCCTGCATGACGGGGGTGCCGGAGAACTCACGCGGTTCGGGCAGGAGCGGGGAGAAATAGCGCACATTCTCCTCAAAGAGATCGAAGATGCTGGTGATCCACCGTTCCCCGAACCACACCCGGGGGCGTACCCCCTGGGCGACCAGCTCCGGGGTGCGGGTGTCAATGGATTGGCGGAACACCGGGATCCGGCTCTCCTGCCATAGTTTCCACCCCAGGAAGAGTGGGGAGTTGCCGCTGAGTGCCACCTGGGCCCCGGCGATCGCCTGGGAGGCGTTCCAGGCGGCGGCGAATTTATTCGGCGCCAACTGGAGGTGCAGCTGCATGGAGGTGCAGGCCGATTCGGTGGCGATGCTGGCGAAGTTGTGGACCAGATGTTCGCGGTCGGCGAGATCCACCCGCACCAGCTCACCCCGGGCGTTCATGATGGTGTTGTTGAGTGCCCGGTAGCGGTTCTCGGGGGTCATCCACTCCGGGGACTCCAGGAAGTCGGTGTCCAGGGTGGGCAGGGTGCCGATCATGGCGACCTGCGCCCCAACCTTCTCCGCTGCCTCCCGAACCTCAGCGAGCCGCTTCTCCACGCCCTGGTGCAGCTCGCGCAGGCCGGCCCCGGCCAGGCTCAGCGGGGGGTGGTTGAGCTCGACATTATAGCTGCCCAGCTCGGACTGGTACTCCTCGCCGAGGTTGGCCAGCACCTGTCGGTTGAGCGGTGCGGGCTGGAAATTCTCGTCGACCAGGTTCAGTTCGAGTTCCAGGCCGATGGAGCTCCGGTCCTCGAACTCCGCCCGCTGCAGATGACGATCGAAGATCTCCAGGTCCTGGCCCAGATGTGCACGGTAACGGGTCCGCTGCTGCGGGGTGTAATTCTCTGATGAGATGGCGTCGCCCATGCCTTGAGCAAAGCACATTTCCCCCGCTCATGTGCACCAATAGGGGATTATTTACGGTCCCGGTACCAGTTGATCAGCGCATCGGTGGAGGAGTCACCGGAATCCACCGGCACCTCACCGCTGACCGCCGGGGCCAGGGACTTGGCCTGGCCCTTACCCAGTTCCACACCCCACTGGTCGAAGGAGTTGAGGTCCCAGATGACCCCCTGCACGAAGGTGATGTGCTCATAGAGGGAAATCAGGGCACCCAGCACCGCCGGGGTCAGTTCCTCCGCCAGGATGGTGGTGGAGGGGTTGTTACCTGGCATGACCTTGTGGTTGATCAGCTTCTCCTCGACACTCTCAGCGGCGATCTCTTCGGCGTTCTTGCCGAAGGCCAGCACCTTCGCCTGGGCGAAGAGATTTCCCATCAGCAGATCGTGCATGGAGCCGCTGCCATCAGCGGTGGGCAGGTCCTGCTGGGGGTTGACGAAACCGATGAAATCAACCGGCACCTGACGGGTGCCTTGGTGGATCAGCTGGTAGAAGGCGTGCTGGCCGTTGGTGCCCGGCTCACCCCAGTAGACCTCACCGGTGTTGTAATCTACCGGGGTGCCATCACGACGCACCGACTTGCCGTTGGATTCCATGGTCAGCTGCTGCAGGTAGGCGGGAAAACGCGCCAGGTCCTGTGAGTAGGGCAGCACCGCGTGGGTCTGGGCGTCACCGAAGGTGGAGTACCAGACCCCCAGCAGAGCCATCAGGGTGGGGATGTTCTCCTCGAAGTCGGTGTTGCGGAAGTGCTCGTCCATGGCGCGGAAACCAGCGAGGAAACGCATGAAGTCCATCGGCCCGATCACGGACATCAGGGAAAGACCGACGGCGGAGTCCACCGAATAGCGGCCCCCCACCCAGTCCCAGAAGCCGAACATGTTGGCGGTGTCGATGCCGAACTCGGCGACCTTGTCGGCGTTCGTGGACACCGCCACGAAATGCTTTGCGACGGCCGATTCATCGTCCTCGAAAGCCTCCAGCAGCCAGCGCTTGGCGGCGGCGGCGTTGGCGAGGGTCTCCTGGGTGGTGAAGGTCTTGGAGGCGATGATGAAGAGGGTGGACTCCGGGTCCAGCTTTTCCAGGGTGGCACTCATGTCGGCCGGGTCCACATTGGAGACGAACTCGGCGGTGATGCCGGCGGTGGCGTAGGAACGCAACGCCTGAGTGGCCATCGCCGGGCCCAGGTCGGAACCGCCGATGCCGATGTTGACGATCTTCTTGATGGTGCGGCCGGTGTGTCCCAGCCACGCACCGGAACGTAGGGCGGAGGCGAAGTCACGCATCCGGCCCAGCACCTCATGCACATCGGCGGCCACATCCTGGCCGTCGACCCTGAGATCCTTCTCCACCGGCAACCGCAGGGCGGTGTGCAGCACCGCCCGGTCCTCGGTGTTGTTGAGGTGCAGGCCGGTGAACATGGCCTCGATCTTGGCCCGGAGACCAGCCTCCCGGGCGAGTGCCACCAGGGCGGCATGCGTGTCCTCGTCGATGAGGTTCTTGGAGAGATCAACATGCAGACCGGCGGCGTCGAAGGTGAACTTCCCGGCGCGCTCCGGGTCTGCGGCAAAAAGTTCCCGGAGAGTCAGCGTCTGCTTCTGCTCATAGAGGGACTCGAGGTTCTTCCACTCTTCCGAGTTGGTGATGTCGGCCATGTTGTCGGCTCCTGGTGACTGCGGTTAATTGGATCGTTCCTTTCACGAATGTAGTGAAGAACGGACCCTCTCGCTGAGGAAACACCATTCAGGGGTCACCCCCCTTGTCGAGCCGGTGGCAGGGAGTGTGGGGAAAGGGGCGTAGCTCAGCCCAGTCGGCCACGACCCATGCGCAGCAGTACCGCGGCCAGCGCCGGGCCCTCCTCGCCGATCTCCTCGCGGAAGCGGTTGATGATGGCGACTTCGCGGGTGTGTACCAGGCGGGTGCCGCCGGAACCCATGCGGGTTTTACCGACTGCCTTGGAGATGGTGGTGCGGCGTTTCACGATCTCCAACAACTGGTCGTCGAGACGGTTGATCTCCTCACGGTACTTCTGGATCTCCGCATCCGAAAGCGGGTCATCGGTGCCGGTGGGGGTGCGGATCTCGAAGTTGTCATCAGCTGCTTCGCTCATGTTCTCATTGTGCCATGCGCCCGTGGGGAAGCAGTGCATCACCTGGGATGCCCGGGGTGCGGGGTAGGTTGGAGACATCATGGATAGCTTCACACCCACCCCCTCGTCCGCGCCCGATGGTTTCGGCTCCACAAGTGACCTGAGTGAAGGTCTCAACCCCCAGCAGCGGGCGGCGGTGGAACACACCGGTTCGCCCCTGCTGATCGTGGCGGGTGCGGGTTCCGGAAAGACGGCGGTGCTCACCCGCCGCATCGCCCACCTGATGCACCACCGTGGGGTGCATCCCGCCCAGATCCTGGCGATCACCTTCACCAACAAGGCTGCCGCCGAGATGCGGGAACGTGTCGCCGGGCTGGTCGGCCCGGTCGCCGACCGCATGTGGGTGGCCACCTTCCACTCCATCTGTGTCCGCATCCTGCGGCAGCAGGCCCAGCTGGTGCCGGGGCTGAACACCAACTTCACCATCTACGATTCCGATGATGCGAAACGGCTGCTGACGATGATCGCCAAGGATCTGAACCTGGACCTGAAGAAGTTCAGTGCCAGGGTGTTGGCCTCTGCCATCTCGAATCAGAAGAATGAGCTGCTCAGCCCCGCTGAGGTGGCGGCGGAGGCGGCGCAGACCAAGAACCCCTTCGAAACCACGGTCGCCGCCGTCTACGCCGAGTACCAGCAGCGCCTGCGTCGCGCCAATGCGGTGGACTTTGATGACCTGATCGGGGAGGTGGTGCGGGTTTTCCGCAAACATCCCGACGTCACGGAGCATTACCGTCGCCGTTTCCGCCACATCCTGGTCGATGAGTACCAGGACACCAACCATGCCCAGTATGCGCTGGTCTCCACCCTGGTGGGCAAGGAAAGTGATGATCCGAATGTGGTGCCACCCTCGGAGCTGTGCGTGGTTGGTGACTCTGATCAGTCGATCTACGCCTTCCGTGGTGCCACCATCCGCAATATCGAGGAATTCGAACGCGACTACCCCCAGGCCCGGACCATCCTGCTGGAGCAGAACTACCGTTCCACCCAGAACATCCTCAATGCCGCGAATGCGGTGATCTCGCAGAACGCCGGGCGACGCGAAAAGAAGCTGTGGACCGCATTCGGGGAGGGGGAGAAGATAGTCGGCTATGTCGCCGATAATGAGCACGATGAGGCCCGCTTCATCTCCGCCGAGATCGACAAGCTGGTTGATGGAGGCCGCAACTACAGCGACATCGCCATCATGTACCGCACCAACAACTCCTCCCGCGCCCTGGAGGACGTGTTCATCCGCAGCGGCATCCCCTACAAGGTGGTCGGCGGCACCCGCTTCTATGAGCGGAAGGAAATCCGCGATATCATCGCCTACCTGCGCATCCTCGCCAACCCGGATGACACCGTCAGCCTGCGTCGGATCATCAACACCCCACGCCGTGGCATCGGGGACCGCGCCCAGGCCTTCGTCGCCCTGCATGCCGAGAACAACGCCATCAGCTTCGGCGCCGCCCTGGTCGACGCCGCGGCCGACAAGGTCGATCTGCTCGGTGGGCGAGGCCGCAACGCGGTGGCCAAGTTCACCGCCATGATGGATGGCCTGCGCGCCCAGAAGGAGGAGCTGCGCAATGAGGTCACCGGCATGCCCGATATCGGGGAGGTGGTCAACCGCATCCTCGAGGTCACCGGTTACCGCGCCGAGCTGGAGGCCTCCAATGACCCCCAGGACGGGGCCCGGTTGGACAACCTCAATGAGCTGGTGTCGGTGGCCCGGGAATTCTCCTCCGAAGCCGCCAACCAGATCGCCTATGAGGAGATGGACGGTGGGGAATACCAGCTGGGTGAGGGGGAGGCCGCGCCGGGCAGCCTGGAGGCTTTCCTGGAGAAGGTTTCCCTGGTCGCCGATGCCGACCAGATTCCCGAGCATGAGCAGGGTGTGGTCACCCTGATGACCCTGCACACCGCCAAGGGCCTGGAGTTCCCGGTGGTCTTCGTCACCGGCTGGGAGGACGGCCAATTTCCCCATATGCGGGCTCTGGGTGATCCCACCGAACTGGCGGAGGAACGCCGCCTGGCCTATGTCGGTATCACCCGCGCCAGGGAGGAGCTCTACCTGACCCGGGCGATGCTGCGCAGTTCCTGGGGTAACCCGGTGACCAACCCACCCAGCCGCTTCCTGCAGGAGATCCCGGAAGAACTGTTGGACTGGCGTCGGGAGGAACCGACCAGCCAGGGTGGTTCCGCCTGGGGTTCCCAACCCGCCGGCTATTACGGCGGGGGTTCCGGGGGCAGCTTCTCCGGTGGTTTCGGGCAGCGCCGCCCCACCCCCAAGAAATACACGGCCCCCTCCATCCCCCAGAAGGCCAAGAACAATGATCTGCAGCTGGCGGTAGGCGACCGGGTCAACCACGCCAAGTACGGGCTGGGTACCGTCCTCGCCTCCGATGGTTCCGGGGTGCGTGCCACCGTCACCATCGACTTCGGCTCCTCCGGGAAGGTCCGCCTGATGCTGATCGGCGGAGTCCCCATGGAGAAGCTCTAACTCGTCCGGTACTCACCTAACCTGCTTCGAGGGCTGAGGTACCAGCCCAGCACCGTTGCCCCCGCCGGGACGATGATCAGCAGCACCAGCAGCAGCTGCCAGTCCGGCTGCACATGCTGCATCCGGCCCGGATCCAGCAGTATCCCGCTCACCGGATCCACCTCCCTCCGGGAAGATGCGAGCAGCACTCCCACATGGCCGAGCAGGAGGCCGAGCAGGGAACCTGCCAGGGTGATCAGCCCCCCGAAGTAGGCGTTGACGGTCTTCAACAGCTGTGGCGGGGCGCCCACCGCCGCCAAGAGAGTGTTCTGGCGACGGGTGCGCGCCACCGAGAGCAACAACACCAGGGCGGCGATGAGAAGCACGATCATCCCCAGGACGGCACGGAACCAGAGATCTGAGTCCCAGAAATCAGGGGTCGCCACCGGTGAATGCACCCAGGTGCCGGTGGCCTCCAATTCCGCATTGACCTCCCTCAACTCACGCTGCGTGAGATTGCGCTCCGCGATCACCACCGCCCCCACCAGCTCCTGATCCACCGCAAACTGCTCAAAAGCTGCTGCGGTGGGTAACCATTCCTCCAGCCCGGTCGGCAGAACCGCAGCCAACGGCAGAGTGACAGACTCGCCCAGGGTCTCCTTCCCGAAACTGCCCTGGTTGACAATCTCGAAGGTGGCTTCCGTGGCGCTGACATCCCCCGGCACCAGCATCACCGCCCCCTCGGGAAGCTCCACCGGAGTATTGAAGGTCTCCAACAGCGTCGGGGCGGGGATCAGCGCCACCGCACCCAGCTGGGCGGCCGGGCCCGGCACAAAATTATTTGCCCACATCCGCTGGCAGGCGGTGGACTCCGGCTCCAGCTCATCGCACTCCTCCCTCACCCGGTCAGCGGGAACATCCACCAGGGAGGTGTAACTGCTGAAATCATCCCCTAAGGACAGACCATGGAGCTCCTCATAAGCCCGGATGTCCACCACCTGCTCCAGCGCTGACACCGCCTGCGACAGACCCCCGGCCCCCTGGATGAAGATGCTGCCCGGCTGATAAGCCTCCGCCGCCTGGTGGGCGTAGAAGCGGGCGGAGGTCTCCTGACTGACAATCACGACCGTGCCGATGGTGACCACCGCCGCGATGGCCGCCACCGCAGGGATCGAACGCAGGGACTGCCGCCGCAGATCACGACCCGCCAGACGTAACGCCAACGGATTCCGGATCCGGCCCAACACCCACACCACCGTCGGGGCGCACAACGCGGCACCGATGACCCCGGCCAGGACACTGAACCCGATCAGCAGCTCCCTGACCCCCAGCAGGAAATAAGGGACACCCCGGGAAAGCAACTGGCTGCTGAGCAACAACACCAGGCCGAGGGACAGCAGGACCGGGCCGAGCAACATCCACGGCCGCCAGCGCATCATCCGGTCCGGGGCCGCCCCATGCGCCCCGGCGATGATGCTCGCCCGGGAAGCAACCACCGCCGGCAGGAAAGCCGCCACCGTCGCCGCCACCACCGCGAACCCCCAGATCGCAGCCAACTCCCACCAGGGCACCACAATCGGCCACTCCGGATAACGCTGCAACCACCACAGAACAAAACCCAAGGCGCCGACCACCAGCCCCAGACCAGCACCGGCCACCCCCGCGAACAATCCATAAACCAGCACCGCCCAGCGGATATGCCAGGGAGTGGCCCCCTGAGAAGCCATCAACGCGAAAATACGGGACTGCCGGCCCACCGAAATAGTGAACACCGGGGAAATCACCACCAGCACCAGAAAAGCAATCACCAACACCCCGATCAACGTCAGCGTGACAGCAACCGCATTAGAGAAAGGATTCCCCACATACATCGAGTCATCCTCCAGGGCGGTACCCGGCGGCGGTGGATTCTCCACCACATCCTGGCTGTACACCACGAAACCAGCCGCATTGAGCAGCTCCACATCCTCCCAGGTGACATTCCGGGGACCAGTGACACCCCACTGCATAGTCCCCTCCTCGGCACTACCGAAAGTGGCGGAATCCAGCAGGGTGGGCTCCACCACCAAAGCGGATTGGGAAGGGGTGAAACCGCCGATCCGCAGCGAGATCTCACCCGAGGCGGCATCCAGGATGAGAGTGTCCCCGACCTCCACCTGCAACCGCTCCGACAACGACCGGGGAAGCAGGATCTCCCCGCGCGCCGGGGCACGATCCACCTCCGGGGTCACCTGGGAGATGGTCAGCCACTCGGAGCGTTCCCCATGGGAGACCTGCAGATAGTTCTGCACCTGCAGCTGCGCCCGGAAACCCTCCGGGAGAGCAGCTGTCAGCAGTTCCTGCTGGGTGGTGTCGGCCGGGGCAACCCCATCACCGCTGCAGTTGGCGGTGTAACCAGCCACCGACTGGGTACAGGTGCCACCGCCATAGGTGACGGTGGTGCGGGTCTCGGCGAGACTCTGGGCCGCGAAGGTGGAGGAATTGCTGAGGAAGACCGCACTGAAGAAGATGACCGGCAGGGCCACCAGCAGGATGGCGGCCAGGGACTGCCAGAGATTCTGGCGGACATCACGTCGGGTGGGGCGGGTGGCGGCGCGCAGGGTACTCATGAGAGTCTGCCGTCCCGGACCATGATGGTGCGATCCGACCAGGCCGCGAAGCGCGGTTCGTGGGTGACCAGCAGCCCGGCGGCCCCGGCGTCGATTCGTTCCCGGAGGATGCGCAGGACCTCATCGCCGGTGGTGGTGTCCAGTGCCCCGGTGGGTTCATCCGCCAGGATCACCGAACGTGGGCCGATCAGGGCTCGGGCGATGGCCGCCCGTTGGGCCTGACCGCCGGAGATCTCATCGGGGAAACGTCCTCCCATGCCCTCCAGTCCCACCTCTGCCAGGGCCTGTTCCACCCCTGCGGTGGAGGACCCGTCCAATTCCAGCGGGAGAGCGACATTCTCGGCCACGGTCAGGGTGGGGATGAGGTTGTAGTGCTGGAAGACCACCCCCACATGACGTCGCCGGGCCCGGGCTGCCGCAGCGGGGGAGAGCCGGGAGACATTCTCACCGGCGAGCAGCACCTCACCGGAGGTGGGTTTCTGGAGGAGCCCGGCAACATTGAGCAGGGTGGATTTACCGGAACCCGAGGGGCCCATCACCGCCAGCAGCTCACCGGGCTGCACCGCCACGGAAATGTCATCCAGGGCGACCACGCGGCGGGCACCTTCCCCGAAGACAACGGAAATCTGCTGCAGTTCAAGTGCCGGGACAGGTTGTGACATGGCGGGATCACCTTTCATTCTCTGGGGTCAAGGTGGGATCAGGATCCGCCAGGGACTCCACCCGATCGAGCCAGCGGACCCTGGCCTCCAAGAGAAAGATCCGGTGCTCGAGGTTCAGCCTTTCGGCGGTCCGTGAGGCGGCCAGTCCACGGGACCACTGGTTGAGTTCACGAAGCTCATCGATCAAGGCTTCACGTTGTTGATCCAGCAGCACGATCAGGTTGATCTCAGGGTGGGTGGTTGCCAGGATCACCTTGCCCACCAACTCATCACCTTCGGTGGCAGGGCTGCGCACCGGGGTGTTCCACCAGGTATTGAGCTCTTTCCGGCCACTGGAACTCAACCGATAGGTTGCGAAGTGGTCTCCACCGGGGCTGCTGGCGGTCTCAATGAGATCATCGCGCAGTAGTCTGCCGAGCGTCTGGGTGACCTGGCTGATAGTGAGCGGCCACACCCCCTCGGTGGTGGTGCTGAAAGCGTTCTGAAGTTGGCTGGCGGATCGGGGCCCGTCCAGCAGGAGCGCCAGGAGGATGAATCTGATGGACATACACGTCCTCAAACAGCAGGGGGGTACACCGGTGGATCGGTGAACTGCAACAAAGATTACCCCTCTGGATATCGGCGGGGATAGACCCGGAAATCGAGGTGCCGGGGAGGGCCTGCGGGGGAAGAAAATAGAGGGGCGGACCAGATGCGGTCCGCCCCCTTGGGAAGAGGGAAATGGGAAGTTAGTTTCCGGGAACGGAGCCCAGGACAACCTCGAACTCGAGCAGCTCGGCACCCGAGGCCACCGGTTTGCGGGGTGCCTGACCCTCCGGGGCCCGGTGGGCGCTGCGGGCGTCACCATCCCGCCAGGCCTCATAGGATGCCTCATCAGTCCACTGGGTCACGACGAAGTAGCGGGTTTCTCCTGCGACGGGGCGCAGCAGCTGGAAACCCTCGAAACCAGGGGCGGAGTCCACGGCGTGCTTGCGCTGGGCGAAACGTTCCTCCAGCACCTCGCCACGGCCCTCGGGAACGGTGATTGCGTTGATCTTGACGATGCTCATGGCATCAGCTTACGCAGCAGGAGGGGCCATGGGGTGGGCAGGAAAGAACCCCCGTCAGAATCTGACGGGGGTTCAAAAGCTCTGGAGCAGAGAACTTAGATGGAGATGCCGCGCTCAGCGAACCACGGTACCGGATCGACCGGGGTGTTGCCATCCGGGTGGATCTCGAAGTGGAGGTGGGTGCCGGTGGAGAAACCGAGGTTACCCATGCCGGCGATCTGCTGGCCGGCGGTGACGCGCTCACCGACGGCGACGTTCAGGCTGGACATGTGGCCGTAGATCGACAGTGCACCATTGTCATGCTTGATGCGGATCCAGTTGCCGTAGCCGGAGGCCGGGCCGGAGTCGACGACGGTGCCGTCCATGACCGCCAGGATCGGGGTGCCTTCGGCGTTGGCGATGTCGATGCCGTTGTGGAAGGTGCCCCAACGCGGGCCGAAACCGGAGGTGAAGGCGCCCTCGGCGGGCTTGGCGACGGCGCCGTCCGCGGACTGGGCGACGGTTGCGCCCTCAACGCGGACAGCCTCGGCGGCCCGTGCCGCCAGGTCAGCCTCAACACGCTCGGTGTTGTACTGGACAGCGGCATCAATCTGCTCTTCCAGGTTGATGACAGGCTTGTACTCCGCGAGGGTCAGGATCTGCGGAGCGGAGGAACCCAGGACAGCTTCCGGGGCGGCGTCGGTGGCGAGCTGGAAATCGACCGGGGTGCCGTTCTCGGTGTTCTCGGTGGCGTGGGACTCTGCCTGGAGCTGGGCTGCGGCGGCGCCGCCGACGCCGGCGGTGGAAACCGCGCCGGTTGCCACGGCCACCAGGGCAATGCGACCCTTGGTCGTCTGTGAGGCGTTAAACTTGCGGTGTCGGCCTCGGGGCGACCGCTGAGTCTGAGTCTGCATGAGTTTTTATACTTCCCATCCTCTGCCACAATCATCTGAATTGTGACCATCCTGTTATCTGCTGGAGGTAACGATAGCTCTTCGTTACATTTGGGGCAACCTAAACATCAGTATTTGATAAATATGTCAGATGGGTCACACTTTTTATTCCCTGGCTGAGCGTAACGATAACGAAAGTAAAACGATAGTTAACCCCTCTGACACCACCGGGCGATTGTAGCCGCTGCCGTGGTTGCAACCGCAATCCCCGCCCATTCCGTGGCACAGTAGTCAGGGTGAGTAAGAAGACCAGCCCGCAGTCCCGGCCCCAGCGCCGCCCGCGGACCCGCAGTCCCCAGACCCAACGGGACACCGGAACCGCAGTCTCCGCTGCCGCCGTCGAGCGCTCCCGAAACCGTCGCCGGGAGAGTAACGCCCCCGTGCCGACGACCTTCACCGGCCGGCTCCGCAGGTTCCTCCCCACCGTCCTGGTGCCCAATGTGGTTGTCGTGCTCAGTGTCATTGTGGTGGCACTGGCGATTCTGATGCTCAGCTCCAGCGAGATGGCGGCCCTGTCCGCCACCATCGCGCAGCTGTGGCTCGGCTTCAACCTGGTGCCGCTCCAGGTTGGCGGCACCACCGTCGGCCTGCTGCCACTGCTCCCCGCCATGGGTCTGGTGTGGCTGCTCTCCCGCCAGATCCACCGCTCGGTGCGAACCCGGGTCAGTATCGCCGATCTCGCAGTCCTCTACGGACTGGTGCTGCTGGCGCCATTGATCCTCAGTGGCATCGCCATGGGAATGCTCTGGGACGCCAGCGCGGTCTACGAGGTCGAGCCGCCGAGACTGCTGGATATGCTGCCCCGGGTGATTCTGCTGCACAGCGTGGCCATGTTTATCGGCATGGGGTCCAAATTGTGGCGGGCGCTGTGCCGCCACTACGGGTTGCCGGAAGCGCTGGTCGCCAACGCCCGGTCTGCCCTGCGTTTCCTCAGTTATCTACTGGTGGCCGCCCTGCTGGTGCTGGTGCTCGCCATCGCCCTGGGCTGGCGACGACAGTTGGAGATCGCGGAGATATACAACAGTGGTGGGGCAGTGGTGGCCCTCATCTTCGTCTCGCTGCTCTACCTTCCCAATGCCCTGATCGGGGTGGGGGCGGTGCTGGTGGGCGCTGAGTTCCACATCGGTGAGTCCTCCGTCTCCCTGTTCAGCATCCACCACACCCCGCTGCCCCCGATGCCCCTGGTGGCGGCCATCCCGGCGGAAAGCATCCCCGGTTTATATGCGCTGCTGGTGATTCCTGCCCTGATCGCCGGTTACCTGGCCTACCGGGCGAACCCCACCTTGATCTCGGCGAGCACCACCGGTATCTTCGCGGCCCTGTTCACCGCCATCGCCGGTTATCTGGCTCAGGGCGCACTCGGGGAGTTCGGCCCCAGTGGTCCGATGGTGTGGCTCAGTTCCGCTCTGGTCCTGGTCTGGGTGGCCCTGGCCGGGTTGACCACCGCGCTTCTGCTCAAACTGGTGGAGCGTCGTCAAGGGAAGGCGGTTGAAGCTGCCCTCTATGCCGGGGACCCGGAAGAAGATGAATATGAGGCAGAGTTCGAGGATGTCGCGGAAGAGATGGATGAAGACGCCGAAGACACCACGTCTGAAGACCCTGCAGAGTCTGAAGAAATAGCTGAAGAAGTAGCAGCCGCCGAAGATGATGCGGCGTCGGTGGCTGAGGAGGAGACGGAAAGCGAAGAAAGCGCTGCCGAGGACACAGCGGACTCCGTATATATAGAGGAGCCGGAGGAAGCGCCGATCCCAGCCGAGGATGAGACCGGAGATGAAGGCGAGACGGGGGAGGACGCGGCGTCGCAAAGCGGGGGAGAAGGGGCGGAAGAGCCGACGGAAAGCGGATCCCTTCCCACCCCAGAGGATCATAATGAGGGAGCCGGCCCCACCAAGGGCTAATATCGGTGGAGTGACATCCACGAATCCGAAGAACATCGTCGTTCTCGTCTCTGGCTCGGGAACCCTGTTGCAGGCAATTCTCGACGGCCAGGACGAGAGCTATTCCGTATCTCTTGTCCTCGCTGACACCCCCTGCCAGGCTCTGGAGCGGGCGCGTCGCGCGGGTGTCGCCACGCAGGTCATCGACATGACCGCAGACCGTGATTCCTGGAACCACACGCTCGCCGTGGCCGCAGGGGAGGGGAACCCGGACCTGATTGTTTCGGCGGGTTTCATGAGGATCCTGGGCGCGGCGTTCCTGGACCGCTTCGGCGGTCGCATCATCAACACACATCCGGCGCTGCTGCCGTCCTTCCCTGGGGCGCATGGTGTCCGGGATGCTTTGGCCTATGGGGTCAAGGTCACCGGTTCGACGGTTCATTTCGTCGATGAAGGGGTGGATACCGGTCCGATCATCGCCCAGGAGGCGGTGGTCATTGCGCCGGATGACACCGAAGAGTCCCTGCATGAACGCATCAAGCAGGTGGAACGCAAGCTAATTGTGTCGGTTCTGCGCAGGGCACAGATCGACCGTGCAACAGGAGAGGTTTCAGTTCAGTCATGAGCGACCAGAAGGCTATCAAGCGCGCGCTGATCAGCGTGTACGACAAGACCGGGCTCGAGGAGCTGGCGGCGGCGCTTAACGACGCCGGTGTGGAGATCGTCTCCACCGGCTCCACCGCCGCGAAGATCGCGGAGCAGGGCATCCCGGTCACCCCGGTTGAGGCCCTCACCGGCTTCCCCGAGTGCCTGGAGGGGCGCGTGAAGACGCTGCACCCCAAGGTTCACGCCGGCATCCTCGCCGACACCCGCAAGGATGATCACCTGGCTCAGCTGGAGGAGCTCGGTGTCGCGCCCTTCCAGCTGGTTGTGGTCAACCTCTACCCCTTCTCCGAGACCGTCGCCTCCGGCGCGGACTTCGATGCCTGCGTGGAGCAGATCGACATCGGAGGCCCTTCCATGGTGCGTGCCGCCGCCAAGAACCACCCCTCGGTGGCCGTGGTCGTCGACCCCGCCCGCTACGGAGATGTCGCCGAAGCCATCAAGGCCGGTGGCTTCAGCCGTGCCGAGCGCACCGAGCTCGCGGTCGACGCCTTCCGCCACACCGCCTCCTATGATGTCGCCGTCGCATCCTGGATGGGTGCCCAACTGCCGAAGGAAGCGGATGCCTCCGACTTCCCGGCCTGGATCGGTTCCTCCCAGGAACTGGAGCACACCCTGCGCTACGGTGAGAATCCCCACCAGCAGGCCGCTCTCTACGTCGACCTGGCCAAGACCGGTGGTGTCGCCCAGGCCGAGCAGTTCCACGGCAAGGAGATGAGCTACAACAACTACACCGACACCGATGCCGCCTGGCGCGCCGCCTGGGATCAGGAACGCCCCTGCGTGGCCATCATCAAGCACGCCAACCCCTGTGGCATTGCCGTCTCAGATGAGTCCATCGCCGCCGCACACCGCGAGGCCCATGCCTGCGACTCCACCTCGGCCTTCGGTGGCGTCATCGCCGCCAACCGCGAGATCACCGTGGCGATGGCCGAACAGGTCGCCGAGATCTTCACCGAGGTCATCATCGCCCCCTCCTACGAGGAAGGTGCGGTTGAGGTGCTCAGCCAGAAGAAGAACATCCGTATCCTGCGTGCCGACGCCCCGGAGCGGGACTCCCTGGAGACCCGCGAGATCTCCGGCGGCATCCTGGTTCAGGAACGCGACGTCCTCCAGGCCGAGGGGGATAACCCGGCGAACTGGACCCTGGCCACCGGCGAAGCCCTGGATGAGGCAGCTCTGCAGGACCTGGCCTTCGCCTGGACCGCGGTGCGCGCCGTGAAGTCCAACGCCATCCTGCTGGCCAAGGACGGCGCCACCGTCGGTGTCGGCATGGGCCAGGTCAACCGTGTGGACTCCGCACGTCTGGCCGTCCAGCGTGCCGGTGCGGAACGCGCCACCGGTTCCGTCGCCGCCTCCGACGCCTTCTTCCCCTTCGCTGATGGTTTCGAGGTGCTGGCAGCCGCCGGTGTCAAGGCCGTCGTGCAGCCGGGTGGTTCCATCCGCGACGCCGAGGTCATCGAAGCCGCCGAGAAGGCCGGGGTCACCATGTACCTGACCGGTGCCCGCCACTTCGCACACTGATCACCAGCCAGATAGCTGCTGCCCGGGGAGGATCAACCTCCCCGGGCAGCAGCCATTTCCTGGGTGCCAGGGCTGGCAGGCAGGCATAATGGCAGCCATGACTTCACTCATCACCGGCCCCGCGCTGCTCTTCGCCCCCGCCCACCGACCCGAGTTACTGGCCAAGGCCGTGGCCCGGGCAGACATGGTCATCATCGACCTGGAGGACGGCGCCGGGGAAGGGGACCGGGAGGTTGCCCGGGAGGTGGTCCGCAACAGTGGTCTGGATCCGGCCCGCACCATCGTCCGGACGGTCGGCCCGCAGCACCCCGGTTTCCGCGGGGATGTGGAGATGCTGCGGGAAACCGACTACCAGCTGCTGATGGTGCCGAAACTGCGCGACCAGATCCCCGCAGAGGTACGGGGTTTCCAGGTCATCGCAATGGTGGAGACCCCGGAAGCACTGATCAATATCGCCGGCCTCAGCGGACATGAGGATGTGGTGGGCCTATTCTGGGGTGCGGAGGATCTGACCACCCTGCTGGGTGGCACCCACTCCCGCCACGCGGAAGATGAGGAAGGCGCCGGCACTTACCGTGAACCGCTGCGCCTGGCCCGTTCCCAGGTACTCATCCACGCGGCTGCCCGGAGAAAATTCGCCATTGACGCCATCTACGCTGACTTCCGGGATGAAGCGGGCCAGCGGAAGGAGGCGGTGGATGCCGCCCGGATCGGTTTCGCCGCCACCGCCTGCATCCATCCGGGACAGGTGGCGGTGGTCCGGGAGGCCTATCGTCCTGCCCCGGCGCAGATTTCCTGGGCGAAGCAGGTGCTGGCCGGCGCGGAGCCTGGTGGTGGTGCCTACCAGGTGGCGGGGGCCATGGTGGATGCGCCCATCATCGAGCAGGCCCGACGTATCATCGCCCGGGCTTGAATTCCGTAACCCCCACCCCCTTGCCCTTAACCTGAGGGCCCTCTTCTGTGGTACATAAGTATCGATAAGAAACTGTCCGGATAATGGGGTGTAGACGAAGATGAGTGCTAATGATCCACATGGTTGGGGCACGCCACTACCCTCCGGGCCCTCCCAGGGTGGTGGCAACCCGATGAATCCCTTCGTGAATCAGGGACAGCCGCCGGCGCAGCACTTCCCCCAGCCCCAGCAGCCGCCGTACCAGCAGGGGCCGCAGTATCAGGGCATGCCAGGGCCCGGAAAGTCCGGTTCCACGATGAAGCTGGTGCTGATCATCCTCGCCGCGGTTCTGGTGCTTGCCGCGATCGTGGGCACCTCCTTCTGGTTCTTCGGTTCGCGGGGCAGCAGTGGCAGCAGCGGAGCCCCCGTCCAGGTGACGGTGACCACCGTGGTTCCGCCGGAGAGTATCCCGGCCCCTGACCCGGCTCCCTCCGGTGGATCCCGCCCGGCGAACCCCTCCCTGCCAGGTGGGGCGGTGGCCGCCAACTCCTCGGCGCGTAACGGCAACCCGGGCGGTGACTTCAATAATGCGTACACCGGTTCCAGCGTGACCAGCCAGCCTTTCGCAAATTCGGTCCGTGACGTCTTCGCCCTCAACTACGTCAACACCGGGCAAACCAGTGCGGTCCTGAATGTCTACAGCTCGGTCACCGGGCAGACCTACACCATGAACTGCACTGACAACAGCCAGTACGTCACCTGCGCCGGTGGCAATAACGCCGTGGTGTACATCTCGTGAGAAAGATCCTGGCCGCACTTCTGGTGATGACCGCACCCCTTGGTGCCTGCGCCATCCCGGAGGGCGAGCAGTCAGCACAGCTGACGGAAACCGTCACCCTGACCTCAACCTCAGCTCCCACACCTTCCCCTGATCTTTCGCCCACCACGGCACCGGCGGATCCCACCCCGGGGGAGCGGCCGATCCCAGGTGATGTCGAACTGCAGCCGCTTATCGACGCCGCGCTCGCCAGCTTCGGTGGCAGCGCCGGGATCGCGGTCTCTGATGGCAGCAGCGAATTAACCGCTGGCGATGATGCCGCCCTCCCCGCCTGGTCAACCATCAAGGTTCCGCTGACGATCGCCGCCCTGCGGCAGGATCCCGGCGCGCTCCAATGGGCCACCCCGGCGATCCAGAACTCCGATAATGATGCCGCCACAGCCCTCTGGAATTCGCTGGGGGATCCCGCTACCGCGGGGGCAGCTATCGCCCAGGTGTTGGGGGAAGGTGGGAACCAGGTGGTGGTCAACACCGAGGTCATCCGCAGCGGGTTCAGCAGTTTCGGGCAGACCGCCTGGTCACCCTCCCAGCAGGCCCGTTTTGCGGCACAGTTGCCCTGTGTCACCGGTGGGCAGCAGCTGCTGGGGCTGATGGCCGGGATCGCCCCCAGTCAGGCCCAGGGCCTGGGCACTCTGCCCGGAGCAAGATTCAAGGGTGGTTGGGGGCCGGATCTGCAGGGTACCTATGACCTGCGGCAGTTCGGGTTGTTCAGTGGCGGGCAGGGGGATGTGGCGGTGGCGATCAGCACCCACCCGGCCTCCGGAACCTATGAAGATGCCCAGGCGATGGCCACTCAGATCGCCGCCGGACTGGCGCCGATGTTGGCGGACCTGCCTGCCGCCACCTGTGGCTGAGCCAGTTATCACGCTGATGCCGCTCCCCTCAGACCAGGGGTCGGCGTCATGCTCTTTCCATTAGCGACCTGTTCCCGGTTATTTCTGCGCCGTGGGCAGTACTGATCTCCAGAAGGAATACAGATGTCGAATCAAGATGAGCGGGGTAACCCGCCGAAGCCGGAACACCCGAATCCTTCCAGGAGCAACCCTTTTGTCAACCCGCAGACCCCCTCGGCAACCAACCCCTGGGCCAACGTGAATTCCCCGGCAACGCCGCAGAACCCGCGCCCTCAGGGACCACCTCAGGGGCCGCCGCCCGGCCATAACTATCCGATGGCCCCCGTGCCGCCAGCCGCTGCCAAGAAGAGCCCGGTGGGCATTCTGATGGCGATCATTGCGCTTCTGCTCGCCGCCATTCTCGCGGTGCTGGCCTGGTTTTACTTCAGCAACCAGAGTTCCGGGGACAATAACGCTGCCGCCGAAGCTCAACCCACCCTCTCGGTCACCCCTGCCCCGGAGGAGGAGAACGTCGCGGCGGTCACCACAGTGACCACTGTCGTGCCGCCGCCTGCGGAAGCTGAGCGGGACAGCAGCCGGATCACCACGAGCATCACCCCGACCACTTCTGTTGCAGGTGGCATCGGTGCAGCTGCCCGGGCTGATGGAGTCACCGAGCGGGGCTGGGCAGACAATGGCGTGGTCAACTGTGGGAGCGGGGAAACCCTGATCTATGCTGCCCGGGGTAATTCTGCCTGGGTGACGGTCTGTTCCGGCGGAGGTGGCCAGACCTACCGTTCGGATGTCTTCGGTGGCACGCTGATCGCCCCGGTGGTGACCAGTCAGTCGAATCCGGCATCAGGCTACTTCACCGTGGATGCCTCCCCCGCAACCATTGTGGTCCGGGGTGCGGGTCTGACCGTGGAACAGAATGGGCAGGTCATCTCTTCCGCTGACCTGCCGGTGGCCTGGGTCTTCGATTAGAGGGTGTTGCGAAAATCCGGTGAGTGGCACCAGCGGGTCATAAACAGCAACGAGTGTTAGGGACGCGCTTTCAGTAGCTTTCGTAACACAGCCTAATGCAGGCCCTCGGTGTGTCATGTACCAATCACACCGGAAACTACCAACGAATTAACGGCGCAGGACACTAGGTGGCGGGCTGGACCGGCTCCAGCACCTTAGTCGTGATCAGTGCCTCAAGATGATTGTGGAGCTCTTCAGGAAGGTTCCCGCCCGTGACGAGAACTCCGAGTTCCATGTTCCGCTCCATCGCCGCGGACGTGAGATTCGCGCTCGTGATGAAAGCGACCCGACCGTCGGCGACGGCGCACTTCGCATGGACCACACCGGGATACTGGCCTGCAGCGCCTTTCTCGTGGGCCGACCATGCGAACAGCCGAGCTGAGGGCACCAGCTTCCGCATTGCCTCCGCCGAGTCGTGATCGACTTTCCCGCCATGTGCGGTCGAAGACTCAAGCAGAACGTCGATCTGGACCCCGCGTTCGACGGCCTCGGTCAACGCCTTGCCAATCGACTTCACCTGGTACGCCACGAAACTGACAACGAAGAGACGCCGTTGTGCTGCGTTGATGACTCCCATGAGCACCTGCTCGGTGTGCCGGACTGGGACCTGGGCGGAGGACGGCCCTGTCCAAGTGAGTTCGACAGAGCCGCGGCGCTGCTGCTCAACAGCCGTTGCTGATGCTCCTCGAAGTGCAGTCGCCACGTCACGTGGCGACATCGAATCTGCGCCGTGCCAGGCCTGACCAAGTTTGGTGATGAGCACCTTGTCCGCGTTGGGCCCGAAGGCCGGGCGAGCCAGCGTGAACTGCTCCACTGATCCGAGTCCTTCGATCTTGGAGGCGACTACGCGAACGCGATCAGGGTGAAGCTCCAGACCCAGCTCCGCGACAACAGCAAGAAGCTCGTCCATGTCAAGCACTGGCCCCATGGAACAGACAGGCCTGATCGTCCCTCAGCGTGGGGATCACGAGGGCCCGGTCGAGGTAGCGATTGCCGCGTTCACACGAGGTCTCTGAGACGAACGTGCACGAATGGCAAGCGGCTGCGTGGAGCGAGCGGTCCTTGCTCGGATCGTGCTCCGAACACAGAGGGTCTGACGAGCAGATGGAGGCTCGTTCGAGCGCTTGGTCGAGTAGTCGGCCCAGGAAGTCGGGTTTGCCGAGGTCGACGAGGCCACCGAGCGTACCGTCCGAATCGGCAGCGGCTGTGTACAGCAGGATGCCAGCCATCGGCGCCTCGGGGTCTGAACTCGCGTAGACGCGCTCTCGGATGCTTGCGGCGTTGTATCCGCACTCAAGCGCGAGCTCACGAACGAGGAGATGCGCGATGGTGTGGAGCATGGTGTACCGGCTCGGGGGGAAGCCAACTTCGGGCTTCAGATGGCGAGCGTTCCGCCAGCCCTGATGACCGACGAACAGAGTCTTGTCACGGTCGGCTACGTGCACATTCTGCTCCCACGACTTGATGACGGACTCGTTGAACTCGATGAAGATTCCTTCGCCATGCACTTCACTGGCCGGAACCCACTCCGTTGTACCTCGCGTGAGCGCGGCCATTGGCGGGCGTTCGTCAGGATCGTTCGTTTCCTCGGGTGCTTCGACGCGGGTATATCCGATAAGTGCGTTGACTTCCCTGAGCCGTTCGAGCAGAAGCACGCGCTCGACCTGAGTTTCATACCCAACTGGCGCCGCAACGGTTGTGCTCATGAAGTGGGGCCAGTCGCTAGGCGGACTGCTTGAGGTCAGTACCTCCCACTCCGGGCCCTTGATGTCGCCTTCGGAGACGACCTCAATGCTTTTCCCCGCTTTACGGTGTTGGATCTCCTGCCAGATGCTGGGAACATCCCACTTGTCTATGCCGGGTAAGGCGCTGGTTCGGACCAGGGTCTTGACGATGCCTCTGAGCTCAGCTTCGTCGTCCACGTCTGCAAAGTGCTCCCAGCCATCAAGGACCAGTTGGCTCAGTTGGTTCTTCTCTAGCGGGATGGCAAGCACGGAGAGGGTGACGGGAAACCAACTGTTGGTCGCGCCAAGCAGGATCGTACGGGGTTCTTGGGTGCAGTCCTCGTATGAGTCGAGGTGAGGATGCCGCCCCCGACACCCAGGAAGATTGTCCGCGGCGTCCTTTCCGAATGCGTGGACAAGCGAGCGAGCGTTGTCGCAGGTATCGCACTTGACCCAAAGGTTCTCGGTCTGCAGGGACGCGCCCCGCTCGAAGAATCGGAATGTGCCCTTACAGTCCGACCCACCGTGGATGAACCAGCTCCAAGGGAAGTCATCAAGGTGCCCGTTACGGCAGGCAAGGAGGAAGCGAGCAGGCACGGCGTCCGCACGCTTGCCCTTGTCGCAGTTCGTGTGGAGGAAGTGGGTTCGCTCTGGCCGGTAGGGGAAGCTCTTGATGTCGAACAGGCCCGAGTCGTACTCTGCGAGAAGTCCACACTTGATACAGCGCAGCCACCGTGGGAACGGGCTGACCGGAACGCCAACACGGCCTTCGGCAGAGAAGGGGTCGGGGCGATCCTCTTGGAGGAATGGGGGGATGCGGAGCCGCTGCACGTGCGGGCCGAGGACACGCTTGACCTCGGCGAGCAATCGGGCTTCTTCAACTGGAGGACATCTGTTGGGATCCCATTTGTTGAGCCCCATCGTGACGACCGATAGGTTTGGCAGGTCAACGATTGAGCCAGGCCCGTAGGCCCACAGCAGCTGGCTTGGACGGACTTGGCCGACTACGTGGTTGTTCGTGCTCATGCGGCGCCTCCGTCATTGGGTCGAGACCGTGGTTTCCACGGTGGGGCCTCGGCCGAGCGCCTTGATGCGTCCATTATGAGTTGGACGCCGGGTTCTACCTCCCGCATGGACATCGGGACAGTGAACTCGTCCCACGCTTGGGCGCCAGGCTTCCTCAACAACGCGACCACATCGCCCTGCCCGCGCCCAGTCTCATAGCCGAGGCGGCGCCCGCCCATTGCGGCTTCCTTCGCCCAACGGTCGATCCGGTCACGGGCCATCCTGAGAACGAGGTCACGCGCGGCCTTGTCTTTGGCTTTCCATGCCCGTTCCGAGACGGCTTCGATCGCCTGTGTCGCTTCTGGTCCGGAGGTCTTTTCCATCAGCTGGGCACCGAGATTCGGGTTCAGCGAATCGTTGCCGAGCCGCATCAAGCTTACCATGGTACCCGTCAGCGCACGATCAAGTGCCCTGGGGGCGAACGGTGTCACGGATTGGGCTTCGACGTGCTTGTAGAACGTCGAGTGGTAGTGCTCGAACGTCTCGTAGTGCGACAAGTCGCGCGGCCTGCTCCAGGTGAAGACCGTGACAACCAGGCCGGGGAAAGAACGTCCGACGCGGCTCGTGGCCTGGATGTACTCGGCGGTGTTCTTCGGTTGTCCGTTGACGACCATGAGGCCGAGACGATTCACGTCAACGCCCACCGACAGCATGTTGGTGGCAAGAACGATGTCGTAGGCGCGAGTCTCTCCAGACTCCCACTTCTCCTTGAAGGGCAACTCCAGACGGTCAAGCTTCTGCGGAATCTCTTTGCTGGTCACTCGTGAGGTCAGTTCGTCTACCTGGTTCACCGAGCGTTGTGTCAGGCCAGGGCGACTCACGTCACTCATCTCGACCCGATATGCACGAGTCTGCACATCATCCTCGGCCAGGCGTCTCATGCCTCCGAGTTCGCGTAGTGAGTTGAAGTAGCCGACCAGGGTCATGTATGGGTCCGCGGCAGCACCGAAGTCTTGGAAGAGGGTCTTCGCCGCAGTGAGCAATGCGACGTACACGCGGATGAGCACCGCAGGCCGTGAGCTGCCTGGTGAGCAGATGCCAAGGTAGAGCCTGCCGGGCCGGTCTTCTGTGGAGCGCTGCACCGAGAAGAAGTTGTCCTCAACGTCCAAACCGTGTGGCGGGAAGATCGCGACTTGGCGTAGGAACACGTTGTTCACCTGTTCCTCGGCCTTTCGGACGGTGGCGGTCGAGGCGATGACCTTCGGCCGGACCTTCTTGTCGCCCAGGGTCCACGTGGACAGTTCGTCGACGGCCGTCTCATAGACGCCAACCATCGTTCCAAGTGGTCCACTGATGAGGTGGAACTCGTCCTGAATAATGAGGTCGGGTGGCCGAAGCGGCGAAATTACCTTCACACGGGTCGCGGGTTTTCCTCGCTCAGCCTTGTGATTTCCTTGGCAAGGGCTCCCGGGCCACAGCAGGCCATGACGTGGGCATTCTGACGTGGCAGCACCGAACAGTGCCCGAGTCTGTCCGCGCCACGCCATCATCGCGAACTTATCGACCGTGGCGATCAGCATCGACGGTGGACGGCGATAGATTTCCTCGTCCACCACAACGACAGGGAGTCCAAGCTCGGGGTATTGGGCCTTGGAGAACTCGCAGCGGCCATACTTGTCGCTGCAATAGATGAACGTCTGGTCTGCGCCAGGATACTTCTCGACGGTGATGTCTCGGCCAGGGTTGATCGCGGAACCGCACCAGGGACAGCTGGTCAACTGCGCGGGTGTTGAACCTGTGTCGCGGCGGTTATCGCGTTCCTTCTCGATCGCCTCGTGGCTGTCTTCTGTGCGGTTCGGGGTCACCTTCCCGCCAACCCAGAGGCCAAGAGTAAAGGGCTCCGAGCCCCAGGTCTCGGGGTCTTGTTTGCGGAGCAACTCCATGGCGCAGATGAGGGTTGAGGCTCGCTGGAACTGCTGCAAGGTGAGGAGACGCAGCGTGTAGCGCATGATGACGGCGAGACCGCGTGTGGCATCGAGGCCGCCGAGCGTGCCTTGGAAGCGTCGGATCGACATGGCAAACGCCGCGACACCAAGATACGCCTCAGTCTTGCCGCCGCCGGTTGGGAACCAGAGCAAGTCGGCGTATGCGGCCAGCGGTTCTGTCCGGTCCGAGTGCTTAGGGTCTGCCAACGCTGGGACAGATAGGAGCAGGAAAGCAAGCTGGAACGGATGCCAGGTGCGGTTCTCAGGGATGTTCAGCTTGTCCACCGTAACGGCCTCGTCCTGGCGACGTTTGCGGGCGTAGATGCCACGAACGCGCTGTTGCGCCATAGCGCGGTTGGCGAACCGGAACGCCGACATGGCATCCGTGTTCAGGCGCAGCGTCGAGATGCCTTCCTTGAGCCGTTCGAGGATGAGTTCGCAACGCTCCATAGCGTCCTGGGCTTGAGTGTCATAGCCCTCGACGGCTACCCCGATGGCAGCGCGGTTCTCTGCAATCCAGTCCTCATAATCCCCGGCGAGAACGGTCAGGGCTGCGAGTAGTTCGTCGTCGGACAGCTCGGCTGAATCAGCCAGCTTCTCCATGTCGAGCCAACCGTGCGCCCTCAGGTCGCGTAAGGCCGCACGGTCGGCTGAGTCAGCCCCAGGGGCCTCGGTGATCTGGATTTCCTGATCGGGGATGACCGCAGTCCGCACCTCAGTTGCCAGCTCAGGGTCGGACGTACTAACCACTGCGTGAACCGAGGTTCCGTGGCCGGTTGCGAACTCAACACGCCTCCTGTAGATCATCTCCAGCGACAACCGTTCTTCGTCGTGCTGCTTGACATCAAGCAACGGACGACGGCGAAAGACAGCGCCGCCAGCGTCGTCTCGTACAACGATCTCCGGCTGGAAGACCCAGGCTTGGTCACGGTTCTGCTGTGGCTCGGTCTGTCCGTTGACCAGAAACAGCGTCACCAGTCGATCACCTTGGCCGACCGGCCGACTGACGCTTCCTTCGAGACGAACCTCGGGGACTGCGTTGTCCACGGTGCATGGCGTGAGTGATCCTTCCCTCACTGCGAGCGTGACCTTTCCGCCCGCGGGAATTCGCTTCCAGCAACGCTTCCCCGACTCTTCTGACTTGCCCCGTACGTAGCGTCCCCACGACACCGCGACCTCGACCGCTTCCTGGTCGTCCGGCACGCAGAACGTCAAGCCCATGGAGGACGGAACCAGTGACTGGCTCTTGGAAGCGTTGGCCTCTGGTTCGTCGTCTTCCTCCACCGGGCTCGTAGCCGGTACGGAATCGCGGCTGATGTGCGCCTCATTCCCGTAAACACGAAGATCATCGGGCGTATCACCGTCGGCGATCTCTTCCTCAGCGAACTCCGAGCTCTGTGGCGCGTTGTGCGCGTGGTCCAAGGGTGCAAGCTTGCCCACCAGGTACCGGTCGCGCACGCTCATGCCCACGATCTCCTCGTGTGGTCCGTTCGCAGGGCCGAGTAGATCGTCGACGACAGCAAGCCGTAGGAGTTCTCGCACGTAAGCTTGCTCGGCCTTCGTCTGGCCGGCCAGGTTTGGAGCGGCGCTGAACGGATTGCCTGTCAATCGGACGACCGCTTTCTCGAAGAGCTCCCACGACACCCGAGTTGCACCATGACTCGGGTTGTGCGCAATTCCGAGGGCCACTAGAGGGATTGAGTCGGTGGAGCGGAGCAACCCGTGCAGGTAAACCGTCATATTTCCCAGAGACTGCCGGACGCGGTATACGCGCGCTACCGCCACTGCTGCGCCCTCAACCGTGATGAGCACACCGTCTCCTCGCTGAAGTTCGCCACCCCTCGTTGTGACTTTCGTAACGGCAGTTAGTGACTCCTCGTGACCGGGTTGAACTGCGACGGTCCAGGCGTTTGGTATGTTCATTGCTCCAACCAATCAACACCGAGCCACGGAGTTTTTTCAGAATAGAACAAGCCGGGTAACCTGCCCTGACTCAGCGCGTAGTCATCAAACGATTGCATAGTTCAGCACCTGATCTCTGTGTTTTCGATTCTCGCGCTCATCTCTGGCGAAACCGAGTAGGCCTGGAATACGGCGATATCTAAAGCAGCCATTGCTTGCAGGATCTGCTCGGGGTCATTTATCGCATCCAGAACGGCGGCAGCAGCTTCCTCAATCTCGACAATTCTCCCGTCATGCGACGGAGGCATCGGAAGCTGCTCAACCATGGCTCCAGAAAAGCTAATTCCGCCATCAACTCCTAGGGCGCCGAACGCCTCCTGAACATAAAATCGCATGAGCCGTGAGTTCAGAATCCCGAGCAACGTGGGTAGCACCTCGTCGGAGTGTCGCGGTAAGACAATAACGCTCGATTTGCCAGCAACATATGAGCCGTCGCGGTCCCAAAACGCCTCGAACTTTCGCATCCCTGAGAGGATCAACTTCGGAGCCACAGCCTGCGCATATCTTCGCGGCAACTCCTCGGCAAGGATTCGCCTAGCAACGACCGGCCGGGCGAACCGCTTCTTTAGATATCGGGTGTCAGATTCACCCCAGAGAGAAACAAACGGGTCGACTGTTCCCGTGTTTAGCAAACGGAATGAATCTACCGAGTCCGATCCCTCTGTCACCCAATCGCGAAGCCGGTACGCCTCCGCAACCGTGAACGGATCGCTCGCTACTGCGACGTCTCCAATTCGGCGATCCGAACTCGCGAGGTGGATAAGTATGTCGACATTCGTCGAGAGCAAGAAGCCCCAATTCTGCCATTTCATAATTCGACTTCGCGGCACTCGCGATATCTCTGTGCCATGGCTTCCCGGTCTTCTCACCTGGACATTGTCGTCAATCGCGAGCCCAAATCCGGCCGAGATGGCAGCTACACCAGCATTGGCGAATGCGCGGCCTTGGGAGAAATCAATGATGTGGCTTAGGGAGTTCGCCGTCAGATCGCGAAGTGCAGAACCGTAGGGAGCCGCGAGCCATTTGTTTGGACTGATCATGAAAACGGGAGACCCAGGCCTCACTATTTGGATCGCCCGCTCGATAAACGGCACATACAAGTCCCAGTTGCCTTTGGCGGTTGAGTATGCACCAGAGAGATACTGCCTCAGTTGCGGGTCGGAGCGGACCATCGTCTCGGAGTCAACAAATGGCGGGTTCCCGAACGCTGCATCGAAACCTCCTGCGGCAAACACCTCCGGGAACTCCAGTGCCCAGTGGAACGGGTCTCTCGCCAGTTCCTTATCGTCCGTCACCGGATGCCACGAGCTTCGAGCGATTGCGCGCAACGCCTCAGTGTCTGCCCGGTTCCCTTCAAGCGCGCCTGCGGCGGTCAATGCCAACCCGTCGCATGCGCCGTTCAGGCCCCTGGAAGCCGGGCCGCGACGGAAAACTTCAGCCAGGAAAGCGTCCGCCACGAGGTCCACGGCACCCATGGTCTCTTGGGCTTCCTGATTTAGGGCTGCTCGGGAGCGCACATCCGCAATGTCTAGCTCTCGGCCCGATCGGAGTCTCTTTCGAACTTCGGCGGCACGCTGCACGGCGTGCGAGACGACATCGTCAAGTAAGCCAGTCTGACGTTCGCCTCGAACTGGTTCTAGACGCATCTGTATCAGTTGTTCGGTGGTGTGCACCCCAACGAGACTGTCGCCCCCTCG
Source organism: Corynebacterium occultum (assembly GCF_009734425.1). Taxonomy (NCBI): domain Bacteria; kingdom Bacillati; phylum Actinomycetota; class Actinomycetes; order Mycobacteriales; family Corynebacteriaceae; genus Corynebacterium; species Corynebacterium occultum. Next base: position 851,399 of record NZ_CP046455.1, read on the forward strand.
CAAATTGTGATCGAGGAAACCGAATGGTTTGCCCTTCGACAGAGTCACGAGCCAAATCGACAATTTCGCGAGCTCGACGGCCAGCGGGTTGATGTCCACCCCATAGAGACAACGCTGAGAGACAAACCTACGGGCGACGGTGATCCGCTCGTCTGCCTGCGTCGGCAGAGGATCGGCGGCCCCGAGGTCCTCAACTACGTCTCCGTCGGCATTCACGAGGTGTCCGTCTGCCTCGGCGCTGGCCCATGCTTCAACCAGTCGTTCTGCCAAGTACCGGCAAGCCTGTACGAGGAATGCACCTGAACCCATCGCAGGGTCACAGACCCTTAGACCAAGGATCACTTCGGGAGACCTAAGAACCCACTGATCCCTTGGGCGTCCTTCTGTTGGGCCAGTGTATACGAGGGGTTCGAGCGCAACGCCCACGATCTGCTCGGTCAGCGAGCGTGGAGTGTAGTGTGTACCGCTTTCTCGTCGATCGGCGCCTGGCGTGACCATGAAGGAGTGAGCTCCGTAAATAATCGCCTCACCCCAGGCATCACTTCTTAGAAGGTTGGCGAATGGGGCGATGCGCTCCAGCAGAGTGTCATTGCCATTCGCTGCACTTAGGAGGGCAGTTCGCGCTGCATCTGAAGCCGGTTTCGAGAGCGCTCTTCGGACCGCCGCTGGGGTTCGCCCTGTCTCTTTGGCGATCTTGGAGACGAGATCGTCTGGGTGTTCGAGTCGCAGCGACTCCATCTCGGCCAAGCCCATCGTTGGATAGCGGTTCTTCGCCGAGCCCTCAAGACCTAGTGTGATGTCCGGGACACGAACAACCGTGTAGTCCAGCAGGCCTTCGTAGACGTGCCCAATCTGCTCAACGTCCAAGGCTCTGTACGACAGAGCAAGCGCACCGTGAGATTGCTCCAGCACCTGCAAGGAGTTGAGGAGTAGAAGGACCGTGCGATTATCGATCGGCAGCGGCTGCGAGACCGTGTCCAGCCATGAAGTGCCCAGCGCGCGACCTTCGAGGAACGGGTACCGGTCGGGGTCGAATAAGGAGCCACCCATGGCGGGTAGCCGCAGATCTTCGTGCTCGATACCTGCGTAGACGGCACGGAACGCAGCCAAGAGCCTCGCCCAAGCATCGAAGCGGCGTTCCAGCACTTCATCGCCCAGTTGGTCTGCTTCCTCAGCAAGTTTTCCACGGAGTGTAGAGACCGCGAGGTTCTGGTCGTACACGGGGTCGCCCAGAAGGAAAAGGCCCCTCTCTTCGGCGCACAAGACGAACACGAGACGCATCATGACCGTGAGTGATGCCTCATAGAGCAACGATGGCGGCACATCGCGCAGGAGTTCCCGGTTGCGGTCCTGATCGGCCTTGTCGAGCGCTTGAATCAGAACCTCGGTGGCTCGGCGCACCTGCTCGCCGAGTGTGTCGGTGACTTCCTCCTGGTGTTTCAGTGACTCGTCGAGTAGCGCTTCGAGGGTCTGGTCGGTGGGCCCGAAGCAACGTCGCACGCCGAGCAACGACTGAAACGCCTTGAGCGTCGCCGGCTCCTGGAACCAGAAGCGCGAATGCCAGACGGCCTGCCCAGATGGTGTGTCAGCGGGCGCGTTGACGAGCACCCACGATTCTCCGTTCGTCACGATCCCGATTCGGACCCCGTGCTCACGACACAGCAGGGTCATCCGTTCCAACTCAGTCGCGAGCCAGCCGTCAAGCTGAGCGGCGGACTCAAGGTCAGCGTCGGGGGGAGCCACTGCGATGAACGCGCGCGGCTCCGTTGAAGCTGGAGCGTGGATGATCCATGTGGGCGCGAAGTGCGCCGTCCCATCAGGTGATGAGATCGACGGAGCACCACCCACCCAAGAAGAGCGCGGTGTCGCCGACTCCTCGTCGAACTCAAGCAATTCGGTGAGGACCAGGTTCACCCACGCGTCGTGAAGCTGTGCGACAAGCAGGTCGTCCTCATCGACTGCTTCACGCCATTCATAGTAGGCGGAGCGGAGTCGCTGGCGACGAGGGGTCTCAATCGATTCAAGGCCTTGCGGGAAGGCTTGTTCGAGAACTTTGAGCGTTAGAAACGGCCCCCTGGTCTCAACCAACGAGAGCCATTCGACTTGCTGTGACTGTGCAACCATGGGGTTCACTCCCTCCGAGCCATGGACTCAGGGACCAGGAAGATCACGGCAGCGGGGAAGGTTCGTGCGACCGGATCGGCGTACTGGCGCTTGATAGCCGCCTCCTCAGCTGCCCGTTCTGCCGGGATGCGGGCTAGTCGGCTTTCGAGGGCGGAGATGTCCGCAGACACCTGGTTCATCTCTTGCGGCGAGAGGCCGGGTAGATAGAGATCACTCTCGGCTTCGTCGGGGTTCAGCTCCTTGGTGATGGCTCGTTCGAGCTCGTCGAGAACAGAGTGGAGGTCGGTCAGGTCGTGGGTCAGTCGATCGTTGAGTTTCTTATCGAGGCTGTCGAGACGCTCTTTCGACCGGGCTTCGACCGCGCTCATGATGGACTGCTTTCTGTTTGCGAATCTCTCCTTGAGTACGGCGAACAGTGCGTCGCTCGGCTCGACTGGCGTAGCCGACGCAAGTAGCTCTTCACGCTTAGCAACCTGGGTGATCCGGCTGAATCGGTCGTGGCCAAGCTCTCCTCCGGAAAGAGTGAGTTCTTCGTGAAGCCGGCGGTGATCGCCTCCGGTTATGACGAGCCGTGACCAGAGTAGGACGACGGGCTGAGTAGCAAGACTGTCGGGGACCACGCGGACAGCTACCCGGTGCAGCTTCTTGGTGTCGTGCAGCTTCCAGATTTCCTCGCGTAGGAGCCGCAAGCACATCTGAACAAGTCGGTGCCCAAGGTGCGCAAGCACCACGTCATCGCGGCCCTTCGACGTCTCATGATCGAAGGTGATGGCACGCCGCTTGTGAGTGTGTGGGTGTTCAAGTCCGCGAGTCGCCTTGCCCCAAGAGCCAGTGAGCGCGGGCACGGTGAAGACGACCGCATCGGATGCGTCGGACAACTTCACCGGGGTCAAAGGAGGCTTCTCGGCCAGGTCGAGGGCCACCCTCACTGCGCGTTCGACGTTCTCTGGCAGCATGCGAAACTCGCTTCGCGCCTGAATCAGAGTCTGGTGCAAGCGTTGAATCCGGTCGCGCAGTTGGCGCTCAGCGGCAACAAATCGGCGGGCGCGTGCTGCGTTGGCCTCAGCCGAGACCGTATCGAAGCGGTTCCGCCGACCGAGCATGATCTCTTCGATCTGCCGAGCAAGGACTGGTCCAACACTGCCAAGGTCTTCGCGGATCGTCTCGACCTTGTTCGCCGCTCGCATCAGGTACTCGTGGTCCCCAGCAACTTCGCCAGGGGCAAGCTCTTTGGCGCTGTATGCTCGACCCACCGGGTGCCAGATGAAAACGGTGTCTTGCTTCTGGCCGTGGCGATCAATGCGCCCGTTCCGCTGCTCCATGACGTTCGGATTCCAGGGAATCTCGACGTGGATGAGGTAGTTGCAGTGGTTCTGGAGGTCGATCCCCTCGGATGCGGCGTCGGTTGCAAGCAGAATGCGCACTGGGGACACCGCCGGATCGGCTTGGAAGGCCGCCTTCACGGTCTCCCGGTCGTCCGGGTCGACGTCGCCGTGGAGGAAGGCCAGGCGGTCGCCGCCGTATCCGTGGCTCGCGAGAATCTGCTGGAGCCAGCTGTGCGTCGCGCGGTACTCGGTGAACAGGATGACGCGCTTGTTGTTCCACTGGCCATCAGGTTCTTTGAGATGCGACTCGATCCATTCGAGGATCGCTTTGGCTTTCGAGTCAGGCTTGTTGCGTGCTCCTTCGGCCCAGATGGTCAGCCGGTCCAGCGTGTCGCGCTGGCTCAGGGTCAGCGGTACGGCGAGCTCGGAGGCCAGTTCCACGGCCTCGTGCTGGGCGTCCTCCAGTGTGGAGTCGTTCGCCTGATCCTCCTCAGCGCGAAGGATCGCCTTGCGCAAGACCCGATCGTCCATGGCGCCGAGGGGTTTGGATGCGCGTGAGGGGCGGCTCAGGGTCTCGCGGTGGCGTGCGAGCGTGGTAGCGAACGCGAGCGGCGACGAGAACAGGCGCTTCTTGAGGAGCTTGTGAGCGAAATCCGTGCCATAAGCATACTTGCCACCACCGACGGACTTTGAGCGGTCGGTGATGAAATCCTGAAGCAGTGCGTGTGCTTCTACCTCGCTCTCGGTGTAAGCGACTTCGAGAGAGACGAGTTTTCGCTCGGGGAAGATGCGCTTGCCGTCTGGGTCCGTGATGTCGCTCTTGAGTCGGCGAACCATGACGCGATGCAGCTGTTGCTCGTCCGGCAGAACGGAGCGAGCGAAGCGCTGGTCATCTAGCAGCTCCAACAGCGACGTGAAGGACGCCTGGTGGCCGTTGTGCGGGGTGGCGGTCAGGAACAAACGGTGGGAGAAGTTGGGAGCGAGGGTCCGGATTAGCCTCGTTCGTTGGCTCTCAAGGGCGTATCGGGTAGCTGCGGCAGGCGCGACGTTGTGGGCCTCGTCGACGATGAGGATGTCGAACTTGCGCGGGTAGGTGCTTGACGCAGGGAGGATGTCCTTGAGCAGCCGCAGGCCCTCGCCTGACTTGGCCCAATCCACTGACGTGATGAGCCGTGGGAAAGAAGTCCACGGGTTTGCTTGGATTCCTCTGCTGCGTCGTAGCTGCTTGACGTACTCCGCATCAACTATTCGGAACTCCAAGCCGAACTTCTCCTGCATCTCCGTTTGCCACTTGATCTGAAGGCTTGCTGGGCAAACGACGAGAACCGTGCGGGCTCGATGCCGGATCAGCAACTCCTGGACAACCAGGCCAGCCTCAATGGTCTTGCCGAGGCCCACATCATCCGCGATGAGAAGGTTTACCCGTGCCATGTCAATGGCTCGCACGAGTGGGTCAAGCTGATAGTCCTCAATGGAGATGCCGCTGCGGAACGGTGCTTGGAGGAACGTGCGGTTCGCGTTGGTTGCTGCGCCCCAGCGCACCGCATCAAGAAAAGCTTCCAGCCGGTCATCCGAGTCCCAGCCGGTGATCTCCGGCAGCCCGGCCTTTTCAAGTACTTGCGCACCAGGCTCAAGTTCCCAAATCACCTGAAGCTCTTCCCCCAGCGCATCCTCATCCAGCGAGGAGAGCGTGACGAGATGCTGCGGACGCGTCCCAGGCAGCGCGCTCCCCGTCGTCGCTTCAGACACGACCCATTGGCGACGACGTACCTCGACGAGCTGGCCAGGTTCAGGAACAGTCTGAGTTGAGAGTGCTTGGTCTGGTTTCATGCGAGCTGACCCCCGGTAAGCACACGAAGGACATCATCACGATGCTCCTTGACGTGGGCCTTCATACTCCGGCCGATCAGTTCGCCAAGGGTGACAGGTACTGCATTGCCGATCAGCCTACCGATGGTCTTCATGTGCACGGGGGCACCGGGCGCGACGAACTGGTAGTTCAGGGGGAAGCCCTGCAAGATCGCTCCCTCTCGTAGAGAAATCGCTCGATCCTGGGAAGGGTGCCCGAAGCGTCCGTTGCCGAACCCGTAGAACTGAGTAGTCATGGTAGGGGCAGCCTCGTCCCAAGTCATGCGACCGTACACGCCTGCATAGGTCTTGCCGGACTCCTTCTTGTGGCATTCAGCGACAAGTTCGTCGGGCCAGTCACGCCAGGTGCCACCGGGCTTGGACGCCTTGATCCTGCGCAGGTTCAGTGGCGACAGCCGGGAGGCTCGGTGCAGTCGATCTACTGCATCTGCTGACCCCGCTGCCAGGGCTGGCACCCTCCCGTTGCCGATCGCTTCGCGAACGCTCGTCGGTTTTGCATTGAACTGAGCGGGGGTAAGGAGACTGATCGGGCCAAGGCGCGAAGCGAGGAGAACCAGTCGATTTCGATGCTGAGGAACACCGTAGTCTTGGCAGTCGACGATCTGCTTGGATACCTCGTAACCGCTGGCTTCGAGCGATCCAACGAATTCATCGAAGACGGCATGGTTGAGCAGACCGGGTACATTCTCCATGGTGACCAGCTCTGGGAGCAGTTCTCCTGCAAGGCGCGAGAAGTGCCGCAGCAACCACCATCGGTCATCGTCGGTAGACGCTTTCTGATTGTAGGAAGAGAACGTCTGGCATGGGGCACAACCAGCCAGCAGCCGAACGCTTCTCGGCAAGTAGTACGAAGCGAGCTCGCGGGACTCAATGTCGCCGACTGACTTGAGAAGGAACTTGGCCTTGTTGTTCTCCGTGTACGGGTACTCGCATGCAGGGTCGACATCGACGCCCACACGGACGTTGATTCCGGCCTTGGCAAGGCCATGGGTCAGTCCTCCTGCCCCGCTGAACAGGTCTACGGCGTTGATTGGTATGTGGGGCGCGGTCACTTGGCCCCACCTTCGCGCGCGTCGCCGCCAGCTTCAACGTGGTCTCGTTTAAACTTCCACTTTCGCCCCATCTTGTGGGCGGGCACGGCTGAACGCTCGATCCACCGATAGACAGTGTCACTACTCACTCCGAGGTGCTGACAAATCTCCTCGACGGAGAGCCAGCGATCTTGCACGTTAGCCATCTTTTCTCCTTCAGCCAGTGCTCCGAGGGCGCCCCCTGCGCGCTGCGACGGTCGAACGGCAAGCGCACAGCCGCGTCCAAGTCTAGGCGTAGCTACCGAGAACACCTAATATAAGCCGCAGAGATGCGCATATGTCCGCGCGCGTCTGGGATCTTCCCACCCCTCAGCACTAAGCGGTGTCACGAAAGTCGTTTCAGCCAGTACCGGATCACCGCCACCTGAACCATGGCCTCGAAATGCACCGCTAACTTGTCCAAACTCGTGGCACACCCACGGTGCTGCTTGGTCCGATTGATACCCTGCTCCACGGCATTGCGACGCCGATAAGCTGCGGTGTCGAAAGCAGGGGGGTCGGCCCCCGGCTGACTCCCTGCGCCGACGGTGGGCGACCTGGTCCTTCGGCTGAGAAATCGTTGCCGTGATACCCCGCGACCTCAGATACTTCCGGTTGGCACGCGAGGAATACACCTTGTCCGCCAGCACCCGCTTAGGCCGGCACCTTGGCCGACCCCGCCCGGCGGACGGTACGCGGATCTTGTCCAGTACCGGCATCATCTGCGGACCATCCCTTGCTTGACCTGGTGTGACGACAAACGACATCACCACGCAATCGGCATCAATGCCGACGTGGATCTTCGTTGGCTACCCGCCCCTTGAGCGGCAAAAACCATGATCAGCAGGCTCTGCCAGATGGCGGGTGACACTGTCTTTCCTGGCGCCGGCGGCGTGGACGTGCCGGCGAGTGGTCGTGGAGTCGGCACTGACCTCCAGGAAAGTTTTCCCTGCTCTTGGGCGTGAGTGAGCAGCCGGGTGTGCACGTTTGTCCACACCCCGTCGGCCCGGAGATGGACAAACAGGGCGTAGACCCGCCACCAGGGGCCGTGGCGTTCATGGACATCGGGCCATGGGCAGCCGGTACGGATGCGGAAGAAGATGCCGTTGAGCAGGGATCTAATGCCCCAGGTGCGGGGGCGTCCCCGCCGTGGTGGGGCGGGCAGGAGTGGGGCAAGCAGTGCCCATTCGGCGTCGGTGAGGTCGTGGCGGGCGGGCGGCGGTAAAGTAGGCAACGAGGTTTTCCTGGTACGCGTTGATGATTAGACACCAACACCGTGCGCTGTGAAACCCTCGTTGCAGTTTAGGGCACGCCGGTGTCACTCACCGGATTTTCGTAACACTGCCTAGACCCTGGACTCACTGCCTCAGCCCTGCTGTACTTCCTGCAGGAGTCGCAGGGCGGTGGTTTCCCGGTCAGCGGGGAGTTCCGCGCCCAGGACGGTGAGCGCGGCGTCGGCAAGCATGATGGTGGTTTCGGGTAGCTGCTCCTCACTGAGGGGGGCCGGGACCACACCGTCGTTGTCGCGCATCTCGGTCACCGAGAGGGCGATGTGGAAGGGCAGGTCGCAGCGCTTATCCTCTGCTCCGACGATCTCAGCGGCCAGGGAACGGAAGATTTCCCGCAGATCGGTTCGCTGCTGGTGGTAGGTGGTGAATTCTTCCGATGCGGCGACGGGAAGCTGGTAGAGCTTGCCTACATTCCAGCGGGTGGAGAGCAGCAGCCGGGTTTCAGCCGCCACCAGGGCCCAGAGCCGCATCGCGGGCGCTGCCTCAGAGTTGTTGAGCTGCTCTGCGAGCTGCATCGAGGGCTCGATGGTGGAGGTCAGCAGGGTCAGGAAGATCTCGGTCTTGGAGGGGAAGTGGTAGTAGAGGGAGGCCTGCCGGATGCCCACCGCATCAGCGATCTGGTGGGTGGAGGTGGTGGCGAAACCCTGGGTGGTGAACAGCTCTGCCGAAGCATCGAGAATCTCCTCGCGTGCGGTGCTACCACGGCGGCGAGGACTGTTCTTGCGGGGACGACCCACTGCTCCGGCCACTGAGATTCCACTCCTTATCTGTTGACCAAAAGAATCATATTCGCATTGTAGCGAGCATGATCATGGGAATACCACTAGGACCCGTTGTCGGGGATGTTGATGTCGTGGCGTGCGGCCAGGGAACGAACCACCAGTGCAACCCCGCGGCTGGCGGCCCCGAAGGAGGAACGCTGCAGTGCGGGGAGATCCTCGGCGGTGATCTCGCGATCCACCACATGATCCACCCAACGGCGGAACTGCAGGGACGCGCCGGTGGACCAGCCCTGGCGGAGCAGATCGGCCTCATCTTCATTGAGCACGCCGGCGGACTGCCCGGCCTGGATGTACTCCTGGGTGGCCAGGCAGTGAGTACGGCTGCTCAGTCCTGCCCAGCGGGCCAGATCAGTGACCGGGGCCAGCAGCTCCCGGCGGATGTCCACCACGGATTCCCGGTCCGGCAGACCATTCGCACTGCGCAGGGCAGGTGGGCGGTGATCTATGGCCTCATGCAGCAGGGGCAGCACGGAACCCAGGTGGCTGAGCAGGTGCTCCCGGAACCAGGTGCCGGCATCGGCGAAGACCCCGATGGCGGTGGGGTCCCCTTGGGCGGTGGCCTGCTCGATGCGGTAGAGCCACTCCGCATGGGTGGTGGGGGAGAACTCGGCTGTCAGCGGGGCCGGGATCAGGCCGACGCTGCGCAGGATGGTGCTGATCTCGCCATTGGCCTCCGCGCCGGTTTCCGTCGGATCAGCGGTTACCAGCAGCCACTCCACCTTGGAGGTGGGGAAACCATCACCCCGTCCGATCGCCCCGGTGAGCACCAGTTGGTTCTTTCCGAGGAGTTCGGTGATGGCGGGGGAGTGCAGCGCATCGGAGACCAGGGTGGAGTACCAGTGGGTCAGCTCCACTGCCGGGGTGTCGTGGGCGAGTGCATTGCGCAGCAGTTCATGGGACTCCGCCAATACGCCCCGGACCGTGGCCACCTGTTCACAACGGGGGGACTGTTCCGCTAGATCCAGCAGGGACTCGTGCAGCACGCTCCGGCCATCCTTTCAATCATCCGACAGATTTATGTCGCCCAATCTACCAGCGGGGCCACCCCTCGGAGAACCCCACGGTGAGGGGCAGGGGATAAAAAATCGACCGCCCCGAAAAATTCGGGACGGTCGATGAGATGATCGGTCAGATCAGAGAAGTTCGATTAGAACTGCTCAACCTCGACCAGGCCGAGCTGGGCGGCCTTGACCAGACGACGCGGGATGCGAACGGTCTGACCGTCGATCTTGACGTCCTGGAGGGCGACATTGTCGGCCTTCCACTGGGAGCGACGCATGCGGGTGTTAGCGCGGGACAACTTACGCTTCGGAACTGCCATGGTTTTCCTCCTTAAGCCTTCTTCTTGCGGCGGGCCATGCCACCGAAACGCTTCTGGAACTTCTCAACGCGGCCAGCGGTGTCCATGACACGCTGTGCGCCGGTCCAGAACGGGTGGGATTCGCTGGTGACGTCGACGACGATGAGGGGGTACTCATTGCCGTCCTCCCACTCCACGGTGCGGGAGCTGTTGACGGTGGACTTGGTCATGAACTGGAAACCAGTTCCCGCGTCCTGGAAGACTACCGGGTGGTAGTCCGGGTGGATATCCTTCTTCATTTACTCTCGATTCCCTCAGGATTGCACTTCAGATCGGTTCCGTGTCTCAAGGTGGTCACGAATCGTGTCTGAGTTGGGTTCGTTAAGTATGCACTGCCAGGGTGGCGGTGAACCTCAAAGATATTACACGTCGCGGGGGTGAAACTTGAAATCCTGCGGATGAGGGGGAGGGGAGTTTCTGGTAATGGGATCTCCCGTGCCTGCCTGAGGGCCATGCAGGGCCCGGTTTTGAGGGGGTGGCCAACTTCCCGAACTCGGCATATGATGGATTTATCAAGTCATTAATTCATTTGCCCTGCCCTGGGTTGCTTTTCTGGGGAGCTGGAGCGAACTGGTCGAAGGGGGTCTGAGGTTTGTTCGAGGATGAACAGCGCCCGCTCTATGAGGTCAAGGCCAACCTCTTCAAGGGATTGGCGCATCCCTACCGGATCAAGGTGCTGGAGATTCTCTCCGCCCACCCCAGGGTCTCGGTGTCCGAAATGCTGGCGGCGACGGGACTGGAGGCCTCCCACCTTTCCCAGCATCTGGCGGTGCTGCGACGCAACCGGCTGGTGGTCTCTGAACGGCAGGCCAATGTGGTTTTTTATCAGCTCGCCTACCCGCAGGTCGCGGACCTGCTCCGGGTTTCCCGGGAATTGCTCGGGGAGATGCTCGACGCCTCCCGGGAGCAGCTCGACTCCCTCCGGGGGTTGCCGCAGATTGATCAGGACAGGAGGATGCAATGACTAAGGTGTGGAAATCTTTCCGGGAACTGCTGCCCAGCTCCCGCGACTATGAATACCTCCGCTACTCCTGGCGTGCGGATGTCACCGCCGGCATCACCGTCGGCATCGTCGCCCTGCCGTTGGCCCTGGCCTTCGGCGTCAGTTCCGGGGTCGGTGCCGAGGCCGGTCTGATCACCGCCATCGTCGCCGGTCTGATCGCCGCCATCTTCGGCGGTTCCAATGTCCAGGTTTCCGGTCCCACCGGTGCGATGGTTGTGGTGCTCGCCCCGATCGTCATGCAGTACGGGATCCCCGCCGTCGCGGTGGTCTCGATCATGGCCGGGGTGCTGGTGCTGCTCGCCGGATTCCTGAAAATGGGCCGGATGGTCAGTTATATCCCCTGGCCGGTGATCGAGGGATTCACCGCCGGCATCGGCGTGATCATCTTCATGCAGCAGGTTCCTGCGGCGGTGGCCTCCGACGGTGGGGGAAACTCCAATGCCGTGCTCGCCGCCTGCCACGCGGTGGTCAGTGCCGGTTGGCCGGGGGCGCTGCTGCCGGTGGCCGTGGTGGTGGCGGTGGCCGCCATCATGCTGATTCTGGGGAAGGTCGCTCCGAAGATCCCCGGTTCCTTCATCGCCATCGTGGTGGTGACCGTCGTGGCCACGCTGTTCTCCCTGCCACTGGAGACCATCGGCACCCTGCCGCAGTCCCTCCCGGCACCGGCCTGGCCGGAGATGGATCCGGCGATGATCCAGGCATTGGCGGGCCCGGCGGTGGCGGTGGCTGCGCTGGCGGCCATCGAGTCCCTGCTCTCTGCCAGGGTGGCTGCCTCCATGGCGGACACCGGCCCCTATAACGCTGACCGCGAACTGGTCGGCCAGGGTCTGGCCTCCGTGGGAGCGGGCCTTTTCGGCGGCATGCCGGCCACCGGTGCGATCGCCCGTACCGCCGTCAACGTCCGCTCCGGGGCCCGCACCCGTATGTCCGCCATCGTGCACGCCCTGGTGCTGCTGGCGGTGGTCTACGTGGCTTCCACGGTGGTCTCGGTGATCCCCCTGGCCGCTCTGTCCGGCGTGCTCATGGTCACCGCGGTGCGGATGATCTCCCCGGAGGTCATTCGACGGGTGACCCGCTCCTCCTGGACGGATGCGCTGGTGTTCTTCCTCACCGCCATCATCACGGTCAGCGTGGACCTGGTTGTCGCGGTGATCATCGGCATCATCGCCGCCGCCTTCTTCATCCTCCGGAAGATGAGCCTGGAAAGCGGTGTCTACCGCGAGGTGCTCCCCGGCGGCGAGGAAGCTGGCGACAGCCGGATCGGGCTCTTCCGTCTGGAGGGTGCGCTCTTCTTCGGGGCCGCCGAAAGAATCCTGGACCAGATCCTGGACTACCGCGATCTGGAGGTCGTGATCATCCGGCTCTCCGAGGTGCAGCTGATCGACACCACGGGTGCCCACCAGCTGGCGGAGGTGGTGACCACCCTGGAACGTCGTGGGGTCACCGTGCTGATCAAGGGGGTGCGCAAGGAGCATATTCACGTGCTCGGTGTGCTCGGGGCAATCCGTTCGCTACGCCACCCCAACCACCTGTTCGAGGATCTGGGGGAGGCGGTCGCCCACGCCCGTTCCCACACCGACCGGGTCGCCTCGTGAAGATTGGGGCAGAGCGGGTCGGCGCCCCTCCCACCCTGAGGTGTAGGTTCCGACGCGCGCTTTGTGCCTTCCCGGTTTATGATCAGCGTCAAGGTTGTCCGGGTCGGCCGGGCCAGCTGAAATCGGGATTATGAAATCGGCGGGGCAGCGGGTAGGCTGTCCCCTTGCTGTTGTCGTAATTATTCGTAACGCCCCGTCAGCTGGCATGTTCGCGCCCCGGATCACTTCCCGGTGCGGCGCATCATCAGTCGATGTGGGCGGCTAGGAGAAGGAAAGTCCATGTCGGCTATTTGCCAGGTCACGGGACGCAAGCCGAGCTTCGGTAAGTCTGTCTCGCACTCGCACCGCCGCACTTCGCGCCGTTGGAACCCCAACGTGCAGCGTCGTCGGTTCTTCGTCCCCTCTGAGGGCCGTACCATCACTCTGAACGTTTCCACCAAGGGCCTCAAGGTCATTGATCGTGACGGCATTGAAGCCGTCATCGCCCAGATCCGCGCACGTGGGGAGAAGATCTAAAGATGGCACGTAATGACATCCGTCCGATCATCAAGCTGAAGTCTACTGCTGGCACCGGTTACACCTATGTCACCCGTAAGAACAAGCGCAACAACCCGGATCGCATCACTCTGATGAAGTTTGATCCGGTAGCCCGCAAGCACGTCGAATTCCGCGAGGAGCGATAATCAATGGCTAAGAAGTCAAAGATCGCCAAGAACGAGCAGCGCAAGGAAATCGTCGCCCGCTATGCGGAGCGTCGCGCTGAACTCAAGGCAATCATCAAGAACCCGAACACCAATGACGAGGATCGCCTCGAAGCTCAGTTCGAGCTGAACCGTCAGCCGCGCGATGCTGCTGCTGTCCGCGTCCGTAACCGTGACTCCCACGACGGTCGTCCCCGCGGTTTCCTCCGCAAGTTCGGCCTGTCCCGTGTCCGTATGCGCGAGATGGCTCACCGCGGTGAGCTGCCTGGCGTTCGTAAGTCCAGCTGGTAAGGGAGTTTCTTAAATGAAGCAGCGCACCAACATGAAGAAGGCGCGGATGGAACAGTCCCGCCGCCCCAAGAAGAACCCGCTCAAGGCTGAAGGCATTGAGAAGGTGGACTACAAGGACATCAAGACCCTTCGTCTGTTCATCTCTGATCGCCACAAGATCCGTTCTCGTCGCGTCACGGGCCTGACCCCGCAGCAGCAGCGCCAGGTCGCTACCGCTGTGAAGAATGCCCGCGAAATGGCTCTCCTGCCGTTCACCAGCCGCTAAACCGGCAACGGGACGCAACGCAACAGCGCACTTTTGCCGCTGGCTTGTGAGGCAGAGGTAAAAGAGCATAAGCACCCTCCAACACTCCGGATCAACCGGGGTGGGGGAGGGTGCTTTTTAGTTTCCTGAAAAAGGGCGGAATTCCGGGGGTGGGGGTAGCCCTCTGAACTAGCGGCACGCTCAGCAGCCGGAATGCCATACGCCCACCCCCGTTCCGGTTCCTTTTTCGCCCCGGAGTCACTTTCACAGGTGACAGACAGCTAACCGCCAGCACTGTTTTATTCTGATAGCGCATAATGGATGTTATGAAGATCTTAGTAGTGGATGATGAGCAGGCCGTACGCGATTCGCTGCGCCGCTCCCTGAGCTTCAACGGATATGACGTCTCGCTGGCGGAGGACGGTATTGAGGCGGTCGAGAGCATCGAACGGGAACAGCCCGACCTGGTCATCCTTGACGTGATGATGCCGCGGATGGATGGCCTGGAAGTGTGCCGTACACTGCGCAGCTCCGGCTATGATCGCCCCATTCTGGTGCTCACCGCCCGTGACGGTGTCTCTGACCGTGTCGCCGGCCTCGATGCCGGTGCCGATGATTACCTGCCCAAGCCTTTCGCCCTGGAGGAGCTGCTGGCCCGCGTGCGTTCCCTGATGCGCCGTGCCGCAGCCGAGTCCATCGGTGGCTCCGATGCCCAGGAGCTGGTCTTCGAGGACCTGCGTCTGGACCCGGAGACCCGTGACGTCACCCGCGGTGAGCGTTTCATCAGCCTGACCCGCACCGAGTTCGCCTTGCTGCAGCTGCTGATGTCCAACCCCCGCAGGGTGCTTTCACGCACCACCATCCTGGAGGAGGTATGGGGCTATGATTTCCCGACCTCCGGCAACGCCCTCGAGGTCTACATCGGTTACCTGCGCCGTAAGACCGAGGCCGAGGGTGAGAGTCGACTGATCCACACTGTCCGTGGCGTCGGTTACGTCCTGCGGGAGACCGCTCCGTGATCCTGAGGAAGATTTCCCGACCTCCACTTAGCGTGGAGAGTCGGGATCTTCCCGTTTCATCTGACTCTGAAGTGGATGAAAAAATTACCCCGGTGGTTGTGCCGGAAGCTGAATCGCATGATCCCAGTTCAGCTTCCCGCCGCCACCGGGGTCGGCGGATGCCGCTGCGCTGGCACCTGTCCCTGCTGACGGCTGCCATGGTGCTGTTCTCCATGGGTGCGATGACCATCGTCGCCTACATGACGGTTTCGGCATCCCTGACGGCCTCCATGGACCGGAGCATGGAGGAGAAGGCGAACTCCCTGCTGGCGCGCACCATCGACCCGCTCTTCGTCAGCAAGCTCAATGATGAGATATCCCTGTTCAAGGCCTATAACCCGGACACCAGGATCTCCATTTCACCACCTGGCTGGCAGGGCACGCATGGCGATGTTCTCCCGGTTCCCCTGGAACTGCAGAGTGTCACCAGTGGGGTGAAGGTCTCCATCCAGTCACTGGGCGGGGAGCGGCTGTTGGCCGCAGGTAATGAGTACGGTGCCATCGTGGTGCTGGCCCAGGATCTCTCCGAGACCCACCAGCTGATCTCAGCTCTGGGTGTGGTGCTCATGGCCATTTCCGCGGCAGGTGTGTTCATCGCCATCGCAGCTGGAATGGTCACCGCCTCTGCGGGGCTCAAACCCATCTCCCGGCTGCAACGTGCGGTCGACCATGTCACCCGGACCGATGAGCTGAAACCCATCGAGGTGGAGGGCAATGATGAGGTGGCCAACCTCACCCGCAGCTTCAATGCCATGTTGGAGGCCCTGCAGGAATCCCGGACCAGGCAGACCCAGCTGGTTGCGGATGCCGGTCATGAGCTGAAGACCCCGCTCACCTCGATGCGCACCAATATCGAACTGCTGATGATGCTCAACCGGCAGGGTGCCACCGGCGTCATCAGCGAGGAAGACCGCAAGGACCTGGAACGGGATGTGCTGGCTCAGATGGAGGAACTGTCCACCTTGATCGGGGATCTGGTGGACCTGGCACGAGAGGATGCGCCCCGGCGGGAACTGGAGGAGGTCGAGCTCCAGGAGGTGCTGGAGACTTCCCTCGAGCGGGTGAAGCGACGCCGTCCGGATGTCAGCTTCGAGCTGAAGACCATGCCGGGACAGGTTCTCGGTGACCCCTTCGCCCTGGGGCGTGCGGTGCTGAACCTGATGGACAATGCCGCCAAGTGGTCCCCACCGGAGGGCACGGTCCGGATCCGGCTCTCCGAGGTTGATGAGCACACCTTCGGACTGACCATCGCGGATTCCGGTCCGGGCATCGCCCCAGAGGACAGGGAGCGGGTGTTCGAACGGTTCTACCGTTCCATCTCATCTCGCTCGATGCCGGGTTCCGGGCTGGGACTGTCCATCGTGAAGAAGGTGGTGGAACGCCACGGCGGTTCCATCTCCGTCGATGAATCTGATGATGGGGGTGCCCTGATGCGGGTGACCCTGCCGGGTGCCCCCGAGAACGGGGATCGGCAGACCACCGCCAAGGACACCGCGGTGCCCGGTGCCAAGGGCCGCGGCCAGGTATTTGCCCAGCGGTGGATGGATCGGAACAAGAAGGACTACCAGTGAGTTTCACCCCGGGGAACAATGCTGACAGGAAACTCACAGAAAGCGCTGGTTTTTCTCCCAGAGTGCCTCCAGTGGGAATCCAGTTCGGTAGGAGAGGATTAGTGTCATGAATGAACAACGCCCTGAGGATCCCCGGCAGCCCGAGTGGGGTGGGGGTCAGTACCCTCCCCGGGATGGTTTTGAAGCAGTGAATTCCCCCTACGGCTGGAATTCCGCGAACCAGGGGAACGGCGCTGACCGGGCCACCAACCCACAACCCGCTTTCTCCCCACCGGGGGGCCAGGATTCCCCGGTGTTCGCCGAGGGGCAGGCCCCGGTGCGGAAGGAACGTCGCACGATCGGGTTGGCCCCCGCCATCGCCCTGATTGTGGCGGCGGCGGTGGCTGCCGGTGCGATCACCGGTGTCGTCCTCGGTAACAGTGGCTCCAGCAGCTCTGGCAATGCCTTCTCCGCCTTGGATTCCCCCAGTGTTGACCGGGCGGAGAGTGCTGCGGTGGGCAGCGTGGAGGAGGTGGCCATGGCCACCCTGCCTTCGGTGGTGTCGATCCAGGTGAGCTCACGGACCTCGGTGGGGGAGGGTTCGGGTTCGATCATCTCCTCCGATGGTCTGGTCCTGAGCAACCACCATGTGGTGGCCGAGGCAGCGAGCGGGAATGCGGCCATCCAGGTCACGCTCAATGATGAGCGCACCCTGGAGGCTGATTTCGTGGCCTCCGATCCCTCCACCGATATCGCGGTGATCAAGATCCGAGATGTGCAGGACCTGCCGGTGATGCAGTTTGGGGATTCGGATCAGCTGCTCGTCGGCCAACAGGTGGTGGCCATCGGTAGTCCACTGGGACTGTCTTCTACGGTGACCACCGGCATTGTCTCGGCACTGAACCGCCCGGTACGGGCCTCCGGTGGTGACGGGGGTGAGTCTTCCCTCATCGATGCCGTGCAAACCGATGCCGCCATCAACCCCGGAAACTCCGGCGGTCCCCTGGTGGACATGGAGGGCAACCTGATCGGCATGAACTCGGTTATCGCCTCCCTGACCTCAGGTGCGGATTCGGCTGGTTCCATCGGTCTGGGCTTCGCCATTCCCTCGAACTTCGCCAAGCGGGTCGCGGATCAGCTGGTGGAAAGCGGGGTGGCCTCCCACCCGATGATCGGCGTGCAGATCGCCGCGACCGCCGCTGCTGATGGTGCTCTGGTGGCCAGTGTCCAGGATGGTGGCCCCGCGGCTGCCGCGGGGCTGCAGGAGGGGGATGTGATCACCCGGATGAATGATCGCGCCATCGACAACTCCGATGAGTTGATCGCGGCGGTGCGTTCGGAGGACTTCGGGGCGAACGTGACACTGACGGTGTACTCGGAGGGTGGCAATGAACCTCGAGAGGTAGATGTAACGCTGACCACCGAGTAAGTTAACAGCCATACCGTGCCTGGGCTCCGGCCCTGAAACTGCAGTGAAGGAAATCGATGGATAACGCGCTGAACACATTGGCGGAGCAGGAAGCTGACCCCGCGCTGCTCGACGTGGCTGAGCCCGATGCCGAGTATCTTCTCGCCACGGAGCGGGAGGAACCTATCCGCCCCCACCGCCGAGCCCTGGTGGCCCTGGTGCGGGATCGTGAGGATGAGCATGCGGAGGGCATCGATCAGTTGCTCCCGGAGCTGCTGAATGAGGCGGGCTTTCATATCGATGCCGTGGTCACCGTGCGTTCCAAGAGGTCTCAGATCCGCCAGGCGATTGAAACCGCGGTGATCGGCGGGGTGGATCTGGTGTTGACTGTCGGCGGCACCGGGGTTGGCCCCCGGGATAAAACCCCGGAGGCCACCCGGGCGGTTCTGGATCAGGTGGTTCCGGGTATCGCCCAGGCGATGCGGGCTTCGGGCCTGGCCGGTGGTGTCCTTGACGCCTGCACCTCACGCGGTATCTCCGGGGTGTCTGGTTCCACCGTGGTGGTCAATCTGGCGTCCTCCCCGGAGGCTGTCCGGGATGGGGTGGCGGTCCTGGCCCCGCTGGCGCATTTCGTCATCAACCAGTACAGCGTCGAGTAATCCCTTGACCAGCCCCCGCAGACCCCGCCGGCGTGTGGATCGCCCCTCCCCGGCTGAGAACATTGACCGCAGCGTAGATTTTCCGGACGGGCGTTTCAACATCCCGGGAGGGGATGAGGAACGCACCGTTTTATTGGACCCGGATGCCGAGGAAGAACTCCAGGCAGAGGAATTCTGGAAAGAACAGCAGCCCCCGCACCACGGCTGAACCCTCCCCGCGGGGCGTCGATGCGATCCTCCCGGGGCGTCGATAAGCAGAAAGAAACCACGGCTCCCTGTTGGGACCGTGGTTTCAGACTTTTAAAACTGGAGTTTTAGGCCTGGTGACGGCCGTTGCGCTCTGCCTGGAGCAGGTCGCGGATCTCCTCGAGAAGGTTGGCCTCCAGGGATGCCGGCTCATCCTCCACTTCCTCAATGCCCTTACGCTTCTGAATTGCCTCATTGAGCTTGTTCATCGGCATGACCAGCACAAAGTAGACGATGGCCGCGATGATCAGGAAGTTGATGGCGGCGGTGATCACGGCGCCGAAGTCAATGAAGGTCGAGGGGTTGTCCTGGAAGACGTGGAACCCGAGACCGGAGACATCAGCACCACCGACGGATGCGATCAACGGATTGATGATGTTGTCTGAGAAAGCACTGACGATTGCGGTGAAAGCGGTACCGATGACGACGGCAACCGCGAGTTCAACGACATTGCCACGAAGAATAAAGTCCCTAAAGCCCTTGAGCATCCTGGTCCTCCTTGAGATAGATAGGTCGCATGTGGCGACAGTAATCGGGTCGAATAATGAAACAATAACGAAATTTTCACGGAAGCTCTCTCTTATGAGAGGTGAAACTCCGTAAGTTCAGGGAAATTTGTTCGCCCGATCACCTGTGAGCACCACAGCCAACGGAGAATACAGTGCGGTGACTGCGACCTGCTGCGCCTCAGTCTCCGGCAAAGCCACCAGAACCGTGGCCGGATCATTCCCCTCCCCGGATTCGGCCAGCACCACCCGAGCACCGCTGGCCACCACCTCCGGAGCCTCCGCATCAGTGGGCTGGCTGAGCACCGTCACGGTGTCGCCGTGCTGCAGCAGGGTAATGACCTCCGGTTCCGCCAATCGCAGCGGCACCAGGTTCACCGCCTCCCCCTGACTCTCCGGGATGAGTTCCGCCAGCAGTGCGGAACCGATGAAACTGGCCTCGCTGGGAACCTGACCCACCTTCAGGGTGGTGGCAGCCACCTTTCCCGCCATCACCTCCGGGTCCTGCAGCGCGTCCTCCGGCAGCAGGTGCGGCGGCACCGCAGCCATTTCGAAGTCGCTGGCGCTGACCGCGGAGCCGGGTGCGATATCCCGGGCAACCACCAGGGCGCGGGGGCCGGAATCCCGGGCATTGTGCAGCATTGACCAGACCGCCAGCAGCACCAGGACGACAGCCGCCGCCCTGCGCAGCAGGAGAGTGCGGTGCCACCCCGGGGTGCGCAGCGTATTCAGGACAGTGGGGGAGGTGGAAAGCTTCACATGATGATCTGACTGCCCAAATCAGTAGGTGGTTCCCAAACGTGCCCGGTCGTTCAGATAGCGGATCCCGGTGGGGGTGATGATGATGTCCACCGGCTTATCATGCTCCTCCACCGGCAGATCATCACGGATCTCCCCGTTGTAGAGCAGGACCGCGGTGATCGGGGGATTGCCGCCACTGATCTCCTCCAGTTCGGCCAGGGCGCGGTCATAGTAACCACCGCCCTTACCCAGCCGCACCCCCTCCGGGGTGACCGCCAGAGCCGGGACGAAAATCATGTCGCAGTTGAGCAGCTCGGCGGTGGGGAAGCGCTCCCCGGTGGGCTCAGAGATGGAGAGACGACCGGGACGCAGCTGGGAATCACCCTTGTAGCTGGACCACTCCAGGATGCCCCCAGGGCCGGAGATGGGCAGCAGGATGGTCGGGGCCTGGGTGTGGAGGGCATTGAGCAATATGCCGCCACCGGGCTCTCCCCGCCGGGGTATATAGGCGGCGATGGTCGCGGGGGTGCCGGAACGGGCCCGGAGCAGGGATGCGGTGTAGGAGGCCACGGCGGAGTCCTCACGGTGGAGATCTCCGTCACTCATATCTTTGCGTGACTGGGTGAGCAGGGCACGCATCTTCTTCTTGGCCTCACGGATGTCAGCCTTATTGTCCATGGCTCAACGATAGGTGCCGGAACCTGTGATGACCACCACCCGGGGGTCATCAGGCCAGGCAAATGCCTGCTCCGGGGCTGCCTGGGGGTGGCGGTCGGTGGGGGGGGCTGTGGGAGACACCCCCTCATCCCCTGCCCACCGGGCCAGGGGGCAACGGGTATGGTTATCTCCATGATTTCCCCGAATAGACAGCACACCCATGGGGTGAAGACGGTGGTGGTCCCGGCCGCAGGTATGGGAACCAGATTCCTGCCCGCGACCAAAACAGTTCCCAAGGAGCTGTTACCGGTCGTAGACACCCCGGGCATCGAGCTGATCGCTGAAGAGGCTGCACAATTAGGAGCCACTCGCCTGGCTGTCATCACCGCCCCGAATAAGCAGGAGGTGCTCGCCCACTTCGGCGAGTTCCCGCTGCTGGTGGAAACCCTGACGGAGCGCGGCAAGGATGAACAGGTCGCGAAGGTCAAGCGCGCCGGGGAGCTGATCCAGCCGATCGCGGTGGAGCAGGAACGTCCCCTGGGGCTCGGCCACGCCGTCGGTCTGGCGGAGAGCGTCCTGGATGAGGACGAAGATGCTTTCGCCGTCATGTTGCCGGATGACCTGGTGCTGCCCATGGGTGCCGTCGAGGAGATGGCCAAGGTTCGTGCCGAGCTGGGCGGTACCGTGCTCTGTGCCATCGAGGTCCCCCGCGAGGAAACCTACAACTACGGGGTCTTCGAGATCGAGGAGGTCTCCGGCTTGGATCGCGATGATGTCAAGCGGGTCCGCGGCATGGTGGAGAAGCCGGATCCGGAGGATGCCCCCTCCAACTATGTGGCCACCGGCCGTTATCTGCTCGACCGCGCCATCTTCGATGCCCTGCGTCGCATCAAGCCGGGCAAGGGTGGCGAACTGCAGTTGACTGACGCCATCGCCCTGCTCATCGAGGAGGGGCACCCGGTGCATGTTCTGGTGCACCACGGTGGCCGTCATGACCTGGGTAACCCGGGCGGTTACATCAAGGCCTGTGTGGACTTCGGTCTGCGGGATCCGAAGTACGGCCCCAGCCTGCGTGGCGCCATTGAGGAGATCCTGGTCAACTTTGATGCGGAGAAGGCCGCCCGGGCAGCTGAATAGTTGTGCTGCTGCGGCGGTGCCAGTGGCTCTGTCCTGCTCGACCCCGGTAGACTCTCCGGTTAGTCGTTTCATCCTCGGAAGGAGAGCCTGAGTGCGTTCGGTTGAACAACAGTTGGCACTGGTCACAGATTCTGCGGTGACCCCGGAGCCAGTTCGTACCGCGATCGCCGACGCACTGGGCCTGATGTGCGCCGAGGAGGTCCAGGCTGTCCGCCCCCTACCGGGTTTCCCGCAGGCCGCCATTGACGGTTATGCCGTTCGGGCGGTTGATGTGGGTGGGGAGCGGGGCCTGGGTCGCACCCCACCGGAGGAGCCGGTGGGGCGCCCCCGGAGTGCCCCGGAACGTTCACTGCCGGTGGTCGGTGAGGTGAACGCCGGTTCCCAACGCCCCCTGCGGCTACAGCCCAAGCAGGCGGTGCGGGTTCACACCGGCGCCCCCCTGCCTGCGCTTGCCGACGCCGTCCTGCCCCTGGAGTGGTCGGATCGGGGCCGGAAGCGGGTGGTTGCGGAAAAGCCGGTGCGTTCCGGCGATTTCGTCCGACGCGTCGGCGATGACATTCAACCCGGTGATGTGGCGGTCAGTCCGGGTTCGGTGCTCGGCCCCTCCCAGATCGGCCTGTTGGCGGCGGTGGGCCGTTCCAAGGTGCTGGTCTATCCCCGTCCCCGGCTTTCCGTGCTCTCGATCGGCCATGAACTGGTCGACATTGAGCGGGAACCCGGTCTCGGCCAGGTCTATGACGTCAATTCCTATGCCTTGGCCGCCGCCGGCAAAGAGGCCGGTGCCGATGTCCACCGGGTAGGCATCATCGAGGGGGAACCCCGCCGTCTGCGTGACATCATCGAGGGGCAGCTGCTGCGTTCTGAGGTGATGGTCA
Organism: Corynebacterium occultum; assembly: GCF_009734425.1. Taxonomy (NCBI): domain Bacteria; kingdom Bacillati; phylum Actinomycetota; class Actinomycetes; order Mycobacteriales; family Corynebacteriaceae; genus Corynebacterium; species Corynebacterium occultum. The sequence continues at coordinate 873,889 of NZ_CP046455.1, forward strand.
TCTCCGGTGCGGTCGGTGGTGCCGGTTCGGAGAGCATCCGCCGGGTGCTTGCCGAGATCGGTGAGATCGACACCACCCGGGTGGCGATGCATCCCGGTTCGGTCCAGGGGTTCGGCCGCTTGGGCCCTGATCAGATCCCGGTCTTTCTGCTGCCCGCCAACCCGGTGTCGGCGCTGGTGGCCTTCGAGATTTTCGTCCGCCCCCTGATCCGCATTTCGCTGGGTAAGCGCAACGTCAGGCGCCGTGTGGTCCGGGCCAGGGCGGTCAACCATGTGCTTTCCCGCCAGGGACGGCGTGGTTATATCCGGGCCCGTCTGATGCGTGACTCCGAGACCCAGGACTATCTGGTGGAGGGCCTGGGGGGTGCCACCGGCGCCCCGGCGCATCTGCTGGCAGGCCTGAGTGAGGCCAACGCAATGATCCGGATCCCCGAGGAAGTCACTGAGGTCCGCCCCGGCGATATCGTCGAGGTGCTCTTCCTGGCCGCGAATGCCTGATCTTCATGCTTGACCCCTTCGGCCTCGCTGAATCCCGTTGGCGGGCGGCGGTGGCGGCCGCCCCGCATCCGATGCACCCCGGTTGGCCTGAGGTCACCCCGATGGTTCGGTTGGCCCGTGGTCCGCAGCTTCGCCTACGCCCCCTGCTGCGTAAGGACGGCCGGGAGTGGCGGCAGATGAGGCTGCTGGATGAGGCGCACCTGCGTCCGGTGGAACCCACCGCACATCGTGGTTGGGATGCCGCCCACACCCAACCGGCCTGGCACGCCAATTTCATGGCGTTGCGGGATCTGGCGACCCAGGGCACGGTGATCCCCCTGGTCATTGAGCTCGATGGTGCTTTCGCCGGCCAGCTGACCCTGGGAAATATCCAGCATGGTGGGGTCTCCTCCTGTTGGATCGGTTATTGGGTGTTCAGCGGCTACCAGGGTTTGGGGGCCGCCACGGCAGCCTGTGCCCTGGGCACCGATCATGCTTTCCGACGGGTTGGCCTGCACCGGGTGACCGCCACCTACCTGCCCTCCAATCCGGCCTCGGGCCGGGTGCTGGCTAATAACGGCTACCGGGAAGAGGGGCTGCTGCGGCGGAATCTCCACATCGACGGGCAGTGGCGGGACCATGTTTTCGTGGCTCAGACCCGGGATGAGAAACCGGGGAGCTGTGTGGAACGCCTGCGTCGGGAGGGAAAGCTACTTCCATTACGTCATTAAGGCTAGTATCGGTAGTAGAGCCGCTGATTGGCCACTTTTTCGGCGTGGCAGTCCGCGGATATCCCGGCCGCTGGATAGGCTGTCTGGAATTTGAAACACATTGTCAAGGGGAAGGCGGCACTCACACATGCCCGGAGGATTGATCATTGTCCTGATCATCGTGGTATGGCTTTTTGTGCTTGCACCACTGCTGTTGCGCGGCCAGAAGCCGATTCGCAAGGCGGGCGAGGCATTTGATGAGACCCGCGTCATCCACGAGGGTGGCAGCGGCGAGTTGCGTAGCCGCCGTCGACCCCGGGTGACCCCCGCTGATGTCCGCCTGCACCCCCAACGTGATGATGAGGATTACGAACTCGTCGACGCTGATGATGTGCTTATCGACGACCGCGAGACCACCTCACCGGGTGCCCTCGGCGGTGTCTTCGCCTCCGCTTCGGCGAAATTCCAGCGCCAGCGGGCGGATGCTGGCGTCGGGGAGGAAACCACCGAGGACAGCACCGCCGCTGTGGTCGAGCCGGTTGTGGAGGGCACCATCGTCCACGAACTTGAGGCCGGATCCACCACTGAGGCCAGCGTGAAGGTTCCCGAGGAAGCCCCGGTGAGCAACGAGATCCTCAATGAGGAGGATGACTTCTGGGATGAGGATGCGGAGCACTATGAGCTCTCCAACGCCTACACCTCCGCAGCCGATTTCCTGGATCCCCGCGCCGCCCTGGATGGTGCCCCCGCAGAGGTCGGCACCGAGGAGCAGCCGGAGGCGGAACTTGAGTATGAGGATTACCGGGAAGGGGAGAAGCTACGCGATGCGGAACTCTCCCCTGAGGAGCTGGCCTTCGCCCAGCGTCGCCGGGGCCGTGGCGGCTGGGACCCGGAAGCTGATGAGCACCACTCCCTGAACCGTTATCAGCGTCGCCAGCGCACCCTCATCGGACTGGGTGTGGCAGTGGTGCTGACCGCGGTGCTGGCCATTGTCTTCGGCGGCTGGGCCTGGGCCCTGCCGGTGCTGGCACTGGGAGCAACCGCTTTCTACCTGGTGGCGCTACGCGGTCAGGTCCGGGCGGAGCAGGCACTGCGGATGCGCCGCATCCGGCAGCTGCGCCGCGCCCGGTTGGGTGTGGTGCATTCCGACGAGGCCTCCTCCCCGCAACTGCCACGTAAGCTGCGCCGCCCCGGTGCTGTGGTCCTGGAACTCGATGATGAGAGCCCGGATTTCGAGCATCTGTACACCCGTTACCTCCAGCAGGCACCGGTGGCTGAGGTCACCGAGTTCCAACGCTACCGCGACCGTCGGGTCAGCTAGGCCAGACCCCGGAAGCCCCCCGGCGGTGGGATCCCACCAGGTGGGTGTCCACCATCCCGATTGCCTCCATCAGCGCGAAGCAGGTGGTGGGACCCACGAAGGAAAAGCCCTCGTTCTTGAGGGCTTTCGCCATTTCCCGGGACTCCTCAGACATGCTGGGCACCTCTGCCATGCTCTCCGGTGCCGGGGTTCGCGGTGGCGTGAAGGAGTAGATCAACTTCACCAGCCCCATCTTCCGTCGCAGGCGCAGTACCGCAGCGGCATTGTTGATGGTGGCCTCGATCTTGCGGCGGTTACGCACGATGCCGGCATCAGCCATCAGACGGGCCACATCTGTCTCGGTGAAGGCCGCCACCTGATCCGGGTCAAAATCGGCGAAGGCCTGCCGGAAGGCGGGGCGTTTGCGCAGGATGGTCAGCCAGGATAAACCGGATTGGAAGGCCTCCAGGCTGAGACGCTCGAAGAGTCCCCGCTCATCCCGGACAGGCATGCCCCATTCTTTGTCATAGTATTCCTGCAGGAGGGGATCCCGGGTCGCCCAGGGAGTCCGGGACAACCCATCGGCCCCGATGATCAGCCCACCCATTTAAGCCGCCTCCAGGGCCAGCAGAGCCTGTTTGGCGGCCACACCACCCCGGTAGCCGCCAAGGCCCCCATCGCTGCGTAGGACGCGGTGGCAGGGTAGGACGATCGGCAGGGGATTGGTGGCGCAGGCCGAGCCCACCGCCCGGACCGCTCCGGGGTTATCCAGTTCCCGGGCCAGCTGAAGGTAAGTGCGGGTCTGGCCATAAGGGATGCTGGCCAGGTGTTCCTGGGCCCGGTGTCGGAAACCCGCGTCCCCGGGATGTTCCAGGGGCAGCGAGAAGGAACGCCGCGAACCGGCGAAATATTCGCCGAGCTGGGTGGCCGCGACGTCGAGAAGCGGGTCGGTTGTGACCCCCGTGCCGATGTCCAGGTGGGTGGTGTCCTCCCCGGGGAAAGCGATATAACGCAGTCCCTGTTCCCCGGCGATCAGGAGCAGGGTACCGATGGGGGAGTCGAGATAGCGGTGTCGGAGGGTGGTTTTCATGGGTTTCTCCCTGGGCGGATTCTGGGTTGTCTCGGCCGGACACCGGCCTAGAAGGTAGTCTATTCCTCATGGATAAGCCGGTGGTGAGAGATGCAGCGCTGCTCATTTTCCGTGGTGTACTGGGCCTGGTGTTCGTGGCACACGGGTGGGACAAACTCTTCCGGACCGGGATCACCGAGACGACCGGCCAGTTCAGTGCCTGGCAGGTCCCCCAACCGAAGCTCTCTGCCTATGTCGCCGGAATCGCGGAATTGCTCGGTGGGGCACTTCTGACGGTCGGCCTGCTCACCACCATCGTCGCTGGTGCGCTGGCGTTGCTGATGGTGGCCGCCGCCTATTTCGTTCACCTGGACCAGGGTTTCTTCAGCGATAGTGGTCTGGTTTCCGGAGGGGGTCTGGAATACCCCATCGTGCTGATCGCCGGCCTGTTGATGATCGTGGTCTTCGGTTCCGGGCGGGCAAGTGTGGATGGGGTGCTGGCCCGTGCTTGAGTGCGAACATGTCCAGTCCGCCCTCTCCGCCCGGCTGGATGGGGAGGCCACCGGCTACCCCGATGATGTCATTGACGCCCACCTGGCCGGCTGTGCGGAATGTCAGGCTTTCTACCGGCAGGCCATCGCCCTCAAGGAACAGCTCAGCGCCGACGCCGTCCCCGCCGGGGTGCCGGACCTTTCTGAGGTGATTCTGGCCGGGGTGGAGCCGGAGTGGCGCCGCCGGGCCCATTCCCGCGCCCTGGGTCTGGCGCTGAGCCGGATCGCGCTGGTGGTGCTCGGCATCATCTACGTGATCTGGTCGGTCAGTCTGCTGGCCAACACCCCTGGTGAGCTCATTGATGATGGTTACTCCAACCTGATGGCCGAGGCTGCGGCCATGCGCCTGGCCCTGGGCTTCGCCCTGTTCTTCGCTGCCTGGCAGCCCCGCCTGGTGGTGGGAATGCTGCCCCTGGTGGGTGCCCTGTGGACCTTCAGCGCCGGTTTCGCAGCCCGGGATGTGCTGCTGGGGCTGGCATCCCCGGAACAACTGGGTTTCCTCGGTCTGCTGCTGATCACCGGGGTGGTGTTGGGATGGTCCTGGTTCAACAACTATGGACGCAGTGCCTTCCGCGCCACCTGGGATTCCCTGAACGCAAAACCCGCCTGAGCGTGGGGCTCAGATCCAGCTTGGCAGCCACATGATGTCGAAGTAGTGGGCATCGGAGATCTGGATCCCGTAGAAGATCGGCAGCCAGTAGAAGAACATCGCCACCACCAATGCCAGATATGCGCACACCGCCACCGAACCCCAGGTCATGTGTGCCAGCTGCTGACTCTTCAGCTTCTTCCCCTCACCCCAGAGCTGCCCACAGGCCAGGGCGATCAGGACGATGGTGAAGGGCACCAGGGCCGCGGCGTAGAAGAAGTACATCTGGCGGTCATATCCGGCCAGCCAGGGCAGGAACCCAGCGGCGAAGGCCACCAGGGGCAGCAGGAAAGCACGCTGTCGGCGGATCACCAGGGACCACAGTCCCCAGAGCAGAGCCGGGATGGTCAGCCACCAGATCGCCGGAGTGCCGAAGAGGAAGATCATCTCCCGGCAGGTTCCTGCCGCGCATTCCATGTCGGTGTCAGAGGAGTAGAGGATGGGTCGACCCGCCACCAGCCAGGACCAGGGTTTGGAGTCCCAGGGATGGCTGTGTCCCCCGGAAGTGGTCAGGGAACCGTGGAACTCCAGAACCGAGAGGTGGTAGTGCAACCAACCGGCAGCAGCCTCCGGCAGGGCCTGCAGCCAGGAATCCTCCGGGATGGTGCCATCAGTCTTGGCATGACGGTAGACACTGGTCTCGGAGGCGAACCAGGCCCGCCAACTCCACAGGTAGAGCAGGGCGGGCAGCAGCACCAGGGATCCCAGGGCGGGAATGGTGTCCCGGAAGAGAGCGCCGAGCACCGGGTGGGGAACCCCGTAGCGGCGTCGGAGCGCCAGGTCGGTGAAGACGCTGAGCAGACCGAAGAAAGCGATGTAATACAGTCCCGACCATTTCACCCCGAGCGCCAGACCGAGGAAGATTCCGGTGGTGAAACGCCACCAGCGAAAACCCAGCCGCGGCCCATAGCGGCTCTCGCCCATCATCCCCTGCAGCCAGGCATCGTGAAAGCGCTGCCGCACCTGCTGGTGGTCGCGGATCAGGGCCCAGGCGGCCGCGACGATGAAGAACACCTGGAAGATGTCGAGCATGCCGAAACGGGAGGTGATCAGCAGCACCCCGTCGAAGACCGCCAGCAGTCCGGCGATGCTGGCCACCTGCCAGGAGTTACTCAGCCGACGGGTCAGTGCCATGATCATCAGCACGGTGGCGACACCGAAGAGTGCGGTCATCAGGCGCCATCCCCAGGGGGAGTACCCGAAGATCATCTCACCCAGGGCGATCAGCTGCTTCGCCAACGGGGGGTGCACCACCAGGCCGTAGCCCGGGTTGGATTCGATGCCGCCGATCAGCGGGTTGACCCAGGATTCCACCATGTCCCAGGCCTGGGGCACGTAGTGCTTCTCATCGAAGACCGGGGTGCCCCCGGATTCCGCTCTGCCGAGCCAGAAGAAACGGGTGATCACAGCCAGCAGGCCAATCAGCGCAGTGCTGATGGTGTCTGCCCGGGACCACTGGTGGGTGCGGGGGTTCGGCGGGGAAACCTGGGCTGCCCGCCCAGCCGGGATCGGGGAGGCTAGGGAGGTACTCACCTGAGAGAGTCTAGAGGTCCGGGCCTGAAGGTGTGGGAAGCTGGAGGCATGAACAACACCGAACACACCCCCGAAGCAGTGGCACCCGACCTGGAAACGGATATCGGGTTGGAGACCCAGGGGCAGACGCTGCCCCGGGGAGTGATCATCGCGGCCACCCCCCTGGGCAATGTCCACGATGCTTCCCCGCGGTTAAGGCAGGCCCTGGCGCAGGCTGATGTGGTGGCCGCGGAGGACACCCGCCGCACCCGCGCTCTGGCGGCGGCCCTGGACGTGCAGATCCGGGGTCGGGTGATCTCCAATTTCGACCACAATGAGGAGGGCCGGGTCGCGCAGCTGCTGGAGGCCGCCCAGCACGGTTCGGTGGTGGTGGTCTCGGATGCCGGGATGCCGGTGGTTTCGGATCCGGGTCTCTCCCTGGTCAATGCGGCCCATGAGGCAGGCGTCCCGGTGACCTGTTTCCCCGGGCCTTCCGCCGTGCCCACCGCCCTGGCTCTTTCCGGGTTGAACGTGGGAAAATTCGCTTTCGACGGTTTTGCCCCACGCAAGTCCGGCCAGCGCCGGGAATGGTTGAAGTCGCTGAAGAATGAGGCCCGGGCGGTCTGCTTCTTCGAATCTCCGCATCGCATCGCAGACACGCTTGCCGACGCCGTGGAGGTCCTCGGCGAGACCCGGCGTGCCGCCGTCTGCCGCGAATTGAGCAAGACCTATGAGGAGGTGCGCCGTGGCTCCCTCGCCGAGCTGGCGGAGTGGGCCCGGCAGGGGGTGCGCGGGGAGATCACCGTGGTGCTCGAAGGCGCCGGGGAGGAGGACGTCGATGTTCACGCCCTGGTTCCGGCGGTGGAGGAGCGGGTGGCGGAAGGTGAGCGCCTGAAGGCGGTGTGCAAGGACATCGCGGCAACCCGGGGGGTGTCCGCCAGGGAGCTCTATGACGCGGTTCTCAGCGCCCGTGGCTAATTGTTATGTTTTTGTTGTAGGTTTCGGGAACTTCCCCGGGTGCGCTGCAGACATGTAAATCAAGGAATGATAACTTCCTCCCTTTTCCCGGGTTTTCCGCTCAAAGAACCGGAATTTTCAGTTGATATATCTACCGCCCTGATTGATTCTGTACGTTATGACAAATACTGGGCACAATGCTGATTTCCCAGCCAAAGCATCCCCATCTGAGGGAAGTACGGTTGATGAAGAACTGCAGGCGGCAAGTGCCACCGAGCAGCTCGCCGGAATGATCTCCGATGCCGCCGCCATTGAAGAGGAATTGGAGCGGGGCGAAGCCGAGATCGAGTTGGCGGCGGAACGCAAGGACCAGTCGATCAACTGGACGGTGGTCATCCCCGCGGCCATCATCATCCTCGCCACCGTGGTCTGGGGTCTGGTCGGTGGGGATTCCTTCACGAACGCCGCCTCCAACAGTCTGGCCTGGGTGGTGGATAACCTCGGTTGGGCCTTCATCCTCTTCGGCACCATTTTCGTGGCCTTCGTCCTGGTGATCGCGTTCAGCCGCTTCGGCACGATCCGGCTGGGCAAGGTCGATGAGGTGCCGGAATTCCGGACCATCTCCTGGGTGGCCATGATGTTCGCCGCCGGCATGGGCATCGGCCTGATGTTTTATGGCGCTTCCGAGCCCCTGACCTTCTACCGGGACGGTCTCCCGGGTGGGGAACCGAACACGGTCGGCCCCGCGATGGCTTCAGCGATGTTCCACTGGACCCTGCATCCCTGGGCCCTGTACGCCATCGTCGGACTGGCCATCGCCTACTCCACCTTCCGGATGGGCCGTAAACAGCTGATCAGTTCCGCCTTCACCCCACTGGTGGGGGAGAAGCACGCCAACGGTCTCTTCGGCAAGGTCATTGACATCCTGGCGATCTTCGCCACCGTCTTCGGCACCGCCTGCTCCCTGGGGCTCGGTGCCCTGCAGATCCGGGCGGGCCTGGAAGCCGCCGGTTTCGTGGAGAACCCGGGCGCCAACCTGATCATCGGGATCGTCGCAGTCCTGACCCTGGCCTTCATGGTCTCCGCCATCTCCGGAGTGGGCAAAGGTATCCAGTACCTCTCCAACTTCAACATCATCCTGGCGGCGATCCTGGCGATCTTCGTCTTCCTGATGGGTCCGACGGTAGCCACCCTCAACCTGATCCCCGGTTCCATCGGCGCCTACCTCTCCGACTTCTTCGCCATGGCAGGCCGCACCGCGGAATCCGCTGACGGCACCGCCGGTGAGTGGTTGAGCAGCTGGACCATCTTCTACTGGGCCTGGTGGATCTCCTGGAGTCCCTTCGTCGGCATGTTCCTGGCCCGGATCTCCCGGGGCCGCTCCATCAAGGAGTTCATGCTCGGGGTGCTGCTGATCCCCTCCGGTGTCTCCGTGGTGTGGTTCTCCATCTTCGGGGGCACCGCCATCACCTTCGAACGGGAGGGAAACTCCATCTGGGGTGACGGCTCCGCCGAATCCCAGCTCTTCAACCTGCTGCAACAACTGCCGGGTGGCACCGTCGTGGGTGTGGTCGCCGTGCTCCTGCTGGGCACCTTCTTCATCACCTCCGCCGACTCCGCCTCCACCGTGATGGGCACCATCTCCCAGAACGGTAAATCCGACGCCAACCCGTGGATCTCCGCCACCTGGGGTCTGCTGACCGCCCTGATCGGAATGACCCTGCTGATCTCCGGGGGTGATGAGGCACTGAGCAACCTGCAGAACGTCACCATCGTCGCCGCAGTTCCCTTCCTCTTCGTGATCATCGGACTGATGTTCTCCATCGTGAAGGATCTGAGCAACGATGTGATCTACCGGGATTACCGCGAACAGCAGAAATTTGCCACCAAACTCGCCCGGGAACGCCGCATCCACGCCGATCATCAGCGTCGTGAAGCACTCCGTGAGCGCCGCAAACAGCGCCAGAAGACAAACCGCAACTGATTATCCCGGCCCGCCCTTTCGAGGAACGCGCCCCGATAAATTAGAGTGGAGCACATGTCTAAGTCTGTGCTCGTTTCAGTTGCCTGGCCTTATGCCAACGGTCCCCGCCACATCGGTCATGTGGCGGGGTTCGGTGTTCCCTCCGATGTCTTCGCCCGTTATCAGCGAATGTCGGGCGCCGATGTCCTGATGATCTCCGGCACCGATGAACACGGCACCCCCCTCCTGGTCCAGGCGGATAAGGAAGGTGTGACGGTCAAGGAGCTGGCGGACCGCTACAACCGCCAGATCGTGGAGGACCTGGCAGGCCTGGGCCTGTCCTATGACCTCTTCACCCGCACCACCACCCGCAACCACTACGCCGTGGTGCAGGAACTCTTCCGTGGTCTTCACGACAACGGCTACATGATCAAGGAGACCACCATGGGTGCGGTCTCCCCGACGACCGGCCGGACCCTGCCGGACCGCTACATCGAGGGCACCTGCCCGATCTGCCAGGCCGATGGTGCCCGCGGTGACCAGTGCGATAACTGCGGCAACCAGCTCGACCCGGCAGACCTGATCAACCCGGTCTCCAAGATCAACGGTGAAACCCCGGAGTTCCGCGAAACCGAGCACTTCCTGCTCGACCTGCCCTCCCTGGCGGAGGCCCTCGGCCAGTGGCTGCGCGGCCGGGAATCCTGGCGCCCCAATGTCCTGAAGTTCTCCCTCAATCTGCTCGATGACCTGCGCCCCCGCGCCATGTCCCGTGACATCGACTGGGGCATCCCGATCCCGGTGGAGGGCTGGCAGGACAATAACGCCAAGAAGCTCTACGTCTGGTTCGACGCCGTCGTCGGCTACCTCTCCGCCTCCATCGAGTGGGCCTGGCGCAGCGGTGAGCCGGAGGCCTGGCGGAAGTTCTGGAATGATCCGGAAACCTCCTCCTACTACTTCATGGGCAAGGACAACATCACCTTCCACTCCCAGATCTGGCCCGCCGAACTTCTCGGCTACGCCGGCCAGGGTGCCAAGGGTGGGGAAACCGGTGAGCTCGGGGTACTCAACCTGCCCACCGAGGTCGTCTCCTCCGAGTTCCTGACCATGTCCGGTTCAAAGTTCTCCTCCTCCAAGGGAGTGGTCATCTACGTCAAGGACTTCCTCAAGGAGTTCGGCCCAGACCCCCTGCGCTACTTCATCGCCGTGGCCGGCCCGGAGAACAATGACACCGACTTCACCTGGGATGAGTTCGTCCGTCGGGTGAACAATGAGCTGGCCAACGGCTGGGGCAACCTGGTCAACCGCACCGTCTCCATGGCGCACAAGAACTTCGGGGAGATCCCCGCCCCAGGGGCCCTGAACGACTCGGACCGCAAGATCCTGGATCTGGCCGCAGCCGCCTTCGACACCGTCGGCGCCAACCTGGAGGAATCCAAGTTCAAGGCCGCCATCGGCGAGGTCATGCACATCGTCGGTGAGGCCAACGCCTACATCGCCGAGCAGGAGCCCTGGAAGCTGGCCAAGGATGAGACCCAGCGCGAACGCCTGGCAACCGTCCTATGGACCGCCCTGCAGGTGGTTTCGGACTGCAATGTCATGCTGACCCCCTTCATCCCGCATACCTCCCAGAAGGTCCACGAGACCCTCGGACGTGAAGGCATCTGGGCCGCCACCCCCAAGGTCGTCGAGGTCACCGACAACATGCCGGTCGAACCGGTCGGCGTGGGTGTGCCCGAGCCTGGCCAGACGTACCCGGTGATCATGGGTGACTACAAGGCCCAGCAGGCCGTCTGGAAGCGCATCGACATCGTGGCCGGCACCACCCTGGCCAAGCCGGCACCGCTGATCGCCAAGCTCGAGCCGGAGCTGGGCGAGACCGGTCCCGAATGGGCCCCGGTCCAGAAATAAGACCAGCCTATGCCCCGGACATCAGTCGATGTCCGGGGCATGGTGTTAGCTGGGGGTCATGACTTCGATGACAACCACACCAGCCCTCCGCTCCGAGGCCGATGTCCTGCTCACCGGGATCGCCGGCCCCAACGCCACCCTCCGCGATGACCAGTGGACCGCCATCGACGCCCTGGTCAACCAGCACCGCCGGATGCTCGTCGTCCAGCGCACCGGCTGGGGTAAATCAGCCGTCTACTTCATCGCCGCCAAACTGCTGCGCGAACGCGGGGCCGGGGCCTCCCTGATCATCTCCCCGCTGCTGGCGCTGATGCGCAACCAGGTGGTCGCCGCCCAGCGCGCCGGGATCCGGGCCGCCACCCTCAACAGCGCCAACATGACCGAGTGGGAGGAGATCCAGGGGCAGGTCTCCCGCGGGGAGATCGATGTCCTCCTGGTGTCCCCGGAACGGCTGAATAATCCCGGCTTCCGGGATGAGGTGCTCCCCAACCTGGCCCGGGCGGTCGGCATGGTCGTCATCGATGAAGCACACTGCATCTCCGACTGGGGCCATGATTTCCGCCCCGATTACCGCCGCATCCGGGATCTCCTGGCCGGACTGGGGGAGGGGACCCCCGTGCTGGCCACCACCGCCACCGCCAATGACCGCGTGGTCGCTGATGTGCAGGCCCAGCTGGGGGAGCACACCGGGTTGCTCCGCGGTGGACTGGACCGCGAGGCCCTGCACCTTTCGGTGGTGAAACTGCCCGACACCACGCGACGCCCCGCCTGGTTGGCCACCCACCTGAGCCAGCTGGAGGGTTCCGGCATCATCTACTGCCTGACCGTGGCCGCCGCCGAGGACCTCGCCCAGGCCCTCGAGGCCGCCGGTTGGAATGTCGCCGCCTACACCGGCCGCACCGAGGCGGGGGAACGCGAAAGGCTCGAGCAGGCCCTGCTCAACAATGAACTCAAGGCACTGGTGGCCACCTCTGCCCTGGGCATGGGTTTTGATAAACCCGACCTGGGTTTCGTGGTCCACCTGGGTGCACCCGCCTCACCGGTGTCCTATTACCAGCAGGTGGGCCGAGCCGGCCGTGGCACCGAACGCGCCGATGTCATCCTCCTGCCCGGCGCGGAGGACCGCGAGATCTGGGAGTATTTCGCCTCCGTCTCTTTCCCTGATGAGCAGCGGGTGCGCCAGCTGCTGCAGGTGCTGGACCCGGAACAGGTGCAGTCCACGATGCGCCTGGAGTCCCAGGTGGATCTCTCCCGCTCCCGGCTGGAGCAGGTGCTCAAGGTCCTGGATGTGGATGGGGCGGTGCGTCGGGTCAAGGGCGGCTGGTTGTCCACGGGGCGGCCCTGGCATTATGACGCGGAGCGTTATGCGGGGCTGGAGAAGGCCCGCGAGGTGGAGCAGCAGGCGATGCTGGACTATGAGAACACCACGGACTGCCTGATGCTCTTCCTGCGTCACCAGCTCGATGACAGTACCGCCACGAAGCCCTGTGGTCGTTGTGCCAATTGCCGGGGGCAGAACTGGGAGAGCAGTATCGATCCGGCGGCTGAGCAGGCCGTCACGGAGCGACTGCGCGCCCCCGGTGTCAGGGTGGCGCAGCGTCGTCAGTGGCCCAGCGGCATCAGCATCAAGGGGAAGATCAAGGGAGTGGGTGCGGGCCGTGCCCTGGGGCGGCTCAATGATGTGGCCCGTGGCCCCGCGCTGAAGCAGATGCTGACGGAGAAGACCTGGGTGCCTTCCCCGCAGTGGCGTCAGGATGAGTGGTTGAGCCGGATTGTGGCGGTGCTCGCCGACTGGGATTGGGCGCAGCGTCCCACCAATGTGGTGGCCCTGGGGGCGGCGGATCCGGAAACCACCGCCCTGATCGGGCGCACCGCCACCGCCATCGCCGGGGTGGGCCGGATGAATTTCGCTGGCCTGTTGGCGGTACGCCCCGGGGTGGGTGAGGTGGTTGCCCAGAACTCCGCTTATCGGGTGGAAGCATTGTTGGAGCACTGGGACTGGGCGGGGATTGACCAGCTGCAGCTGGTGCCCGGCCCGATCCTGTTGCTCACCGATCTGATCGACACCGGTTGGTCGGTGACGGTGGCAGGGTCCACCCTGGCGGAGCGCTGTGGAGTTGAGGTGTTGCCCCTGGCGTTGGCCAGCAGGGGTTAGTTCAGCCCCAACTGACCCCCGCTGACCTGTAGGAAATGGTTGCAGAACTGCTCCAGCTGGCCTTCCTCATAGTCCTCGTCGAAGCGTTTGCCCACCACCACGATCGGGCAGGAGTAGACCTGGCCGCCATCCGGGGTTTCCCGCAGGATGGCCAGGTCTGTGCCGTAGTCATCGTTGATGATCACCCAGTCCATCCCTAATTCGCGGCGCAGGTATTCGCCTACGGCGATGCCGAAGCTTGCCATGAAAGGCGTGGGGTCGAGTTCCTCGTCCTCCTCCCTGGCGATGAAAAAATCGGCACGGGTCTGTTCGAAGGCCTCGAAGAGGCGGGGTGGGGTGCTGCCGAAACCGGCCTCCTCCGCCACCTGGAGGTGCTCATCGAGCCATTGGCGGGTGTCTGTGTCCAGCTGTTCAACCTGCATGGTTGGCCATTCTACGGCCCCTCCCGGAGTCCTGCCCGCAGGTGGGTGAAGGGAACCGTGTGGCCGACGCTCCAAGGGCCAGGGTGGTGCCTGGGGCGGGGGAGTCTAGAATGACGCCCATGTCGAAGAAGAAAGCCCGTCCGAAACCTGAGCCCGCAGAACCCATCCCAGGGCTCATTGACGCCCACACCCATCTGGCTTCCACGGGGGCACGCACCCCGGAGGAGGTGGCGGCGGTGGTGGACCGTGCGTTGGCCGGGGGTGTCGAGAAGCTGTGCACCGTCGGGGATGGTCTGGCGGAGGCGGAGGCTGCCCTGGCTGCCGCCCAGCACAATCAGCGGGTCTACGCGGCCTGTGCGATCCACCCGACCCGCGCCCATGAGCTTGATGAGGTCGCCCGCGCCCGGCTTTCGGAGATGGCGCGGGATCCGCGCTGCGTGGCGGTGGGGGAGACTGGATTGGACACCTACTGGATCAAGCATGATCCGGAGCGGACTGCCCCGTTGGAGGTGCAGGAGGAGGCGCTGCGCTGGCATATCGACCTGGCGGTGGAAACCGGGCGGACGCTGATGGTGCACAACCGGGAGGCCGATGAGCAGTTGATGCGGGTGTTGGCGGACAGTCCCCGCCCCCGGCATGTGATGCTGCATTGTTTCAGTTCCCCGATGGAGATGGCCCGGCAAGCCGTGGACCGTGGTTATATCCTCAGTTTTGCCGGGAACGTCACCTTCAAGCGCAATGACGAGCTGCGGGAGATCGCGGCCATGGTGCCCCGGGGCCAGCTGTTGATTGAGACGGATGCGCCCTACATGACCCCGGAGCCTTACCGGGGGGCACGCAATGAGCCTGCCCTGGTGGGGCATACCGCGCTCTGTGTGGCGCAGGCCCGGGGGGTGGATGTGGCCGATCTGGTGGAGGAGCTCAGTGCCACCTTCGATGAGGTTTTTGGTCTGAATCTGCCGGGCTGAGACCCCCACCCGGGGGGTGTGAGCAAGATCATAACGTTTCGGCCTAGTTTGAAAAGGCCAGCGGGAACAGCGTGCCGTGGGGGTGGTGGTTGGGCGGATCTGGACTCCGGGCTGCCCCTTTTCTTCCCTGGATGTCTCTTATTTGTTATCGTGCCGTTATTCATTGTGTCCCTGGCGTGCTGACCTTTCGCGCCCCCAGGGGACAGGGCTTTTCCACAAGCCGACACGGAGAGCCGGCTGGGTGAGCCTGCCGGACCACGAGTAGAGCGAGAAGAACTTAAGCCTCATGGGTATGCAGCAGAAGACCAAGATCAACCGCGGCGGCAAGTCGGTATCGATGCGCATCGCCGGCGGCGGTGTCGCAGCGGCCGTCCTGGTCGGTGGGGTCTCCGTCGCAGCGGCCGCCCAGAAGGACGTCATCGTAGACGTCAACGGTGAGCAGATCCCGGTGTCCACCTTCGCCGGTGATGTCCAGGGAGCCCTGGAAGCCGCCGGCATCCAGGTCGGTGATCAGGATCTGATCTACCCGGCCCCCAGCGAGCAGCTGTCCGACGCCACCACCATCAATGTCCGCACCGCCAAGCCGGTGGCGTTGATCATCGACGGCGAAGAGCTGGACCTGACCTCCAATGCCCTGACCGTTGAGGAACTGCTGGCAGAGGTCCCGGGTCTGCATCCCGCAGCCAAGGTCTCCGCCGCCACGGGGGACACCATCCCGGCTGAGGGGATGACCGTCGAGATCACCAAGCCGAAGATCATCGCCCTCAAGGATGGGGTGGAGACCGTCTACACCTCCATCCCGGCTACCACCGTGGCTGAGGTGCTCGAGGACCGTGGCATCACCCTGGGTGAGCATGACCGCGTTACTCCGGCGCTGGACGCCAAGATCGACCACAACACCACCATCAGCGTGGACCGGGTCAGCATCGAGGAGGTCACCGCTGAGGAGACCTTCGATGTTCCCACCCGCTATGTGGAGGACCCGGAGGCTCCGGTGGGGGAGGAGAACATCCGGGAGTGGGGCAAGTCCGGCGTCAAGGATGTCACCCGTAAGATCACCACCGTCAACGGCCAGGTCGCCGAGGAGATCATCCTCAACGAGCAGGTCACCAGCGAGGCGATCCCGGCCGTCATCGCGCGTGGCACCAAGGTGGCGGCCCCGGCCGCCCCCGCCGCATCCTCCTCCGCACCCTCCGTGGGTGGGGGCAGCGTCTGGGACAGCCTCGCCCAGTGTGAGTCCGGCGGTAACTGGGCCATCAACACCGGCAACGGCTACCAGGGTGGCCTGCAGTTCTCTCCCTCCACCTGGGCCGCCTACGGGGGCACCCAGTTCGCGGCAGCCGCCAACCAGGCCTCCCGCGAGCAGCAGATCGCCGTCGCGGAGAAGGTCCGGGCAGGACAGGGCTGGGGAGCCTGGCCGGCCTGCACCTCCAAGCTCGGTATCCGCTAAAAAGAGGGCTGCCCAGAAATCCCCGCGCCACCCGGTGCGGGGATTTCCTGTTTTTCCAGGTAGATTGGTACACCATGGAACAACGCGATGAGTCCGCCCAGCTGCTCGGTCCGGTGGAGATCCGGCAGCTCGCCGAGAAGCTCGATGTCACCCCGACCAAGAAGCTCGGCCAGAACTTCGTGCACGACCCGAACACGGTGCGTCGCATCGTCGCCGCCGCCGAGCTCGACCAGTCCGACCATGTGGTTGAGGTCGGTCCGGGCCTGGGTTCGCTGACCCTGGCCCTGGCTGACAGCGTGGCCAAGGTCACCGCGGTGGAGATCGATAACCGGCTGGCCGCGGAACTCCCCGCCACCATGGCCTGGCGTGCCCCGCAGTTCGCGGATCGGCTGAGCATCCTCAACAAGGATGCCCTCAAAATCACAGCCGGGGACATTGAGCAGCCCACCGCCCTGGTGGCCAACCTGCCCTATAACGTCTCCGTCCCGGTCCTGCTCCACCTGCTGGCCACCTTCCCCAGCATCCGTCGCGTGTTGGTCATGGTCCAGGCTGAAGTCGCTGACCGCCTGGCCGCTGACCCCGGTTCCAAGATCTACGGGGTCCCCAGCGTCAAGGCCGCCTTCTATGGTGATGTCCGCCGCGCCGGCCATATCGGCCGCAATGTCTTCTGGCCGGCCCCGAAGATCGAGTCCGGCCTGGTACGTATCGACCGTTTCGAACCCGGCACCGAACCTTGGCCGCTGAACGAGGAAGCCCGCAAGACCGTGTGGCCGCTTATCGACGCCGCCTTCGCCCAACGCCGCAAGACCCTCCGGGCCGCACTTTCCGGCCACTTCGGCGGGGGTGCCGCCGCCGAGGAAGCACTCAAGGCCGCTGACATTGACCCCACCCTGCGTGGGGAGAAGCTGGGCGTCGCCGATTTCGTCCGTCTGGCGGGTATCTAAATGGGAGTGGAACAGATCCGGGCCCGCGCCCACGCCAAGGTCAACCTCCACCTGGGAGTGGGGCAGGCCCGGGCGGACGGCTATCACGAGCTGGTCACCATCTTCCAGTCCCTGAGCCTGCACGATGAGCTGGAACTGAAGGTGCTGTCGAAACGCGCCCCGAAGCATGGCAGCGTGATCGACACCCTGACCCTGAGTGGCCAGGCAAAGGGCGTGCCCGATGATGAGGACAATCTGGTCTGGCAGGCCGTCGATAAGCTGGTCGCCGCCTACCGCGCCGAGGGCATCGGCCAGCTGCCGATGGTGGAACTGCACCTGCGCAAGGGCATTCCGGTGGCTGGTGGAATGGCAGGGGGCTCCGCTGACGCCGCCGCCGCACTGCGCGTGACCCAGGCCTGGTTGAGTGAACATGCCGACCCTCTGCCCGAGTCCGTGCTGGAATCCATCGCCGCCGAACTCGGCTCCGATGTCCCCTTCACCCTGCACGGCGGCACCATGCTGGGTACCGGGCGGGGGGAGAACCTCATCCCGGTGATGTCCCGAGGCCACTACCACTGGGTACTGGCGGTTTCTGCCGCCGGGCTTTCCACCCCGGAGGTCTTCCACAAACTTGATCAGCTCCGCGAATCCGGCAGGGAACTGCCCGCCCACACCGACACCACCGTGCTGAGCCGCTCCCTGCTCAATGGTGATGTTGCAGCGGTGGCCGCCAACCTGGTCAATGATCTCCAGGCCCCGGCGATCAGTCTGCGCCCCGGTCTGCGTCAGATCCTGGCCGCCGGTGAGGAAGCGGGAGCCCTGCGTGGCATCGTCTCCGGTTCCGGACCCACCTGCGCCTTCCTCTGCCGGGATGCCGCGCATGCCGCCGAGGTGGCCGGAGAACTGATCGACAGTGGCCTGGTCATTGCGGCACACCCCGCCCAGGGCCCGGCCGAGGGCGCACACGTGGTGCCGGAAACTTTCTAGGTTTCATTCCTGCTGCGCGAGATAATCCTCCAGCTTCAACCCCGAGACCAGGTACACCACCCGCCCCGCCACATTCACGCAGTGATCGGCGTAGCGCTCATAGAAACGGATCAGCAGGGCGGTGTCCACCGACTCTCGGGCGGAATGCGGCCACTCTGACTGGGTCATCCGGCTCAGCAGGGAAGTGCTCAGCTCATCGATGAACTGATCATCCTGCTCCAACTCCAGGGCAGTGTCGGTGTCCGGTGACACCAGCAGGTTCCGGGTTTTAAGCGTCATGTTCTGGGCGGCCTGCGCCAGCTGCCCGAACTCCTCAACCATCTCCGCCGGGATTGCTCTGGCGGGGTGCCGGCGGCGGGCGGACTGGGCGATGTGGGTGGCCAGTTCCCCCATGCGGTGGAGGTGGTAGGCGATGTGGATCGAGGAGAGAACCTGGCGCAGATCCCGCGCTTTGGGGCTTTCCAGGGCCAGGATCTCCACCGCCTTCCTCTCACAACGGCTCTGCAGTTCAGGTAGTTGCCCGGCGCGGGAAAGCGCCTCCTCCGCAGCGGATAAGGACCCCTGCAGCAGAGCCGTGGAAGCATCGGCCATGATGTCCCGGACCGCATCCCCCATGACCAGCAGGTCATGGGAGAGCTGGTTGAGCTTTTCCTGATATGAGGTGCGCATATCACCACTATAGGAAGTCACTGCGAGCTCTGCCTGAGGGGAAAAATTCTCAGGGGACGGGATTGCCACTGGCGTAGTGCATGCCTGGGTTGGTGTCGTGAACTAGGATGAGTCCGACATGGCGAATTTGATCAACCTTGAAAATGTATCCAAGTCCTTTGGCTTGAAGACGCTGCTTGACGGCGTGAGCCTCGGCGTGCAGACCGGTGACCGCATTGGTGTCGTCGGACTGAACGGCGGTGGCAAAACCACCCTGCTGGAGGTGCTTTCCGGGGTCGAGGAACCGGATTCCGGCAGAGTCTCCCACAACAGTGATCTCGCCCTCGCGGTGGTCACCCAACGTGCTGAACTGAACCCCGAGGACACCATCGCTGAGGTGGTGCTCGCCCCGCTGGGCCTGCAGACCTTCGAATGGGCCTCCAACGCCAAGGTGCGGGAGGTGCTCGGTGGTCTGGGGATCGTCGATCTCGGCCTGGACACCAAGGTCGGTGGGCTTTCCGGTGGTGAACGTCGACGCGTGAACCTGGCGGTGGCACTGGTCCAGGATCTGGACCTGATCATCCTTGATGAGCCCACCAACCACCTGGACGTGGAAGGTGTCCAGTGGTTGGCCCAGCACCTGCTCTCGCGGCGCAGCGCCCTGGTGGTGGTCACCCACGACCGTTGGTTCCTGGACACCGTGGCCACCCAGACCTGGGAGGTCCATGACGGCCAGATCGACTCCTATGAGGGTGGCTACAACGACTGGACCTTCGCCCGCGCTGAGCGGGCCCGCCAGTCGGATGCCATTGAGCAGCGACGCCAGAACCTGGCGCGTAAGGAACTGGCCTGGCTGCGCCGGGGCGCCCCGGCCCGTACCTCCAAACCCCGCTACCGCATCGAGGCGGCCGAAGCACTGATCTCGGATGTGCCCTCCCCACGCGACAGCGTTGAGCTCATGGCCTTCTCCCGTTCTCGGCAGGGCAAGGTCGTCATTGAGCTGGAGGACGCGACCGTCGCCACCCCGGATGGCCGGGTCCTGGTGGAGGACCTCACCTGGCGCCTGGCCCCGGGTGAGCGCATCGGCCTGGTCGGTGTCAACGGTTCCGGTAAGACCACCCTGCTGCGCACCCTCGCGGGGGAACATCCCCTGAGCGCCGGAAAGCGGATCGAAGGCAAGACCGTGAAACTCGGCTGGCTGCGCCAGGAGCTCGATGACCTCGACCCGAAACTGCGCCTCCTGGAGGCGGTGGAGGATGTGGCCAGTTATGTCCAGCTGGGCAAGAAGGAGATGTCCGCCTCCCAGCTGGCGGAACGTCTGGGCTTCTCCGCGAAACGGCAACGCACCCCGGTCGGTGACCTCTCCGGTGGTGAGCGCCGCCGACTGCAGCTGACCCGCGTGCTGATGGCGGAGCCGAATGTGCTGCTACTCGATGAGCCCACCAACGACCTGGACATCGACACCCTCCAGGAGCTGGAATCCCTGCTCGACGGCTGGCCCGGCACCCTCGTGGTCATCTCTCATGACCGCTACCTGATTGAACGTGTCGCGGACACCACCTGGGCGCTCTTCGGGGATGGCAAGCTGACCAACCTGCCCGGCGGCATCGAGGAATACCTGCGCCGCCGGGCCGTGATGGAGGCGTCCAACACCGGGGTGATCAACCTCGGGGAGAACACGGCGGCGAAAAGCGAGGTGGCCCCGGGGAAGCAGCCTGGCCTGAGCTCCCAGGAGGAGCGGGAGATGCAGAAGCAGCTCAATGCCCTGGAGCGCAAGATCGTCAAGCTGGATCAGAAGATCACGAAGCTCAACGCGGGGATGGCGACTGCGGCGGAGAAGATGGACACCGCCACCTTGGCGGATCTGGACACCGAACTGCACCAGATCCGGGATGAACGGGAGGGCCTGGAGATGGAGTGGATGGAATTGGCGGAGCAGCTCGATCAATGACCTGGCAGCGGTGGCGTCAGTGGAACCTGCACCCCTGGGGGCTGATCTGCGGCACCATCGGATTCGCCCTCGGACTGACCCCTTCGCTCCTGCCCCGCACCTTCTTCTATCAGGGCCTGATCTCCGGGATGGCTGCCGCCCTCGGGTACGGGATCGGGGTGTTTCTCCACCTCCTCTGGGATCTCTGGCTGCGGGAGAGGCTGCGTCCCCATCTGGAACCTCGGCTGCATCAGGTCCCGGCGAAATGGCGCGATATCGGGGAAGTCACGCTGAATGTTCTCTCCCTCCTGGCACTGCTGGGCATGGTGTTATTCTCGCTGCGCTGGCAACGTGGCATTGCGGAGCTGACCGGCTCGCAGGCCTATTCCCTCTGGGAGTTCCTCCTGGTGCTGCCGATCGGATTGGGGCTGTGGCTGCTGCTGGTCCTCCTCTCCCGGGGGATCCGCTGGCTGACCCGTAAAGGCGGCGGGATGCTGCTGGGCTGGTTGCCCAGTTACCGGGTGGTGGCATCCTGGCTGCTCACCGCAATCATCGGGGTGTTCCTGGTGGAGCAGGTCATCCCCGGCACCATTGTCCGGGGTGCGGAAACACTGCTGGCCAATGGTTATCAAAACGCAGAACCAGGGGATGTGCCACCCACCGTGCCGGAACGTTCCGGCAGCCCGGAGTCCCTCGCTGAGTGGGAGGGGCTCGGACGTTATGGCATGCGTTTTCTCAACCAGGGACTCCACCGGGAGGAATTGGCGGAGCTGACGGGTGAACCCGCGGAGGAACCGATCAGGGTGTACGCCGGGCTGGATAATGCGCCCACCAACGCCGAGCGTGCCCAATTGATCATCGATGAGTTCCTTCGAACCGGAGCCACCGAGCGGGAAGCCATCGTCATGCACTTCACCACCGGCACCGGTTGGGTGAACCCCCAGGCCGCGCAGGCCTTCGAGCTGATGTACGGCGGGGACACCGCCTATGCCGCGGTGCAGTACTCCTACCTGCCTTCCCCGGTGCATTTTCTGGCGGGCGGGGATGAGGTGAACCAGGCTGGCCGGGAACTGATCACCCCGGTCATCGACTGGTGGAACACCCTCCCGGCGGACACCCGCCCGAAGCTCTATCTCTATGGCGAATCGCTGGGCTCCACCGGGGTGGAGGCAGCCTTCTCCGGGATCCGTGACATCGCCAACTCGGTGGATGGCATCCTGCTGACTGGTCCGCCGAACTTCAACTCCCTGTGGCGCGCCTTCGTGGACCGCCGTGATCCCGGCAGCAGCGAGGTCCTGCCGGAATATGGGGGTGGAACGGTGGTGCGCTTCGCTGAGAATGAGGAACAGATCAGAAATTACGCCTATGGCGACTATGCCTGGGGCCCGACCAGGGTGCTCTACATTCAGCACCCCTCCGACCCGGTGGTGTGGTGGTCACCGAAGCTGATCTTGCGGGAGCCGGACTGGCTGGATGAACAACCCGGCTTCGACCGGCTTCCGGCCATGACCTGGATGCCGTTGATCACCTTCCTGCAGGTCTCGGCGGATCTACCGATGGCACAGGCGGTGCCCGACGGGCACGGCCACAACTACGGGGATGCGATGCTGGATGGGTGGGCGGCGATCGCCGGCGAGGACAGCGGTTTCTCGGTGCCCCAGATCCAGGAGCTGAAACCACTGCTGGAGCAGGCCCTCGACATCAGTGGTGACCGCGAAGACGTGGTCGGTTAGGTCAGCTGCAGAGTGGTCAGGCAGGTGGCGGCCTCCGCACCGGTGCTGATCTCCTGGGTGCTGCTCTTCCTCTCATGCTCAATGCTGAGGGTGGCGTTGATGTCCCGGGGCAGCCACAGTCCCAGGAAACCATTG
This sequence comes from Corynebacterium occultum, assembly GCF_009734425.1. Lineage (NCBI taxonomy): Bacteria > Bacillati > Actinomycetota > Actinomycetes > Mycobacteriales > Corynebacteriaceae > Corynebacterium > Corynebacterium occultum. Next base: position 896,335 of record NZ_CP046455.1, read on the forward strand.
TCGAAGGTGCTCATCTCCTGATCCACCAGGATGCCGCCATCCGCCGCCACCACCTTGACCTGGACCGCCTGGTTGTCCAACTCCCCGAGACAGGTGGTCAGGCTGTGATAGAAGCAGTCATGGGTCTGGGTGGCGTAGGGTGCCACCGAAACATAGAACTCATCCGCGGGCAGGGGGAGTGCCATCTCTGCACCGCTGGCATCGCTGATCAGCAGCTCATCGGCACGGATGGAGGCCATGATGTCGCTGCGGCGCTCCGCCACCGGGGTGGCATCAAGTTCCTCGATGAGGGTGCGGGCATCCTGGCCCTCGAAATCAGCCAGGGCAGAGTGGGTGGCCTCCGGGTTCGTGTCGGCAGCGGCACAGCCACTGAGGGCGAGGAGTGCGAGAACACCGACGGTGAGGAAAGAGGGCAGCTTCATGAGGTTGAGAATATCAACCTCTGGCGGCTATTCCGACTCTGTGAGCAGGGTACCCAGCCAGGCCCCGAGAGCGAGATCCTCCATCGTGCCGAAGTGGATGTTGCGGACCCTGCCTTTCCGATCCACCAGCAGGGTGGAGGGAGTTCCCTGCAGCCGGTAGTGGCGCATCGTCGCCGGAACAACATGACCCTCAACCGGGAGATCCACCGCCACCGGGAAACGGACCCCGAATTCCGCGAGGAACACCTTCAGCGCCTCCGGCCCCATCACCTCATGGTGTTCAAAGACGGTGTGCAGGCCGATGACCTGTACCTGATCAGCAGCGAAGGTCTGGTGCACCCGTTGTGCCTGGGGGATCCCAGCGGTGACACATCCCGGGCAGAGCATCTGGAAGGTCTCGATGAGCAGCACCCGGCCCCTGAGTTCCTCAAGGTTAAGTTCAGGCCCATTCACCCATTCGGAGACCTGGAGCTGCAGCAGCGTGGCATCATCATCGGTGGTGGGCATGACAGGCCTCCTGGGATATTGTGATCTGGCTCTCAGTTTAAGCCGGGTCGGCGGGATCTTTCCACTGACACCGCGTATCCTCGGGCTCATGATTCTCATTAACGTCCGTTTCCGTCCCCGTCCCGAGTATGTCGAGAACTTCCGGGAGAAGGTCGCCGCCTTCACCGAGGCCACCCGCGCCGAGGAGGGCTGCATCTTCTTCGACTGGTCCCGCAACACCGATGACCCCAATGAGTACATCCTCATCGAGGCCTTCCAGGATGATGCCGCCGAGGCCCATGTGAAGTCCCAGCACTTCCAGGACGCCGCCAACCTCTTCCCGGAGATCCTGCTGGAAACCCCGCAGATCATCAACACCCTCATCGAGGGCAAGAGCGAGTGGGACCGGATGGCCGAGTTCCAGGTCGACTAACCCCCGGATATCCCCGCCAGCCCTTCGCAGGGCCATGGGGAAATTCACGGGGTAATCTTAAGGGCATGGGAAAAAAGGACACGAGCGAGCAACAAAACTCACCTTCCAAGCTGTCCAAGCGGGAGTATGAGCATGAACTCAAGCGGCTCCAGGCGGAGCTGGTGGACATGCAGCAGTGGGTGGTGGAAACCGGTGCCAGGGTGGTCATCGTCATGGAGGGCCGGGATGCCGCAGGGAAGGGATCCGCAATCAAACGGATCACCCAGTACCTCAACCCCCGCACCACCCGCATTGAGGCGCTCCCCGCCCCCAACTCCCGGGAGAAGGGGCAGTGGTATTTCCAGCGTTATGTCGAACGCCTTCCCACCGCCGGTGAAATCGTGATCTTCGACCGTTCCTGGTACAACCGTGCCGGGGTGGAGCGGGTCATGGGTTTCTGCACCTCCCAGGAGTATCGCCGTTTCCTCCACCAGGCCCCGATCTTCGAGCGGCTGCTGGTGGAGGACGGGATCATGCTGCGTAAGTACTGGTTCTCTGTTTCTGATGAGGAGCAGATCGCCCGTTTCCAGTCCCGGCTGGAGGATCCGCTGCGTCGTTGGAAGCTCTCGCCGATGGATCTGCAGTCGATCACCCGCTGGGAGGATTACTCCCGGGCCAAGGATGAGATGTTCATCCACACGGATATTCCCTCCGCGCCCTGGTACACGGTGGAGAGTGAGGATAAGAAGCGTTCGCGGATCAATGTGATCAGCCATCTGCTGTCGACGATCCCCTATGAGAAGATCGACCGCCCCCTGCCGGATATTCCGAAGCGTCCGAAGAGTGAGCGCGAATATCAACGTCCGCCGCGGGAGGAGTTCCGTTATGTTCCGGATGTGGCGGCGAAGCTGGAGCTTAAGCGCAACCGGACGAAGAAGAAGTAGCAGCTCTGTATATCAGCTAATGAAAAATGTGGGGGAATAAACTCAACACGGCTAAGTGTGCTGTGAGACACTGTCGGCATGACTGAGAATGTAGCCAAACCAGCCACTGAAGTAGATCCAGAGGTCCGCTCCTATATCCGCGGTAACACCGGAGTTCTGGAGCTGAACCGCCCCCGGGCCATCAACAGCCTGAACCCGGAGATGATTGCCGAGATCTCCCGGGCGCTGAAGTTCTGGGAGACCGATGAGGCGGTCACTCAGGTTCTCCTCTACTCCAATAGCGAGCGTGGTTTCTGTGCCGGCGGTGATGTCCGTTTCGCCCGTTCGGAGATTCTCGCCGGCAATGAGGGGGTGGTGGATGAGTTCTTCCGTGCGGAATATGAGCTCAATCATTTCATCGCCAACTACCCAAAGCCCTATGTCTCCCTCATCGACGGTGTGGTCATGGGTGGTGGCTGGGGCATCTCCCTGCATGGTTCGCACCGCATAATCACCGAACGGGCTTTCGCCGCGATGCCGGAGATGGCGATCGGTTATTTCACCGATGTGGGGGTTGCCTACGCTTCACAACGCATGGTGGGGGAGAAGGGGAAGGCCAGCCCGGCACTCGCTGCCTTCATCGGTCTCAGCGGAGCCCGGCTCAACCCGGCGGACCTGATCTGGAGCGGGGTGGCCACCCATGTCATTTTCTCGAAGAACCTGCAGAATTTCATGGATGCGATGATCGACCGTGGCATTGCTGCCGCCCTGACGGAGAATGCGACGACACCGCCGCGGGATTCGGAGTGGTCATCCCATGAGGATGCCATCGAGGAGTGCTTCGCCCAGGATTCCTGGGCGGAGATTGAGACCGCACTGCAGGCACACCCTGACACAGAGTTCCGTTCCAAGGTCCGTGAGTTGATGGCGGTGTCGAGTCCGACCTCAGTGGTGGCCACCGCTGAATTCTTCCGGGCCTGCCGTTCCGCCGCGACCCTGCGGGAGGCGCTGGGCCTGGAGATCATCCTGGGTGAGATGCTGCGCCGTGAGCCGGACTTCGTGGAGGGGGTGCGCGCGGTCCTGGTGGACAAGGACCGCAGCCCTTCCTTCAGCCCGGCCAGCACCGCCGAGGTGGATGTGGAGAAGTACCGCAGCCTCCTCACCTAGGACTCAGAGCAGCTGCCCCGCCACTTCGATCCATTCCCCCTGCAGGGAAAGCCCCCGGGCCTGGGCATAGGCGCGGCGGGCCCGCTGCGGGTCGAGGCCGGTGGGCAGTTCATGGGCCAGGGTGGCTTGCGCGGCGTTGAAGCTGGCGTCGGGCAGGCGGAGTTCGGGGGCGTCGATAAGCAGCACCGCGTATCCCCGGCCCTGGGGGATGGTGGTGTGAACCCAGCGGTGCAGCACCGGTTTGGCCACCACCCAGAGTTGGCTTTCGCGTGCCATCTCCAGGGGCAGGGAAGGGGTGAAGAGTTCGGGGATGCCGTTGTCGATCCCGAAGCGATGTAGTTCCATTGCCCGTGGTGAGGGGAGGGAGGGATCTGCCCAGGCCCAGGTCCAGGTGTTTCCTTCGACGGTGGCGATGACATCAGCCTGCGTCTGGATGCTGGCTCCGGTGGCGCTGTGGAGCATCACCCCTGAATCGTTGAAGGTGCTGTTCGCCTGGGGGAGGGTGCCCTCCAGGAGCAGCTGATGTTCGATGGAGAGGTAGTGGGCGTCGGCCCGAATTTCGGCGAGGCTGAGACCACCGAGGATGCGGGTGACGCGGCCGTCGGCAAGCAGCAGGGTGGTGCCGTCGCTGAAGCTGACCTGCTCCTCCCGGATGCGTACCCCCAGTCCGCGGGCCGCGGCGAAACCGAGCAGCGCACGCTGAAGGTCAATCTCTGCCGGCAGTGCGGCCAGGCCGGTGATCAGGGCTTCCCGTGGGGCCTGTTGCCGGAATTCTCCCTGCAACGCCACCACCCAGGTCACCCCGTTGCGGTCCGGGGCCAGCAGCACCGGCGCATTCCCGTGGAGGGTGCGGGCGGCCGCGATCAGATGTTCCGAGGCTTCCTGCTCCCCCTGCAGTTCGGGGAGGTCGAAATCCGTCGTGCTTTCCCGCCACTGCCAGCGATCTTCCCTGATCTCGGCTACGATCCTGCCCTGGTGGTAGCTGGGGTTCCGGCCCTGGCACAGCAGCGCAACCTGCACCTCCTGCTCCGTTCCCCGAACCAGTTTCACCTGGTCGACGTGGCCGATCCGGGCGCTGATATCGGCCTGGACGATCGCACCATCGGCGATGACCTCGGAAAGGGTGCTGGGGTGGGGGAGTTGCATGACGACCTTCGTTTTGAGGGGGAAGAACCACTCCCAGGATAGCCTTGGAGTTCCAGCCCCCTGACTCCCGGGAAGGAGATCCCTTGATGATCCTGGCCGCCGGCACCGCGGTTCTGCTCCTGGTGATTGCGGTGTTCCAGAGCCTCACCCCGCTTTTCGACGCCCCCGGCCACCGCGGCCGGGCGGTGGGCCTCGGGGTGCTGGCCGCCCTGCTCGCCCTGACCGGGGTGCTGTGGCCAGACATGCTGCTGTTCGCCGCCGCCCTGCTCGCCCTGGGTTCCTGGGGTAATGATGCCTGGGCCCGGACCCATCAGCCTTTCACCGGGCGTGGGGAGGTCCCGGTTTTCGCCGGGGTGCGGGTCTGGCGACATGGGGAGGGTTACTGGGAGGCCACGGAAGCGAAGCTCGCCTGGTCCGGCTGGTTGCGGATCCTGGCGCTCTTCCTTGGGGGCTCCGTCTATCTGCTGGCCCGGTGGGAGGAGATCCCGCAACGCTTCGCCACCCATTTCGGTTCCGGTTTGGAAGCTGATGCCTGGTCGGAGAAATCCCTGTTCACCGTGCTGATGATGCCCCTGGTGGCGGGGGGAATCGCGCTGCTTTTCCTGCTGATCGAGGTGACCCTGGTGGCCACCATCCGGAATGTCGAGGACCCGGAGGGAGTGACCCGGGGCGGCCTGGCACATCAGGTGAACCTGGCGGCCACGGTGCAGGGACTGCGCTGGTTGGCGGCGGTGCTGCTGCTTTTCTTCCTGGGTATCCAGTTCACGATGACACTGCCCGGATGGAATGAACACCTGGGGGTGGTGACCATCCTGGGCACGCTCGGCGTGATCGGTGGCTCCCTGCTCCTGGTGACCTACCTGGTCGGGGCCAGCAGCAAGGTACAGGAAACCCTCCGGAAGTTGGAAATTCCGGAGGGCTCGGCGCCGGATCCCCAGGAGGATGAGAAGAATTTCCGTTGGGGGGTCTTCTACCACAATTCTGAGGATCCGCGGGTGATGGTGGAGAAGCGCCACGGTCTGGGCATGGACTTCAACTACGCCACCTGGCAGGCCAAGGCCTTCATGATGATGGTGGCCCTGATCCTGCTGGGTAGCCTGGCGCTGGCCTTCCTCTAGCCGGGGTAGAAACCCTGTCGGATCATCCGGCAGGCGCGGTGCACCAGCTCGATGCCCTGCTCGGGGTCCCGGGGCTCAGGCAGGTGGTAGTACCACTCCAGGGCGGTGCGGATCGTGGTGCCGATGACCTGCATCGCCACCCTCGCCTCAAAATCCCCCAGTTCAGGGAAACGGGGGCGCATCAGTGGCAGCAGCGGATCCAGCAGCGCATTCAGCTCCGGCCTACCCGGGGCGGGGGAGAGGATCTCCAGGATCTCATTGAGCCGAAAGAGCGAACCGAAGGACTCGGTCTCCGCGTCCCCGGTCCGGAGGTTCTCCGCCACCAGGTGTTCCACCGCCGCCAGCAGATCCAGTTCTGCGGGCACCGCGTTGAGGCGGACCAGCAGGTGCTCGATCTGCTCCCCGATGAAGCTCATCAGGGCTTCCTCACGGGAGGTGAAGTAGTTGTGGAAGGTGCGTGGGGAAACCCCGGCTGCAGCGGCGACCGCCGCAACCGTCAACCCTTCCGCGCCTTCCCGCAGCGCGATTTCGGCCGCGGAACGGGCCAGGGCGGAACGGGTGGCGGCCTTCTTGGTGTTACGAAGCCCCGACACCTGCGTGTTCCTTCAGTTCCCGGGTGCGCTCCTCATTGAGCTCATGGAGACCTTCACCCTCGACATCGACATTGGGCAGGATCCGGTCCAGCCACTTCGGCAGCCACCAGGCCTTGTCGCCGAGTAGGTACATGGTGGCCGGAATGATCATCATCCGGACGATGAAGGCGTCGAAGAACACGGCGACGGCCAGGGCAAAGCCCATGGTCTTGATGAAGGACATGTCCTGGGCCATGAACGCGGCGAAAACCGAGATCATGATCAGGGCTGCGGCGGTGACCACACGGGCCCCATGCTTGAAACCATTCGAGGTGGCGTTGCCGGCGGTCTTGCCCTTGGTGAAGCCTTCCCGCATACGGGTGACCAGGAAGATCTGGTAGTCCATGGCCAGACCGAAGACCAGGCCGATGAGCATGATCGGGAGGAAGGAGAGCAGCGGCTGCGGGTCATCGATGATGCCGAACCACCCCTCCTGGAAGATGGCCACGGTCGCACCGAAGGTGGCGGCCACGGAGAGCCCGAAGCCCAGGGCGGCGATCAGCGGCACCCAGATGGAACGGAACACCAGCAGCAGCACCAGGAAGGCGAGCACCAGGACAATGAGGATGTAGGGGACCAGCACCTCACCGAGACGGTCGGAGATGTCATCGTAGATCGGGGTGACACCGGTGATGCCGTAGTTCGCGCCGGTCTCAGCCTCGAAGTCGGCGGCCTCGGCCCGCAGGATGCTCAGCGTCTCGGAGGTCTGCTCATCAATGGCGTCGAACTCCGGGGTGATCAGGATCTGGGCGGTGTCAAAATTCTCGGTGGTCTGGGCGACCTGGGCGTTCAGCACACCATCGGTGTTCAGGAACTGTTCCACCGCCTGGCCGAAGACGAGGGGTCGTTCCTGCTCCGGGACCTCGGTGGTGTCAACCAGTGCGATCATCGGGGCGTTGCGACCCGGGCCGAAAGCATCGGCGGTCATGTCATAGGCGATCCGCGGCGCGGTGCCCGGGGTGGCGGTGCCGTCGGTGGGCATAGCCAGGCGCATGCTGGCGGCCGGGATGGCGATCAGACCCAGCAGGATGACACCGACCGCCAGATGGGCGATGGGGCGCTTGCGGATGCGTCGGACCCAGAGCAGACCCATGGTGGGCTTCTCGTCCTCCGGGTCCGGGACCCGCGGTCCGGGAACCCGGGCGGCGAAGATCTTGGTGCCCAGCAGCCCCAGCAGAGCCGGCAGGAAGGTCAGGGCCACCAGCACAGCCACCGCAACGGTGACCGCTGCGGCCAGGGCCATGACGGTGAGGAAGGGGATGTTGATGATCGAGAGCGCGACCAGGGCGATGAGTACGGTCATACCTGCGAAGACGACCGCCGAACCGGCGGTGCCCACAGCCATACCCATGGCATGGGCGCGGGTGGACACATCCATGTCCCGGATCCGCTGGGCGAGTTCCTTCGGTTCCAGGTCATTGGAACCGGACTGGCGGATCAGCTCATTACGGAAACGGGAGACGATGAACAGCGCATAGTCGATGCCCACCGCCAAGCCGATCATGGAGGCCAGAGCCGGGGTCATGTCGTTGACGGAGTCAGTGAAGGCGGTGGCCAGCTGAATACCCATGATACCGATGCCGACACCGATGATCGCGGAGATCAGCGGCATGCCCGCGGCGATGAAGGAACCGAAGGTGATGATCAGCACCACTGCGGCGACCAGGAGACCGATGAGCTCGGAGGTCATGTTCAGGGAAGTGGCGGCGGCACCGAAAGCGTTGCCGTTGTACACCACCGTCAGTTCACCCTCATCGTATTCATCCAAGATGGCGGTGACGGCTTCCATGTCCTCGGTGGCGATGTCCATGGCGGACTCCGCATCGAAGGTGAAGGAGATGATGCCGGTAGCCTCATCCGGGCTCAGCGGGCTGAGGGCGGCGATGTCCGCGGCAATCTTCTCCGCCGGGGTTCCCTGTGCCTCCAACGCGGGAGTCATCTGGGCGGCCAGGCCCTGGGCGGCGGTGACCGGGTCGACCACGGTCTCCGGATCCTGGATCACCCCGGTCGCACGGACCTCATCGAGCATGGCGTTGACCTCAGCCATGATCTCCGGGTCAGTGAGAGTCCTGCCCTCCGGGGCCTGGACCACGACGGAACCCGAAGGGGCGCTGGTGGCGTCCTCGGCGTCGGGGAAACGTTCCTGCATCTTCTCCATGGTGACCACGGAATCCAGTCCGGGGATGGAGAAAGAGGAGGAGGTGGGTTTGGAGAACAACCCGGCGAAGGTGGTGATCGCGATCAGGAGCACCAGCCAAAAAGCCAGGAAGATCCATTTTTTACGGTAGGCGGAGGAGCCTAACCGGTAGAGCAGTTTTGCCATCAGAAAACCTTGAATTCTCTCTCGACGTGGAAGGACGTGCCCGGCTGCCGGACCAGAATTTTGCATGATCCGGGCAAACTTGCACACATCGTGCAAGTTTAACTTGAAGTGACACCAATTCCCAATGCGCCAGGGAGGTCCCCCGGGCTCCAGATTCCGGCACCACCCTCAGCAAGGAATGCAGACACCGGTCGAAGGAACGAACTCAGCCCCGCTGATGCTTTGCGATCGCCGCCTCATACTTGTCCACCAGCACCTCAGTGGAACTACGCCAGGAGTGCCGCTGCGCCTCCGCCCGGGCCGCCGCACCCATCCGGGCCGCCAGCTGATCATCACTGAGCAGCCGGGCCAGGGGAGCCGCCCATTCTTCGGCCGGTGCCGAAGGATCAACCAGGAAACCGGTCTTTCCCTCATCGATCACATCCGGGATACCCCCCGCGCGGGCACCCACCACCGGAATACCGGAAGCCATGGACTCCAGGGCGACCAACCCCAGCGTCTCGGTCAAGGAGGGGAAGATGAAGACATCCCCCGAGGCGAAAGCCCCCGCCAGGTCCGCCCCCGACATATAGCCGGTGAACGTGGCCCAGGCCGGGTCCAGCACCTTCTGCAACTCAGAAAGATGCGGGCCAGAACCGACCATCGCCAAACGGGCGCCGGGCACCTTCTCTCGCAGCGCCGGCATGATCCGGGCCAGCAGATTCAGGTTCTTCTCCCGGCTCATCCGGCCCACATAAATCACGATCGGGGAATCCGGGTGACCACCACTCAGCTTCTCCCGAATCTCCCGGGAACGACGCTGCGGGGTGTAACCGACGGTGTCCACCCCCTTCGGCCAGAGCTCAACATCATTGATCCCCACCGAAGCAGCCTTCTCCACCATCGGATCAGAGGTGCACAGATTCAGCTCCGCCTTATTGTGCAAGGTCCGGATCCAGCTCTCGGCGGGACGCCGCAACCAACCGATCCGCAGCTCATCGACATACTCGGGGATATTGGTGTGGAAACTGGCCACCAGGGGAAGATCCCGCCGCGTGGCGGAAAGCACCCCGTAGGCAGCCAAACACACCGGGTTGACCGCATGCACCACATCCGGCTTGAACTCCGCCATCCGCTTCGCGATCGCCGGAGTCGGCAACCCATATTTCAACTCCGGATAAACCGGCCAGAACGACATGGAACGAACCTTGACCACCTCGAAACCGGCATAGACCTCCGGAGGATCACCGGGTGCGAAGATCAGCACCTCATGTCCGAGTTCGGCGAGCTGATCCAGAGTCCGGGTCACCCTGGTGACCACCCCATCGATCTTCGGCAGGAAAACCTCGGTGAACATGGCGATACGCATCTGTGGCTGAAACTACTTCCAAGGGGGAGAAGGTGCTGGGTCAGGATTATCTAACGCTGCAGGGCGTCAACACTCTGCTCGGCGATCAGGGACTCCACGGCCAGGGACTCCGGCTCACCGGCAATCTGCTCGGCGGTCCACAGGGAACGCGCCGGGATCTTGGAGAGATCAGCCCGCTCAGCGTAGCGGCGGGCGGTTTCCTCCACCTCAACCAGCAGGCCCTCAGAAAGGGTGGTGGGCTTCAGCCCCAACTTGAGGAAGGTCTCATTGACCACGTGGAGATCATTCTCGGCAGATTCCTTGCGCGGGTTGGGCACCATCTCCACGCTTGCACCGGAGATTTCGGCGATCAGGTTCGCCAGGTCACGGACGCGGTGGGTCTCGGTCATCTGGTTGAAGATCTTGACCCGCTCCCCGGCGGCCGGTGGGTTTTCGAGGGCGATCTCGACGCAGCGGACCATGTCCCGCAAGTGGATGAAAGCGCGGGTCTGCCCGCCGGTGCCGTGCACGGTCAGTGGATAGCCGACCGCGGCCTGCATCAGGAAACGATTGAGCACGGTGCCGTAGTCACCGTCATAGTCGAAGCGGTTGATCAGACGCTCATCCCGCTCGGTCTGCGGGGTGTGGGTTCCCCAGATGATTCCCTGGTGGAGATCGGTGATCCGCAGGGAGTCATTCTTGGCGTAGAAGGCGAAGAGGTGCTGATCGAGCACCTTGGTCATGTGATAGATCGAACCAGGGTTGGAGGGATAGAGGATCTGCTGGGAAATATTATCCCCCTCATCCTCGGTGGGCACCTCCACATTGAGGTATCCCTCCGGGATCTTCATGCCTGCGGTGCCGTAACCGTAGACACCCATGGTGCCCAGGTGCACCACGTGGATATCGAGTTCGCTCTCCACGATGGCGGCCAGCAGGTTATGGGTGGCGCTGGTGTTGTTCTCCACGGTGTAGCGCTTATGGCCGGCGGATTTCATGGAGTAGGGGGCGGCCCGCTGCTCTGCGAAATGAACCACCGCCTCAGGCTGGAAGCGTTGCAGGAAGCTCAACAGCCCCTCGTAGTCACGGGCGATGTCGAGATGCTCGAAACCGATCTCCTTGCCCGAGACCTCACGCCAGGCACTGAGACGCTCCTCGATGCCACGGATCGGGGTGAGGGAGGAAGTGCCGAGTTCCTCATCGATTCGACGTCGGGAAAGATTGTCGAGGATGACGACATCATGTCCCTGATCGGAAAGATGCAGAGCTGCGGGCCAGCCGCAGAATCCGTCACCGCCGAGAATCGCGATCTTCACTATGTCTCCCATGGGTAGAGGGCAGGTGGAAACGACACCGGGTAAACATGCCGGTGGCCTTCCCCCTAATGTAGGCAGCCGAACGGCATCCGGCAGGCTAAGTGGACTAACACGGGTGAAGTTTTTACTTATTTCGGGGTGGGATTGACTGGATCGTGGGTGGCTGAAAGGTGAATTCCGGAGTAAATGTGCAGGCAAAGGGCATGATCGGGGGTCTTGATAAATTCACCGGGCAAAGGGGGTTGCGCTACACCCCTTTGGGCCCTTAACCCCTGCATTGTGGGGCTGGGGCCAGAGCCACGTATCCTGCATTAAGTTCCACCTGATACCGAAATCCAAGAAGGTGCCCCTTGTTTCACGCCGTGTCATTCGCGTTGCTGGACTCCCTCAACGTGCTCCTGATCGGCGTCATCGTCGCCCTCGGCATCATGCTTCCCCGCACCGGGCCCTATCGGAAGGTGGCCACCCTCCTGGTCGCCGGTGACTGGTTGGGTGTCTTCCTCCTGGCGCTGCTCACCATGGCACTTTTCGACGGCCTGGGGGATGTGGTCGAGCAGGCCCTGGAATCCCCCTTCTTCGGCATCCTGCTGATCGGCGCCGGTCTGCTCTCCCTGCTGCTGGCCTTGCGAGGTTCCGGGGATGGGGATGAGAAGATGATCGCCAAGATCATCGGCCCTCTGCAGACCCCCTCCTATAAGACCGTGTTGATGGGTCTGGGTCTGGGTATCGTGCAGTCGCTCACCTCCGTCCCCTTCTTCGCGGGTCTGGCGGTGCTCTCAGCAGGGGATTACAACGTGTGGATCCGTTATGCGGGCATGGTTATCTACGCCAGCCTGGCGCTGAGCCTGCCTGCAATTTCGGCGGTGTTCATCGGGATGGTCCGCGCCTACCCCTATAGTCCGATGGGACGTGCCTTCGAGGCGCTGCGCACCCGCCGAGATCTGATGGTCAAGTTGGCCAGCTATGTGGTGGCAGTGGCACTGATCCTCTTCGGCGTGTTTTCCCTGCTTTAAACCCGCGCTTATCGACGCCCGCGGGCATTTTTGTGTCGACTTTGTGTCGGTGCTCATTTTTCTGGGGTAAGACTTGATGGGCAAGGTCTTTAACACGATTTAAATGGGCTTAAAAGTGAGGAAAACCCAGATGAGTACAGAGCGTTTCAATGAGCTTGCCGCCCGCATCGTCGAGGAAACCAGTGATGCCGTCGTCCTGGCTGACCGTGAGGGCCGGATCCTGCTCTGGAATTCCGGGGCGGAGAAGATGTTCGGCCATAAGGCGGAGGACGCCAGGGGACAGTCTCTGGACATCATCATCCCGCAGAAACACCGCCGTGCCCACTGGACCGGCTGGGAGCGCGTCATAGAATCCGGGGAGACCCGCTATGGCTCCGAGCCGCTTTCCGTCCCGGGTATGCGGGCCGATGGTTCCCGGGTCGCCCTGGAATTCTCCATCACCATGTTCAAGGATTCGGAGGGAAGCATCAGATCAATCGCCGCAATCATGCGTGATGTCGGCGTGAAGTGGGAGCAGACCCAGGAGATGCGTCGTGAGCTCCGAGAACTGAAAGCGCGGCTTCAGTCCTGATCCTCCGGCATTTTCTGCACCACCAGAGCCAGATTCAGATGCTCCAGTTCATACTCGCCCGGGCGGTCGATTTTGAGTAGTTCCGCTGCAGTGCCCGGTGAGATCGGAATCAGCCAACCCAACTTGGGGTCCAAGGTGGGCGATGACCTGCTGTGATTCTGGGGAATCAAGGAGACAGGGCGGGCTTCCTTGCAACGCAACTGCTTCGGCACCGCATTACGCGCAGCGTCGATAATCGCCCGGGCACCATTGATGCTGGTGGTGAGGATCACCAACTGCTCAGCGGTGTGGACCTGTAGGAGCTCAACCTCAGTGACGGGGAGGTCCGCAGGCGGGACAATGTGCAGAGGACCCTGGTTACGGCCAAGGATCCGGTCTAAGAAACCCATGTCCCAAGCCTAGCCCCCCAGTTTGGACAGCACGACCTCCTCATATTTGGCGAGGCTGGCATCCATCATCTGATAACCCTCGCAACCATCAGCCGGGGTGTGGAAATCATTGGAGAGCTCCCGGATTCGGGCCAGTTTGCTCTTGAGTTCCTCAAGGCTTGGGGTGTGGATGTCATTCAACTCCGGATAGTGCTGGTTAACCTCGTGGAAGAGACTCTTTACCTCGGCAAGTTGGGGATGCCTGGGGCCGTGCACCCGGGCCACCAGGTTAACCAGCTGGGCGGTCTTTTCAGAATGGTTCATGAGGATTCCTTTCTCTCGATTTCCTCTCTGACCTTTAATTTATGGGCGATTGCCCCCTGGTTCCTTGACCTGGATCAAGGAGAATGAAAGTGGAACGCCCGGGATGGGGGACTGCCTAGAAGGGTGGTTCCTCCTCCCGGGTGTGTCCCTCCGGGGTCGGGGCGGTACGGCGTTTGTTGACCCGTTGGGCACGACGCTACATAAACGACTGCGCAAACAGTTTGCTCGGCCGAGACAAGGGCCCCCGCGGGTGGGTGACCACCACATCACCATCCGGATACACCCAGCTACACACCCCCTGCGGATCCATCACCAGGTTCAGATCCCCACGGGTTTTCCTCAGGTGATGCCTACGACACAGACACTGCAGGTTACTGGGCGTGGTGGGACCCCCTGCGGTGTGGTTGAGCACATGATCAACATCGCAGGCCTCGGCATCGATCCCGCAGTCCTCCGGCCCCCGACAGGTCCCGTCCCGACCCTTTCACGGCCCGGATGATTTCCTCGGTGGGCCGGTAGGCCAGGGTGGTGGCGTGGGCGGGGGGTGTCCATGGTGCGGGTGTGGGTGATCCGTTCGGCCCAACGTCGGGCCTGGCGGTCATCGAGGTAGCCGGCTCCTGCCAGATAGGTCGGGGTGTCACCGTCTGGTCCGTAGAGGTTGTACACCACCTTCGGGCTGTGCATCGTCCCGCGGAGCAGCCCCAGCAGGGCGTCATGCAGGGTGGTGTCCTCGGCGGTGCCGGTGGTGCGGAAGTGGATGCCCAGGGCTCTTGGGTGGGTGTCGTGTTCGGCGACCGGGGGTCGAGTTTTCCGAGGAGGTGGCGTAAGGAACCGGCGGATGGTTGTCGGCCCCGGGAGGGCTTCCGCGGCTTTGGTGGGGGTGAGGAAGGTGGTGAGGTGCTTATCGACCTCGGTGATGATGTCGGGGTCGTCCACGGCGATCAGGGCGTGTTCGATGGCGCGCAGCCTGGGGTGGTCGAGCAGGCCGAGGTCGTGGTTGTGGGCAGCCAGCACCGGGTAGTGGCGCAGGAGTTGGACGATCGACAGCCAGGTCAGTGTGGTGGTTGTGCTCAAGGAGGTGCGGGCGGCGAGGTGGGAGGTGGTGGTGTCGATATCGGCGTCGTCGTCTGGGGTGACACTTGTCCAGAAGGTGAGGTCCTGGCGGTTGCGGTGGGTGGTCCAACAGGCGGCGGGGTCGGTGTGGCGGTAGTAGGGGTGTGGGGTGGTGTGCATAGGTGTTCCTGGGCAGGCTCGTGCATGGAATGCGTGTTCGATATCGAAGCTGGGACAGGGCCCGGACATGCCCGCCACCCTGGGGGTATCCTGAATCTATCTACCCAGCTCATGCCATGAAACAGTGGGGGCACCCGTTCGGGAAATCCTACACGCATACATGTTCGAAAATGGAGAGCGGATCCCTCGGGATGAGTGCTCGGTACAGGTGAAAATCCCCGCCAGATTCTCGGCCCAGAATAAAACCGCCAGCCTCTCGCATTGGAGGGACTGGCGGTTGAATTTTCGGTCGGGGGACTCTAGTCGGCGACCAGGCTTTCCAGGGTGAAGTCCGGGTTCTCCTTCTGGATGAACTGCAGGCGCCACTTATCACCGAAGAGGGCGATCAGTTCGCCATCGGTGCGGGTGAAGATCTCCACGCCGCGCTGGCGGGCCAGCTTCGGGGCGGTTTCAGCGTCGGTGCGGCGGGCCACGGTGTAGGGAATCGGGTCAGCGACGGTCTCGACGTTGTACTCGACCTCCATGCGGGCCTGCATGACCTCGAACTGCATCGGGCCGACAGCTGCCATCACCGGGGCGGCATCGCCGCGGGCTTCGTTGCGCAGGATCTGCACCACGCCCTCGGAATCCAACTGCTCCAGGGCCTTGCGGAACTGCTTGTACTTGCCCAGGGACTTCGCACGCAGGGTGCGGAAGTGCTCGGGGGCGAACTGCGGCATCGGCGGGAACTGGACCTTACGGCCATCGAAGATGGTGTCGCCGGGTGCCAGGGAGCCGGCGTTGACCAGGCCCACGATATCGCCCGGGTAGGCGGCTTCCACGGTGGAGCGGGTGCGACCGAAGACGGTCAGGGCGTACTTGGTGGAGAAGCTGCGGCCGGACTGGGCATGGGTGACCTGCATGCCGCGATCAAACTCGCCGGAGACCACACGCATGAATGCGAGGGTGTCGCGGTGGTTGCGGTCCATACCGGCCTGCACCTTGAAGACCACACCGGAGAAGTCATCGGAGGGCTCCCGCTTTTCATCCATGGCGCTGGTGGCAACGGCCAGAGCCTTGGGGTCGGCTGCTCGGCCACGCGGGGACGGAGCCAGGGCACAGAGGGTGTCCAGGATCTGGTGGACACCGAAGTTCAGCATCGCGGAGGCGAAGATCAGCGGGGAGGTCTCACAGTTTTCGAAGAGCTCCTGGTCGTGCAGGGCACCATCGGCGGCCAAGAGCTCGGCCTCTTCAGCGGCGGTTTCCCAGGCATCGCCCTCACGCTCCAGGGCCTCATCGGGGGTGTAGAACTCTTCCGGGGCGATGGTGGAACCGCCGGCGGTGCGGGTGAAGTGGACATACTCCTCGGTCTCACCTTCCTCGCCGACCTTGGCCAGGCCGCGGAAATCGCCGGCCTCACCGACCGGCCAGTACAGCGGGGTGGGCTGCAGACCGATTTCGGTGACGATCTCATCGACCAGTTCCAGCGGCTCGCGGCCGACGCGGTCCCACTTGTTGATCACGGTGATGATGGGCAGGCCGCGGGCCTTGCAGACCCGGAAGAGCTTGAGGGTCTGGGGTTCCAGGCCCTTCGCGGCGTCGATAAGCATGACCGCGGCATCGACTGCGGTGAGGACACGATAGGTGTCCTCGGAGAAGTCGGCGTGACCGGGGGTGTCCACCAGGTTGATCATGTAGGGCTCGCCCTCGTGGTTCTCGGGGGCGTACTCGAACTGCAGGGCCGAGGATGCGATGGAGATGCCACGGTCCTTCTCCATGTCCATCCAGTCGGAGACGGTGGCCTTGCGGCCGGCCTTGCCGTGGGTGGCACCGGCTTCGGAGATGATGTGGGCGTGCAGCGCCAGGGCCTCGGTCAACGTGGACTTACCGGCGTCGGGGTGGGCGATGACGGCGAATGTGCGGCGGCGGGATGCCTCGGCGGCGGCAGTCGGAGAACTCATGGTTATTCAGAGTACTTCGCAGATGCGGTGGGCAGCCAATTAGCGCAGGGGAGTGGCATCGGCGATGAAGGTCTGTGCCACGGCGCGTTCATCGCCCAGCATGATCACCGCGAAGAGCAGTTCCGCGGTATTTGTGGTCTGGTCCGCCCGATGTCGCAGAATCGGGGAGCTCTCCGGATCCAGAACCACCAGATCCGCATCCTTGCCCGCCTCCAGTGAGCCGACCCGCTTATCGACGCCCAGTGCCTCAGCGCCGCCGAGCGTGGCCAGGTGCAGCAGTTCCGCGGCATCCAGGGTGTCACCCTGCAGGCGAGCGGCACTATGGGCGGCACGCAGGGTGGCCAGCGGACACAGGCTGGTGCCCGCCCCGATATCTGAACCCAGGCCGATCGGGATGCCCTGGAATCGGTTCCGCTCAAAGACCCCTGAACCCAGGAAGAAATTCGAGCTGGGGCAGTGGGCGACGGCAGCCCCTCTGTTACGGAGGGCACCCACTTCCCGCCCGGAGAGATGAAGGGCATGGGCGAAGATGCTGCGGTTGTGGACCAGCCCCGCCTGCTCATAAACATCGGTGTAGTCCAGTGCATCCGGGAATAATTTCGCCACCTGCTCGCACTCCTCCCGGTTCTCCGCAAGATGGGTCTGCACCAGCACCTCCGGATGTGCGGCAGCCAGCTCCCCCAGGTTCCGGAGCTGCTCCGGCGAGGATGAAAGGGCGAAACGTGGGGTGATGGCGTACTCCAACCTGCCCTGACCGTGCCAACGATCGAGCAGCAGGGCGGACTCTGCGAGGGCGCTTTCCGGGGTGTCCAGCAACTCTTCCGGGGCATTACGATCCATGCAGGTCTTGCCACTGAGAATCCGCAGGTTATGCCTCTGGGCATGACGGAACAGGGCTTCGACGCTGCCCGGATGGACGGTGGCGAAGACCGCCGCTGTGGTCACCCCGTTGGCGATCAGCTGACTGGTGAAGAACTCGGCGGTGGCATCGGCCAGGGACTCATCGGCGAAGCGGGCCTCGGCGGGGTAGATGTGGTGCTTCAGCCAGCCCGCCAGATCCGGGCCTGGTGCTGCGATGGCCCCGATCTGTGGATAGTGGACATGGGTGTCGACAAAACCCGGAATGATGAGGCATTCACCGTGGTCATGGATGGTGGCATCGGGGTGGGGTGTCCCGTCCCAGGGGGTTATAGACATGATTCGACCCTGCTCCACCGTGACGGCGCCGCGGGGCAGATCCAGCAGCTCCCGGGATCCGCTCAAGGGGGTGATCACGTGGCCGAGGTGGATATCCATGGCGGCACCTGTCTTCGGAGGGGTTGGCGGGGCCTTGATATCAGGTCTGAAAAACCTGTTCCTCCAGCGTAGTGTCGGGGAAGACATGCGTTCATGCCTCGGGAAACCCCACGCTGTCATTTATGTAACAGGTCAACAAATTGATTCATTGATTTGAGGAGTACAGACATGAAAATCGGCATCATCATCGGTAGTGTGCGCGAGGGCCGTTTCGGCGAAGCCGTGGGCAAGTGGGTCCTGGAGGGTGCTCAGGCCCGCGGCAGCGAGAACTTCGACTACGAGATCATCGACCTGCTCGAGTTCAATGTCCCGCTGCTCACCTCCGGCGTGGTGCCGGGTGCCGCCAACAAGCAGTACGATGACCCGAACGTCCAAGCCTGGTCGAAGGCCATCGACGGTGTCGACGGTTTCGTCTTCGTCACCCCGGAATATAACCACGGTGTCCCCGGCCCGATGAAGAATGCCTATGACTCCCTGGGGTCTGAGTGGTTCCGCAAGCCGGTCGGTTTTGTCGGCTACGGTGCCTCCAACGCCATCCGCGCCATCGAGCAGTGGCGTCAGATCGTGTCCAACTTCGCCCAGATCGATGTCCGTAACCAGGTGGAGCTCTCCATCTTCGCCGACGCCGATGAAGAAGGCTTCGCCCCGGGGGAGCGTCGCGCCGGCGAGCTCGAGGGCATGCTCAACTCCCTGGAAGAAGCCGTCACCATCATGAACAGGTAATTGTTCCGGTCGCCTGGTGAGGGTGACACAACTGAAAAAACGGCAGTGGCCCCGCATCCTGAGACCAGGTGCGGGGCCACTGCACATTTAAGACAACTGATTAGTCGTCCCAGCGATCGTCCCAGTCGTCGTCATCGTCCCAACGATCATCCCAATCGTCATCGAAGTCTGCGACCTGGGAGGAAAGTGCCGGCAGGACGGGGATGGCGTTGCCACCGCCGAGCAGCGGGGAAAGCAGGGCCAGGATACTGGCGATGATTACTGCGATATCCATGTGGTGATCCTAGATTCTCAAATAGTGGGGGGAGTGCATCTGGGGCCGCCGGTGGTGGCCACAACCTGGATTAAAGCAGCCTGAACCGGGCTTGGCCAGCGTTGAAAAATCCCCCGAATAAGAAAGAACTCCCTGGTCAGCGGCTATGAGTTGAAAATGAAAGACGGATGAAGGAACTCTCATCCAACAGCCGGAATCAGCGGGCGTGGATGAGATTCTGGGCGCGCTGCAACCCCTGGGTCACCAGCAGGCGGGCGGCATCGGCGGCAGTGGCGATCGCGGCGTCGAGACCCGGGCCTGGATCCACCGGGGCGAGCACATAATCCGGCACCGGGGTGCCCTTCGGCGGCCGGGAGATGCCGATCCGCACCCGCAGATAATCCCGGGTTCCCAGCTCACTGCTGGTGGACTTCAGACCATTGTGGCCATTCTCATTACCACCCAGTTTCACCCGCACCTTGCCGTCGGGAAGATCAAGCTCATCATGGATCAACACCACCCGATCCGGGCTGATCCCGAATTTCTCGCAGAGCGGTGCCACGGCCTGTCCGGAGTGGTTCATGTAGGTGGTGGAACGAACCAGCAGTACCTTCTTCCCCTCCCACTCCACCTGGGTGACCTCAGCCTTGGTGCCCTTCAGGGGGCTGAGAACCGCACCCTCGGCGGCGAGCAGATCATCCATGGCCATGTACCCCACATTGTGGCGGGTGGCGGCATATTTCGAACCGGGGTTGCCCAGGCCGAGCACCAGCCACTCCGGATCAAAAACGGGCTCCGGGGCTGTGCCGGAGGAACCCTCGGCGGGGTCGGGGGAACGGCCGAAGAAGCGGGAAATGAGGTCTGCGAAACTGAACACGGCGCTTAGTTTCCCATATACCCTTCGCCCATGAGCATTCTCGCTGGCCTCCGACATCCCGTGATCGCTGCTCCAATGGCCGGTGGACCCTCCACCCCGGCACTGGCGAAGGCCGTCACGGCGGGCGGTGGCCTGGGTTTCCTCACCGCCGGCACCATGAGCGTGACACAGCTGCAGGAGGAACTGGACCAGATGGAGGGGATCTACGCCCTCAACCTCTTCGCCCCGCAGAAACCCCTGCCGGATCTGACTGAGGTGGAAGAGGTCCGACAGCAGCTGATCCCCGTTTACCGGGCGGCAGACCTGGGAGAGCCCCAGCTTCCCCAGGTGGACTACTCCAATGGGTGGGAGGAAAAATTTACCGCGGCACTGAATGCGGAGCACCGGCCTGCGGTGCTCAGCGCCACCTTCGGTACCTTCGCGCCGGAGGAGATCGAAACGCTGCATGAAGCCGGGATTGAGGCTTGGGTGACCATCACCAATCCGGAGGATGCCGCTGCGGCCGCGCGGGCAGGTGCCGACGCCCTGGTGGTGCAGGGACCAGAAGCAGGCGGGCACCGCTCCACCTGGGCCGTAGCAGATATCCCGGACAGCCGATCCCTGCCGCGGTTGCTTCACGACGTCGCAAAGCTCAACCTCGGCATCCCCCTCATCGCCGCCGGGGGAATCAGCACCCCGGGCCAGGTGGCTGAGACCCTGACGCTTCCCGGGGTGGTGGCGGTCTCCTGCGGCACCGCCTTCCTGCTCGCGGAAGAAGCCGGAACCAGTGACTTCAACCGGGAAATCCTGGCGCACACACCGGACACCGTGTCCACCCGGGCTTTCTCCGGCCGGGTGGCCCGAGGAGTGCTCAACACATACACCCAAGCTCATCCGGACACCCCGGCGATCTACCCCTACCTCAACCCACTGCTCAAGCCACTCCGCGGAAAGCAAGACTTCGCCTACTGCCTGGCCGGGATCGGGGCAGCACATTCCCAGCCCGGATCCGCAGCCGAGATCCTCGCCCATCTGGTGGGGGACATCCCGCCCCTGCCGCCGACATAATTTCCGATCGGGAACTTCAGGGGTGCCTCGGGGGTGAACTCCCGGGACCACCCAAAGACAGGGGGCAACCGCAGCTTCCGATAGGCTGGATCATTGTCAACAGCACTTTCTTGTGTCCCTGGAGGAGCCCACACCAATGGCTGCACATGTCAACGACTGGAACAAGCGGATCACCATCGCGGAGCAGATGCTTCCGCTGATCAGTCGCCTGCACCGCGAACACAACGCGGTCACCACCATCTTCGGCCGCCTGCTGGTCAAGGAAACCGCAGTCGAGATTCTCAAGTCTCACCGTTACGCCCGCCGCATCACCGAGCGGGAACTCGACCCCGCACTGACCCTCCCCGTTCTGCAGCAGCTGCTGGAACTGGAACTGGGCTCCGGCTCCATCGACGTGGGCCGCCTGGCCGTCGGCTTCGAAGAGCAGGGCGGCGGCGATGACGCAGCCCTACGCACCTACCTGGAGCAGGAGCTCGCCGAACTGATCGGCGACCACTCCGAGCAGAAGCACACCGATGTGGTGCTCTACGGTTTCGGCCGCATCGGACGCCTCCTGGCCCGCATCCTCATCGCCCGTGAAGCCACCTACGGCGGCATCCGCCTGCGCGCCGTCGTCGTCCGCAGCAAGGGCGAAGGCGATCTGATCAAACGCGCCTCCCTCCTGCGCCGCGATTCCGTCCACGGCGCCTTCGACGGCATGATCACCGTCGATGAGGAAAACAACATCATCTGGGCCAACGGCACCAAGATCCAGGTCATCTACTCCGATGACCCCGCCACCGTCGACTACACCGCATACGGCATCGACGAAGCCATCGTCGTCGACAACACCGGCCGCTGGCGGGACCGCGAGGGCCTGGGCCAGCACCTCAAGGCCAAGGGTGTCTCCCGCGTCGTCCTGACCGCGCCGGGCAAGGGGGATCTGAAGAACGTCGTCTACGGCATCAACCACAACGACATCACCGCCGATGATCAGATCGTCACCGCCGCCTCCTGCACCACCAACGGCATCACCCCGGTCCTCAAGGTCATCAATGACCGCTACGGTGTCGAGCACGGTCATGTCGAGACCGTCCACTCCTTCACCAATGACCAGAACCTCATCGACAACTTCCACAAGGGTCCGCGCCGTGGCCGCGCCGCCGGCCTGAACATGGTGCTCACCGAGACCGGTGCCGCCAAGGCCGTCGCCAAGGCCCTGCCGGAGTTCGAGGGCAAGCTGACCGGCAATGCCATCCGCGTCCCCACCCCGGATGTCTCCATGGCGGTGCTGAACCTGACCCTGGAGAAGGAGGCGGAGCGTGAGGATGTCAACAGCTTCCTGCGCCAGGTTTCCCTGACCTCCACCCTGCGCCAGCAGATCGACTACATCGATTCCCCGGACGTGGTCTCCTCTGACTTCGTCGGGTCCACCCATGCGGGTGTCGTTGATGGACTGGCGACCATCGCCAACGGCAGGCACCTGGTGCTCTACGTCTGGTACGACAATGAGTTCGGCTACTCCAACCAGGTCATCCGGGTTGTGGAACACCTCGCGGATTCCCGCCCCCGGGTCTTCCCGCGGCGTGTTGCCCCCGCCGAGATCTAAATTCTGCTGAATCGCCAGCTCTGAGAGCTTCCCGAGACTCGGGCCGGAATCATTTCCGGCCCGGGTCTTCTGCGTTTATCCCAGTGGAATCCCCGAGATTACTTAGGGGTGGTAACCCTAAGCGGGGGAAGTGTGCCCCAGGGTCTGTTCCCGGGAAAACCAATCCCATAAGCTCAGGTCATGGGAAAGAAAAAGGACGGCTCCAAGAAAGGCCCCGCGAAGCGGGGACCTAAGGTGACCCACAATCCGCTGGGAATGAAGGTCAAGTCCACCTGTTGCCGGAAGAATCCACGGTGCAAGAGCTGCCCGGTGGTCTACAGCCGCCTGCTCAAATCCGGAGCCTTCGAACGCGATGATGTGAACCTGCCCAAGGAGCTCAAGTTCGCCCGGCGCTGGTAATCGCCCCTGGAAGCCCTGTGGAGCTGGGGTGCCGGGGGAGGCTCAAGTTCGCCCGGCGAGGCTCTCCTGCCGGCCCTGGCGTGCCGCGAAAGGGTCAGCAGGCAAAGATCCCGCCACTCCCCTGATGAAGGGAGGGACGGGATCTTTGTTTTCTCTGGGGGGAGTTCCGGGTCAGCTCAGAGCCAACGCGGCGGCTCCGGGACCTCACCCTGCGGGGAGGTCACGCCACGGGAATCACGGCCAGCGGCCCAACGAACCAGACCCGGCAGTTCGCCGTGGATCTCGGTCAGCGGGTTCTCATCATCAGCCGGGTTGACCTCGATGCGCTCACCGTTGTTGCTGTTGACCAGCACCAGGCCAGCACCGACACCGGTGTTGCGCCACTTGGTCGGGATCTCCTGCAGCAGGGTGCTGAGGACGACCTCGGGGATATCACTGAAGGTTGCCTTGACACCCAGGTCCACAGCGTGGATCCAGACCTCGCGGGAACGCATCCACAGTGTCTCGGAAGCCGGGACGGTGCGTCCCTGGGCGGTGACGACCTCAGCGGTCCAGGCAGTCTCCGGGGCGTCGCGCCAAGCGACGTCCAGACGGGCGACCGTGTGGTCGTGGAGGTTGCGCAGGGCACCCGGATTGAGGGTGGCACCGTACTTGATTTCCTCGTTACGGGCCTGCGGGGACTCATACATCGGAGTCTCCTCGCCGGTGGTGGCCCAGTGCATCAGATTCGAGACCGCGGCGGCGTTGTAGCCGACGTGGGCGATCAGATGGGTGCGGTTCCAACCCTCCAGCGCGGTGGGCTCAGCGAACTCGTCATTGTCGAGCAGCGCCAGCTGACCGGAGTAGTGGGCGGTGCCACGGCGGGTCAGGGAGAGGCGCTCCTCAATCGGGAGATCGTGGAAGGAGCCGGTCATTACTCGAACACCGTCTTGTTGGCCACGTGGCCCAGACCCTCGATGGTGACCTTGACGACGTCGCCGTCGCCGATGTACATGCCGGGCTTGCGGGCATGGCCCACGCCACCGGGGGTACCGGTGACGATCACGTCACCGGCATCCAGCGGGTAGATGTGGGAGATGTACTCGACCAGTGCCTCCGGGCCGAAGACCAGGTCATTGGTCGGGGTGGTCTGCACCTTCTGCTCACCCAGGAAGGTGGCCAGCTCGCCGCCGAACTCGAAAGAGTCGGAGGTGGTCATCCACGGGCCGAAGCCGGAGGTCTTCTCGAAGGACTTGCCCTGGTGCCACTGCAGGGTGCGGTACTGGTAGTCGCGCATGGTGTAGTCGTTCATCACGGCGTAGCCGGCGATGTAGTTCTGGGCATCCTCAGCCTTGACGCGGCGGGCACGCTTGCCGATGATGACAGCCAGCTCGCCTTCCCAGTCCAGCTTGCCGTTGGCGTAATCCGGGACCAGAACATCGTCGAACGGGCCGGTCAGGGCGTCCGGGTACTTCACGAAGAGGGTGGGGTTCTCCGGCAGTTCGCGGCCCATCTCCTTGATGTGGTTGGCGTAGTTCAGGCCGACACAGACGATCTTCTTCGGGGCCGGGACAACAGCCTCGAGATCCTTCTCGCCGAACTCGACTGCTTCGCCGGCAGCCTTCTCGGCGATCTCGCGCCAGTTCTCAATCTGCAGCAGGTCGCCGACGTTGGCATAGCCCTCGATCGGGGTGGCGGTGGTGTCGGTCTCGACGCGAGCGGCGAAAGTGCCCTCGGCGGAGCGAATGGTTGCAAGACGCATTAGTTTTAGATTCCTTCCGGAGTAAAGGTGCGGTTGAGGCCCAGGGCCTCAAAGATCGGGTGATCGGAGAAGCAGAACAGGTCGACGCCCTCAGAACCGGCGCCAACGGACCACTTCTGCCACGACGGTACATTGACGACGTCGCCGTGCTTGACCTCAAAGGTTTCATCACCGATGTTAATGGTGGCAGATCCTTCGAAAACCTGGAAAACGCGGTTGCCGACTTCGTGGATCGGGGTGGTCTCGGCACCCGGGCGCAGACGGTGGAATTCAGCCCGGATGGTGGTCATGACATCGTTGCCGGTGCTCGGGTTGGTGAAGCGGACTGCGGCGTGACCAGGGGCGACGACGCCCGGGAAGCCGGCGTCCTCGAGGGAGAGCTGATCGTTCAGCGCGGCGTCGGTGTGCTCCCAGGCGTAGCGGCCGATGGGGGAGCTGCTGTGGGCGCCGGGGAAGGCCAGGGGACGCAGGCCGGGGTGTGCCCAGAGCCGCTCGGAGCGGGAGTGCTCCGGGGTGGACTCATCGGTCAGCTTCTCAGAGCCGTACTCAAAGAAGCCGGTGTCCATCTGGTAGGCGAAGGGGATGTCCAGGCCGTCCAGCCAAGCCATGGGCTTGGTGGCGATGTTGTGGTGGCCGTGGAAAGCCCAACCCGGGGTGATCAGAAAATCGCCGCGCTTCATCGGGACAGCGTCACCGTTGACCACGGTCCAGACACCCTCACCCTCGATGACGAAGCGGAAGGCGTTCTGGGAGTGGCGGTGCTCCGGGGCGTTCTCGCCCGGTGCCAGGTACTGAATCGCAGCCCAGAGAGTGGGGGCGATGTAGGTCGGGCCACCCAGACCCGGGTTGGCCAGACCGATGGCGCGGCGCTCGCCGCCACGGCCGACCGGAACCAGATCGCCGGAGCGGGCTGCCAGTGCGTGGATCTTCTCCCACTCCCACTTGTGGGCCACTGCCTGCGGGGTGGGGGCGTTCGGCATGAGGCCACCGATCTGGTTCCAGAGCGGCTTCATGTGAAGCGCATCCATCTCGGCGTACATCTTCTCCAGCTCCTTCTCCTCTTCGGGAGTCAGCGGCGGCGGAGTGTATGCAACGTGCTCGTTGGAGTAGTCGCTCTTATCGACATTACCCATGACGGGATGTCTCCTTTCCGGGTGCTGCAGGTGAAACGCTGCAGGCATGAGAGGTTGTGACTCCGAACATAAGGTCTTATATGGAGTGACTCAAAGTAATTCCGGAGAGCGGAATATATGCTTCCTGGTTTCGGCGGGGGTGGGATTTTTTACCCCTGGAGGTTAGTGGGGGACACGTTCAGGCTCTCCAATTGGCGGTTCAGGTCTCGGGTGTGCTTCAGGAGGGATTCGGCACATTTGACATGCACGGAACGGAACCTGGAGGTTGGGGTGGCCACGGTCAGAGCGCCCACGACATCCCCGACGTCATTGCGTAGACAGGTCCCGACGGCGGAAACATCATGCTCGAACAGTCCGTTGTTGAGTGCGAAACCACGGGTGCGGGTGCGGTGCAGGCGCCTGCGGAACGCCAGAAACTCCTCCTCGCTGAGCTTGGAGTAGAGAACCCGCAGCTCAGATGAGGAAAATTCGGCGAGCATGGCCAGTCCGCCGGAGTTCTGCTCGGCCGGCATCACTTGGCCGCGTCGGTTGCCCACCCGAACCGGGAGGGGGCTTTCGGTGGTGTGTAGGAAATGGACCTTATTGCCCGACATCACCATCAAGTGGCAGGTCTCCTGGGTGTCCTTCGTGATGGCCTCCATGTACCTTCGGCACACTTCGATTAGTTCGCCACCGACACCGGGTTCCAGCAGTGTGGCGGAGAGTACCGGACCGGGCAGGTAGGTGCGGGATTCGCTCCGGATGGCGAAACCGCGGTAGACCAGCATGGCGAGGGAACGGTGGGCTGTGGACTGACTGATGCCGAGCTCTTCAGCAGCGCCGGAGACCGTCAGGGTCCCGGCATCCCGCAGTGCCAGGATCAGCAGGAGAGCGAGGTCCACCGATTGGAGATACTCCTTCGGGGGTGGGCCGTGGGTGGATCCTAGATGATAAATATTCAATCCTTCCGCTATGTGGAATGACTTTGATTGTAACCGCTGTCACCCCGATCATGTTCATATGGCATCTCCCTCAAACTCACAGCGGACGGGCAGTGATAACGTCACAGTGCCCGCTCCTCATGGAATCGGTGCATCAGAAAACCGCTTCCAGATCCTCGGCATCGGTGGCAAGCGACTGGCCGCCGTGCTCCTCGGTTGGTTCTTCGTCGTCTTCGATGGCTATGACCTCATCGTCTACGGCACTGTGCAGGCATCCCTCATGGAGACGTGGAATCTTTCTGCCGGCACCGCCGGCACCATCGGCTCCACCGCCTTCGTCGGCATGGTCATCGGCGCGGTCTGGATCGGAAGGCTCTCTGACCGGGTGGGGCGCAAGGCCGCCGTCATCGGTTCGGTGATCGTGCTCTCCATCTTTACTCTGCTCTGCGCCTTCGCACCCAACCCCTGGGTCTTCGGTGCGCTCCGCCTGCTGGCGGGCATCGGTCTGGGTGGACTGGTTCCCTCGGTAAACGCCATGGTTTCAGACCTTGTTCCCCGTAACACCATGTCCAAGTGGTCCACCGTGATGATGTCCGGTGTGCCGATCGGTGGCTCCATCGCAGCCGTCCTCGCCCAGTTCATCGTTCCCTCTCATGATGAGTGGGGCTGGCGCTTCATGTTCCTGCTGGCTCTGGTTCCGATCGTCATCGGTCTGCCGCTCGCCATGAAGGTGATCCCGAATGATCGCGATATCGAGGCCGATTATGCGGCGCGTGAGGGGGAGGGAGATGCCGCCCGGGCCGCTGCAGCCGGGGAAACCGGTGGCGAGGTTGGTTTCAAGGATCTACTGGGTGATCGCTACCGCACGATCTCCATCTGGTTCGCGGTCGCAACCTTCGTCACCCTGCTGGCCTGGTACGGTCTCGGCACCTGGCTGCCGAAGTTGATGCAGGAGGCCGGTTATAACTTCGGTGCCGCCCTGAACTTCACCCTGGCACTTAACCTCGGTGCAGTCATCGGCTCCATCGTCACCGCATGGGCGGGTGATAAGTTCGGTCCGCTGCGTTCTGGTGCGGTGGCTGCCGGTGTCGCAGGTATTGCCCTGCTCCTGCTGTTGACCGAACCCTCGGTCGCCATGGTGTACGTGATCCTGATCCTGGCTGGCGTGGGCACCCACGGCACCCAGATCCTGATTATCTCGGCCGTCGCCCAGTTCTACCCGCACAACCTGCGGGGTACCGCCCTGGGTTGGGCACTGGGCGTGGGCCGTCTGGGAGCTGTGCTGGCACCCCAGCTGGCCGGTCTGCTCTTGGGCTGGGGCCTGGGCGTCGGGTCGAGCTACCTGCTCTTCGGTGGTTCGGCGCTGCTCTCCTCGGTGGCGTTGGTCATCCTCCTCAGCATCAGCAACAAGGCCTCTTCTCGATACACTGTTACTGAATCAATCAAGTAATTCTCAGTTCACGTAGCTTGTCTTTGATCATCCCTTGGAAAGGAAATCCACATAATGTCTTTGACCTCTCTTCCCAATTCTGAGGACCTGAAGGGCCAGAAGATCATCATCTCCGGCGGCGGCATCGGCGGTGCCTCTGGCGCCCTGGCGCTCGCCCAGCGTGGTGCCGAGGTGACCCTTTACGAGCGGGCACCTGAGTTCAAGGAGGTCGGTGCAGGCCTGCAGATCGGCCCTCACGGCGTCAAGATGCTGGAGAAGTGGGGACTGAAGGAACGGGTCTTTGCGGCGGGTTACCTGCCCAAGGAAATGCAGTTCCGCGATGCCATCACCACCGAAACCATCCTGACCATGGACTTCGGTGAGGAATTCAAGGAGCACTACGGTGCCCCTTACCTGGTCATCCACCGTTCCGATCTGCTGGCCATCCTGGTCGAGGCAGCTCAGGAAGCTGGCGCCACCCTGGTCAACGGCATCCACGTCCACGATGCGGTCAAGGATGATGAGGGTGTCACCGTCGAGATCGAGCACCGTGAGGGTGAGGACAACAGCGGTAAGGGCAAGCGTGAGTTCGTCCGCGCCGACCTGCTGGTCGCCTTCGATGGCACCCACTCCGCATTCCGCAAGAAGATCGCCCAGGATGAGCCGGTACCTTCCGCCTACGTCGCCTACCGCGGTACCTCCCCGCTGGCCGAGGACGAGGCCATGAAGGACCTGAACGCGGTGGTCGGTTACATCGGCCCGCGTTGCCACTTCATCCAGTACCCGCTGCGTGGCGGCGAGCTGCTCAACCAGGTGGCTGTCTTCCAGTCCCCGCGCTACCTCGATTCCCTGGTCAGCGGTGACGAGGTGCCGGAGGACTGGGGCAACAACGAGGAGTTCAAGAACGCCTTCGACCACACCAATGAGTTCATCCAGTCCCGGCTGGGCCGCATGTGGCTGAACACCTGGTGGCAGATGGCGGACCGTGAGCCGCTGCAGGACTGGGTGGTCAACGACCGCATCATCGTCATGGGCGATGCTGCCCACCCCCCGCTGCAGTACCTGGCTTCCGGTGCCGTCATGGCCATGGAGGACTCCGAGTGCCTGGCGCTCTACGCTTCCCAGGCTGCTGCCCAGGGCGAGCTGAACTGGGGCGAGGTCCTGCGTGATGTCTCCGCTGAGCGAGCACCGCGCTGTGCCCGGATCCAGACCACCGGCCGTTTCTGGGGCGAGCTCTGGCACGTTGACGGCATTTCCCGCCTGATCCGTAACGAGACCTTCCGTGCTGCTGAGGGCACCGGCTGGTTCAAATACGCCGATTGGCTGTGGGACTACGACGCTGACCGTCGCGAGTACCTGAAGGATCCCTCCAAGGGTGATCTGCCGGCCGAGCTGCAGGAGTGGGAGTACAACATCCACAAGATCTCCCGCCAGCGTGACAGCAAGGAGACTGATGAGCTGACCGTGTAGTTTCTGCTCAACACCACTGAGCGCCAAAAGGGCGGACCACCGAGAGGGTGGTCCGCCCTTTTTCGCTTATCGACGCCCCGACCCGATCACGGTGTCGATCAGATCCGCGGCATCGGCGTAGATGATCGGCAGATCAGCCTGCTCACTGCGGGCGAAGGGTCGCAACACGAAGTCAGCCGGATCCATTCGACCGGGTGGGCGACCGATCCCGACCGAGAGCCGCTGGTAGTCCTTCGTTCCCAATGACTTGGTGGTGGAGCGCAGCCCGTTATGGCCACGGTCCCCACCGCCGGGACGCAGCTTCACCGCCGTGAAATCCAGATCCAGGTCATCGTGGATGACGATGATCTGCGCCGGGGGGATCTTGAAGAAGTCAGCCAGGGCCTTGACCGGCCCGCCGGAGAGATTCATGAAGGTCCGCGGCTTGGCCAGGACCACTTTCGCGGGGCCTAGTCGGGTTTCAGCGATCTCGGCGTTGGAGCGCTTGTGCACGCTGAAACTGGCGGGCATGGGGGTGGCACGGCCGGCTAGTTCATCCACCACCCCGAAACCTATGTTGTGCCGGGTGTCGGCGTATTTCGGACCGGGGTTTCCCAGGCCGACGATGAGGAACATGGAGTTGTCAGTCACGGCAGTCATTGTGACACAGCCCGGGAACGGCCGGGGGCCGCAGGTGGGGTGAGGAAGTTTCAGACTGCACTACCATGGGGGTATCTGGAAAAGGGGCACTAACACCTATGGCCCGGTGGAAATCTCCGTCCCCCAGGATTCGCGGGCACATCAAAGGGAGACCGTTGTGTACTCAATCTCAGAAGGCATCGCCCGCATCCTCATTCCCCGGGTGGATCATTTCTTCGGCCTCATGGGAAATGGCAACGCCTGGTTCGTGGATGCCCTGGATCGGCTGGGGCACGGCATCATCCCCGTTCGTCATGAGGTGGCCAGCGTCGCCGCCGCTGACGCCTACCATCGGGTGAGCCGCCGACTGGCGGTGGCCACCACCACCTATGGTGCGGGTTTCACCAACACCCTCACCGCGCTTGCCGACGCCGCGCTTTCCCGGACCCCACTCATCCTCGTCGTCGGCACGGAGCCCAGCACCGGCCCCCGGGACTTCGACGTCGACCAGCAGGCGCTCGCCCGCGCCGTGGGTGTGGACACCTTCACCGTCCACCCCGGGGATGTCGGGGAGGTGACCCTGCGGGCCTGGCGTCATGCCCTGGAACACCGAATTCCCGTGGTGCTGGAGATCCCCTATGACCTGGCTGCGGCTCCCGCCATTGATCCGCAGCTGGAAGCTGCCTACAGCTATGAACCGGCACCCGGGAAAGTGGTCGACACCCCTGATGTCAGCGAGCTGGTGAAAGCACTGTCCGGGGCGAAACATCCCCTCCTCCTGGCGGGCCGCGGTGCCCGTGGGGCGTCGCAAAGCATCCGGGACCTGGCGGATCTGCTGCACGCCGATGTGGCCACCAGCGCCCCGGCCCGAGGCCTTTTCAATGCCTCCGGAAACTTTCGGGACCTCGGTGTCTGCGGTGGTTTTGCGGCGGAAGGCTCCGCTGCAGAGATTCGTCGTGCTGATGTGGTGCTGGTGCTCGGTGCCGGTCTCAACCAGTTCACCATGGCCTTCGGGGAGGCCTTCGGGGAAAGCGCCAGGGTGTTTCAGGTGGATCTGGCCGCGGCAGCCACCCATCCCAGGGTGGATGATTTCCAGCAGGGGGATGCGGCCGCGGTGAGCGCGGAGGTGCTGGCGCAACTGCATGCGCGGGGATATGAGGCGGGGGAGCGGTTCCACCTGGTGGCTGATCCGCAGGCCCGTCCCGCGGGGGATGAACTGGCCCCGGATGGTCGCCTGGATCCGCGCAGCCTGATGCGGGAACTCAACCAGATCCTGCCCGCCGAGAAACTCATCGCCACCGATGGTGGGCACTTCATCGGTTGGCCGAACACCTATCTGGACCTGGCGGGCCCGGACAATATTGTCCTGCTCGGCACTGCCTTCCAGTCCATTGGGCTGGGTTTTCCGACGGCCGTGGGTGTCGCCGCCGCAGCCGGTGAGGAGAAGCTGGCGGTGCTGGTCACCGGTGACGGTGGGGGAGTGATGGCATTGGCCGATGCCGAAACCTTCATCCGCACCGCCCACCGCGGCCTGGTCATCGTCCTCAATGATGCCGCCTATGGT
This sequence comes from Corynebacterium occultum, assembly GCF_009734425.1. Lineage (NCBI taxonomy): Bacteria > Bacillati > Actinomycetota > Actinomycetes > Mycobacteriales > Corynebacteriaceae > Corynebacterium > Corynebacterium occultum. The sequence goes on from NZ_CP046455.1 coordinate 928,114, forward strand.
GCCGAGATTCACCAGTACGGCAGCAGAGGCCTGCGAGAAACTGCGATGCTGATCCCGGAGATCAACTTCGCTGCTGTCCTGGGGGCGCTCGGGGCGGAAACGAAGGTGGTGCGGGAACTGGGCGATCTCCGGGATTTCCGGGAGTGGCTGGAGCGCGGGGAGCCAGGCACCTATGTTCTGGACTGCCGCATCTCCCCGAATGTCATCGCCCCCTACATGCAGGAGATCATCAGCCGCTGATCGCTACGCCCCCAGGGGAGAAAAGAACCCCGGGCTGACAGGAAAGTTCCTGTCAGCCCGGGTCTTTTTCAGCTCAGCGCAGTGGCGCTATGCGGAAAAGGATTACTCCTTATCGGCAGCTGCCTCTTCTTCGCCCTCAGCGGTCTCCTCTTCCTCGACCTCCGGGTAGACGATGGTGGCGATCAGCAGATCAGCCTCATCAATCAGGGTGGCATCGCCGATGGCGATGTCGACGGCGGTGATGCGCTCGCCGACATCCAGGCCCTCCACGGAGAAGGTGAGCTCTTCCGGAATGTTGAGGACGTCAGCCTCAATGCGGATGGTGTCGGTCTCCTGGACGGCCAGGGTGCCCGGGGTCGACTCGCCCTCGAGCAGCAGCGGAACCTCAACCTCAACCTTCTCGCCACGCTTGATGGCGAGCAGGTCGATGTGGTCGATGTCGAAGGTCAGGACGTTCTGATCGATGTGCTTGATCATGGTGAGGTGCTTCTCGCCCTCAACATCCAGCTCGATGACAGCGTTGACGCCGTCGTTACGGACGACGGCGGTCAGGGCGATGCGATCCACGGAGAAGTGGATCGGTTCGGTGGTCGGGCCGTAGACGACGCCGGGGACCTGGCCGGCGACGCGCAGGCGACGGGCGAAGCCCTTGCCGAACTCGGTACGGATAGCGGCCGGGACGGTGGGGTACTGTGTAGACATATAAGGATCCTTAAAGATGAATGAAGTTCTTCGGCCGCATCAGTCTGATCCCCTGGTGAGGAACGACAAAAGCCTGCGACCGACTGTCGAAAACAATGTTCTCGTCGAGTCTTCGCAGGCTTGAAAAATATCCGCGACTCCACGCCAGGGTGAAGTTCCGCAGGACAAGCATGAGAAACACAATCGCGTCGATAACGGCACCGGAAGGTGCCCTCGCCGAGACGGGATCAAGGCTAACACGACGCAATCTACTGCTCCAAGTTGCTGCTGTCCTCGGGATGACTGGAGCGCTGCCGCCGCACCAGGTCACTGATCTCCTCATCGGGTTCGGCGAAAATCTGTTCCAGGCAGGTGTTGACCCCGAGGGCGCGGGACTCCATCAGCTCCACCGTCACCGAGGTCTGCCCATTCCAGTGGAAGGTGTGGCCGTCCGTCAGTTCTATCCGGAGCAGTAATCCGTTGATCTCCCAGTGCACCCCGGTGGCGTGGAAACCATGCTCCGGATCATCCGCCTCCACCCACACCTCGCCAGGTTTCTCCTCCTGGCCGTGGGAGAGCAGCAGTGACCTGGGGCTCTGGGTTTTGGAGAAGCTAAACACAAAAGCCATGGTGAACAGACCGCTACGGGCGGATTCGGTGTCGAGGTAGATGTCGATGGGGCTCAGGATCCGGGGGTGGCTGGAATCATCGACAAGATGTTCTGGTGGGGGAGGGGGAAATTTTCGGGCATTCATGAGGGAGAAGATCTCCGTCCTGGTGGGTCGATTCCCCCGATTGTGGTGGGGAGCGTTAACCTCGATAATATAGGACATGACATAGCCCACTTCCCGGGGCAAAGAGAAAGGTGGCGCACATGCCGATCAATGATGTTGAATCCGCAGTGGACGCACTGCTTCAGGCTGAAAACCGCCGCGAAGAGCGCGGTCGGGTCACCACGGAGTGGCCGGGCCTGGATGCGGGGACCGCCTATGAGGTGCAGCGCACATTGATCGAGGCAAAGATTGCCGCCGGAGAAGAGATCGTGGGTTTCAAACTCGGCTTGACCAGCAAAGCCAAGCAGGAGCAGATGAATGTCGATGCGCCGCTGAGCGGCTGGCTCACCGACGCCCATCAGTGCTGCAATGGTGAACCCGTCAAGGTCGCCAACTACATCCACCCGCGCATCGAACCCGAGATCGCTTTCATTCTCGGCCGGGAACTCAAGGGGCCGAACTGCACCCGTGACGATGTCAAGGAAGCCACCTCCCACATCACCGCCGCCTTCGAGATCATCGACTCCCGCTACCGTGACTTCAACTTCGCACTCCCGGATGTTATCGCGGACAATGCCTCCTCCGCAGGGTTCATCCTCGGCAAAACCCACATCAAGGTCGGCGAGTTTGACCTGATCAATGAGCCGGTGGAATTGCTTGTCGACGGCGAGGTGCAGGCCACCGCCACCGGTGCCGCCGTCCTCGGCGACCCGGCACAGGCAGTGGTTGATGCGGTCAATGAGATCGCCACCCGTGGCCAGTCCCTGCCCGCGGGTACCATCGTGCTCACTGGGGCGCTGACGGACGCGGTGTTCCTCAATCCCGGGTCGAAGTACACCGCCCGCTTCAAGAGCCTCGGTGAAATCACCGTCAACTGCCTCTGAGAGGGGCAGTGAAAGAGGAGCCGTCATGAGCGTCCCGCAACCCATCCAACTCAAACACGACCGCATCTACGTCAACCTGCCGGTCGATGATCTTTTCGCCCAACGGGAGTTTTACCTGGCCCTGGGTTTTCGGCAGAATCTCCAGTTCAGCGATGAAAACACCGTCTCCTTCGAGGTCACTGAGCATATTGTGCTCATGCTCCTGGAGCGGGAGAAGTTCAACTCCTTCCACGATAGGGAGAGCGTTCCGGCCCAGGGACCGCGTGAGGTGCTCAACGCGCTTGATGTGGGAAGCCGGAAGGATGTCAATGAACTGATCCGTCGGGTGCGTCAGGCTGGGGGCAAGGTCACCCGGGAGCCGGAGGAACAGGGGCCGATGTATGGTGCCGCCTTCGATGACCTGGAAGGACATGGCTGGGAGCTCTTCTGGATGGATCCGACGGCCCTCTAGGGCCTGAGCTTTCCGGCACGTGTGGCAATGATAAGCCCATCCCCTCTGTGGGGTGGGTTTTTGCCGTTCCAGTCCACGGAACAGTGCTGGGTTCAGTGACCGGTGTTCCATAGACTCCCTCATGTGCACCGGATCACTGGATGTGTTCCGGGGTTGATAAAGAGATTTCGAACCAGAGGAGCCCCGTCAATGAGCGTTTCCCTAATCGCCATGTCCCACAGTCCGCTGCTGGGAATCAACGACCCCCAGCCGGAGGTCGACGCTGCGCTCAACGTCGCCTTCGATGAAGCGCGTAAGAAGGTCGCGGAATTCAACCCGGACCTGGTGATCGTCTTCACCCCTGATCACTTCAATGGTTTCTTCTATGATCTGCTTCCCCAGTACTGCATCGGTTACACCGCTGAATCCATGGGTGACTACAAGACCACCGCTGGCCCGCTGAACGTCCCGGTGGAACTGGCTGAGGAATTGGGTCAGTTCGTCATCGACCACGGTGTCGACGTCGCCATCTCCCGCGAGATGGTCATCGACCACGGTGGTGCTCAGCCTCTGGAGATCCTGCTCGGCGGCCTCGACACCAAGCCGGTCATCCCGATCTTCGTCAACGGAGTCGCCCGTCCCTTCGCCCCGATGGAGCGCATCCGTCAGCTCGGTGAGCTAGTGGGGGAGTGGGCACAGGGACGCGATGAACGAATCCTCATGATCGCCTCCGGTGGCCTCTCCCATGACCCGCCGCTGCCGCGTTGGGAGATCGCCACTGAGCAGCAGAAGGACTTCCTGCTCCACGGCCACCCCGACCAGGCTGACCGCGACGCCCGCGAGGCACGGGTGGTATCCGCCGGTCAGAAGGCCACCACCGCCACCGGCATCATCGACATCAACCCGGAGTGGGACCGGAAGTTCATGGCGGACTGCACTGCGGCCGCCCAGGACACCACCCTCTTCGATTCCTACACCGCTGATCAGATGGATGAGGATGCCGGCCATTCCTCCCACGAGGTCCGCACCTGGGTTGCCGGGTTCTCGGCACTGGCCAAGGCCAACGGAAACTTCCAGGTCGACTACGAGTTCTACCGTCCGATCCCTGAGTTCGTCGCCGGCTTCGGCCTGATGTACGCGAAGTAACCAACACCCGTCTCTTCAGAAGGAGAAACTCCATGACAACTGTTACTAGTGCTGTTCTGCAGTCCGTGGCCGAGGATTTCCTGGCCGCGTACACCACCGGTGAACCGATCACCCCTCCCAGGGAAACCATCCCGGGCCTGGACCTGGCCGGTGCCTACCGGATCCAGCAACTCCAGGAAGAAGCCTTCACCACCCAGGGCCGTACCGTTGTCGGACGCAAGATTGGTCTGACCTCGTTGGCTATGCAGCGCCAGCTCGGTGTCGACAGCCCCGACTTCGGATTCTTCACTGATGACCTCGTCTACCACCAGGGTGCGAACATCAAGGTGGACCAGTTCATCGCCCCGAAGGTCGAACCCGAACTCGCGTTCATCCTCGCCCACGACCTGCCCGCGGACGCCTCCTTCGAACAGGTCGCCGCCGCGATCGGAAGCACCCACCTCGCGATCGAGATCATCGACTCCCGTGTCGAAGACTGGAACATCGCC